>JAKQQT010000213.1 GCA_029564025.1 Armatimonadota bacterium | reverse complement strand
AGTGTGTCATTCCGAACGAATGTGAGGAATCTGCGGTTCATCCCACCCGCCGCTTGCGGCGGGAAAAGCAACCGCAGATTTCTCGCTACGCTCGAAATGACACGATTTACGCTCAGTTAGTCGATTTAGTTGGTACAGATGGGCATGCCGTGCCCATCGCCCGTAACACGAAAACCGTGCCGTTACTTCGAATACGGGTGCAGGACGATGATCGGGCCGCCGTGACGCGCGTTGTGAAGTTCCTGCCGGTTATATGTGATGCGTCCGTTCTTCTCCTCGCGGTACGCGGGATCCAGGCACATCACGTCTCCGTTCTTAGTAAAACCGCGGACCACAATAAGGTGCCCGTCACTGCGCCTTTCCGGATCGACAGACAACTCGCCGCGTTCAAACCTCATGCTCAGGATGCAGGGGTTGCCGCTGAGGATTTCGCGCTCCACGGCCTTCCAGTCGGACGGCCACATCACATATGCCTGAAAAGCCTTTCTGAAGCCCTTCTTCTGGGGAATGGCGTTCTCATATCGGCGAAGAAGGTCGGAAGCAGCGGCGGCCAGAAACGGCCAGTTTCCGTAAATGGCATTGACCATATCCCACGCCCTTTCAGCCACGAATGGGACCTTCAGGCTGACGCCGTGGGCGGTCAGGGCCATGGTCAGTGAGGTCGGGCCGCATACCCGCCAGGCGAGGTCGCGAGGCTGAACGACCTGCGAGATGAAATCGCACTTCACTGATCGCCCCCAGGCGGGTCCGCGCGAGTCATCCGGGGCATTGACCAGATTCCTGTTGATGGCCGCGAGGGCCACCAGTGTCAGCAGGGGAGATGCCGTCTTGTCCGTGGTCAAGAGGGTAATCCGGTACCTCAACTGAGTACACGGGCGGCTCAGTTCAAGGATGTCCTCCACGACCCTGGCGAAGGCGTCTCCCTTGAGAACGGTCTCGGGATTCCTCGTCTCCGCAACGTTCGGATCACCCCAGTTGGCAATCTGGTACCACGCGCTCCACTCCGACTCCGCATCCGGTCTGGCCTGCAATTCGATGCGTACGAAGGTCCCGTTCGGGCAGTCCGCGTTCCACGACGGCACGACGGAGGTCACGCCGGATTCGTAAAAAACAGAATCCGAAGTTACCGACCCTCTTTCCAAGAAACCGCCGGCGGGATCATCTTGAAGGCGGAAGCCGCCCAGGCGTGTATCAAATCGCAGATTCGAAACTTCAGCCCGGTCGACCAGGCTACGGTTCACGAATACATCGGTTTTGCCCCGGGGCGCGGGTACCGGTGTCATGGCCGTAGATGGAGTCGTCATAGTCATCACAATTGTCCATGCGAGAAGAAACGCGATTCGTATACGGGATTTCATATCAGGCCCGTCTCCTGCATGCTAACCCATCGTGTTTCGCCGATTATCACGTGGTCCAGCACGCGGATCTTCATGATTTCGCCGGCCTTGACCAGGTCCTTCGTGACAGCGATGTCGTCCGCGCTGGGCGTCGGATCTCCGCTGGGGTGGTTGTGCACGCAGATGATGCTGTGGCAACCCCGGCGAATCGCTTCGCGAAACACTTCGCGCGGGTGGACCAGGCTGGCGTTCAGCGTTCCGACCGAGACCGTGTGAAACTCAAGCACCTGATTCTTCGTGTCCAACAGGATCACGCAGAACCGCTCCTTGTCAGGTTGGCGCATCCTCGGCCCGTAGAGGCGCCAAACGTCTTCGGCTGTACGTATCGGTTCGCTACGGTCCACTTTTTCTTCCGCTAAACGCATGCCGAGTTCCATGGCGGCCTTGATGGTGATGGCCTTGACGCGCCCGATACCGCGCACGTCGGCGATCTCCTCCAGAGAAGCGGAGGCAAGCGAACGAAGATCTCCAAACCGGGTCAGGAG
Source organism: Armatimonadota bacterium (assembly GCA_029564025.1). Taxonomy (GTDB): domain Bacteria; phylum Armatimonadota; class DTGP01; order JAKQQT01; family JAKQQT01; genus JAKQQT01. The sequence continues at coordinate 59,973 of JAKQQT010000213.1, read as the reverse complement.
TCGCTTCGAAACGGAGACAACGGATTCGCCCTGCGCGCCCATCCTCAGCAGGATGGCGACGAGTTCCTCCTTGCTCAGCGCAGAAGCGCCGAATTGCTCCAGGCGCTCGCGAGGACGCATTTCGGAGGGCATTTCTCGCACCATCACATCGGGAGGTCGCGAGTTTGTATCACTTTTGGTGTCGGACATGGATTCAGGCGCGCTGGAACTTCTTGAGAAGTTCATCGACGGTAAGATGTAAAATAATCGGGCGTCCGTGCGGGCATAGATAGGGATTGGTGGTTCGGAACAGGGCTTCCATCAGGCCGCTCATTTCCTCCGGCTCCAACACGTCGCCCGCCTTGACGGCCGCCTTGCACGACGCTGTGCTCAGGATATGTTCGCGCAAGTCGTCCGAAGACCCGACGGGACCGCCTTCGACCATTCCGCTCAGAAAGTCCTTGAAGGAGCGCTCGGTGAACCGGGAGGCCAGCAGTGCCGGAACTGCGCGTATAAGCACCGAATCCGTTCCGAACTCCTCAATCTCGAAACCGGCGCTTTCCAGTCCGGCGCGGTTCGTCTTCCAGACAGCCATCTCCGAAGGCTCCAGTTGGACCGACATAGGGAGCAGAAGGTGCTGGCTGTCCGGCGCGGAAGACGACATCTGGCGCGCCAGTTCCTCATAAAGCACCCGTTCGTGCGCCACGTGCTGGTCGACCAGCATCAAACCTTTGTCGCCCTCCACAACGAGGAATGTGTTTTGAATCTGCCCTAGCACGCGGAATGTGGTTCGCATTCCGGTGGCCGGTTGGGTCGCCTGCGGCGTTTCGGGTTGCGGTACGGCGGGAGGCGGTTCGGCGAAGGGATCCTCCGGGTCGTAGGCGGCCGGGGTCGGAGCCGGTTGCGTCGAAGGAGGCGGCAGAAACGTCACAGGACCGTGATTCATCGGCAACAACGGATGAATCTCGCCGAAACCGGGCGCGGGCAGTAGCGGTTCCGGGTCCAGTTCCGGGCGCAGGTCCGCCGCCAGAAGCCCCTCGCGCACGGCGTGGTAGACCGCCGAGTGAACCGTCTGTTCCCGCTGGAACCGCACATCCGCCTTCCGGGGATGCACATTCACATCAACCGTGCCGGGCGGCATCTCCACAAAGAGCACCACATAGGGATGGCGGTCCGTGGGTAGAATGGCGCGGTAGCCGGAATCGAAACCATGCAGGAGAACCCGGTTCTGTACGGGATGCCTGTTCACCCAGAAGTGCTGGCCGGCCCGCGTGGGACGGGTGAGGGTAGGGCGGGACACATAGCCGTGGACGACGATGTTCTCGGTTTCGCACCGCACCGGAACCAAGTCGCGCGCCACATTGGCGCCCAGCGCTTCCGCCACCGTTTCGGCATAGTCTCCGCAACCCGAGGTTCTCAGCGCTTCGCGCCCGTCCACACGAACACGGAACGCAATTTTCGGATGAGCCATCGCCAGTCGCGTCACAACATCCATATTCTGGGCATTCTCGGTGGTTGCCGATTTCAGGAAACGGGCGCGCGCCGGCTGGTTGAAAAACAGGTTGTGGATCCACACATCGGTGCCGCGCTCGCGGACGGCAGGCCTGATCCCCTCGATCTCGCCGCCGTTGACTCGAACCTCGGTCGCCGACTCGCCGTTGCCGGTCAGAAGGCGCAAATGGGACACTGAAGCGATGCTTGGCAACGCTTCGCCCCGGAATCCGAGGGTGCTGAGGTTTTCCAGGTCGTCCGCACTGCGAATCTTGCTGGTGGCGTGTCTCTGCAGGGCCAGGGCGGCTTCCTCTCCGGTCATCCCTCCGCCGTTATCGCTGACGCGCAATAACCGAACGCCGCTTTCCTCCCACTCGACATCTATGCGGGTCGCGCCGGCGTCGATAGCGTTTTCGACCAACTCCTTGAGCGCTGAGGCCGGGCGTTCGACAACTTCACCGGCGGCGATACGGCTGGCGGTGAAGGTATCAAGCACAACGATGCGCGGCTGTTGTTCGGTAACTGGCATGTCGGTTGCGAAGGGTGCGGGCATCACATTCCATTTTGGGGTAACAGGCAAAACGTATCAACTGAAGAATTGTCGATAACAATACGTTAGGCGGATGCGTAACGAATTGTTACCGAGCGCCGTTGCCGGGAGGTGGTTTTGTGAGGCATGATGGGCTTATGAAAACGTTTACCTTGACCGTATTGGGAATGGTTTTGATCGCCTGCAACGCCAACGCCGATGTTCTTGACGCGTTCGATGATGTCTCGAAGTGGAAGCCGATCACCTCCGAGGGCGCTGTTCTGATCCTGACACGAGACGAGACGGATTCCGGACCGTCCATGCGCCTGGACTATGACTTCAAAGGACAGGCCGGTTTCGTGCTGGCTGAGAGGGAGCTGTATCTTGATCTTCCGGAGAACTACGAGTTCCGGTTCCGCATCAGCGCCATCTCTCCAAACCAGAACCTCGAGTTCAAACTGATGGACGAACAGGGTGACAGCGTGTGGTGGCGCAATCAGGTCAATTACACGTTCCCGTCAAACTGGTCCATCGTACGCTTACGCAAACGAGACATCAGGTTCGCCTGGGGTCCTGCCGGCGGGGGAGACCTGAAACGAGCCGGTACTTTGCAGATAGGCATTGCCGCCTACACAGGCGGCAAAGGCACAGTGTGGATAGACGACCTAGAATTCCGTGAACTGCCGCCGGTACATCCTTATTCCGGCAGGCCAACCGTTGCGTATTCCGGTGGTGTTAAGGGTGATTCCGCGAAACCGGTTCCATTCAAACCGACCGTGGTCTGGAGACAGGCTGAAGGCGGTGCGTTCAGTCGGACGCTGGACTTTGGCCACAACCGGGAGTACGGCGGCTTCGTCCTTGACTGGGAGCCCGGCATGCCGCCCGCCGACGCCAAAGTAGAGGTATCAGCCGACGGTGAGGAATGGGAGACCATACACAAGGCTGACCGGCCTGGGGGGAAACGCTGGTTCGTCGCGATGCCGGATACCGAGTCACGCTTCTTGCGCTTGACCTTTACACCGGGTCCCAACGGCGTTGGTGTAAGCCGATTCGAAATCAAGGACCTTTCGTTCTCCGAGTCGCCCAACGCCTTCATGAAGTCCGTGGCGCTTGCCTCGCCCGTGGGCTATTATCCCCGTGCATTCCTTGGCCGCAACACGGCTTGGACAGTCGTTGGATTCAACGGGGACTGGCGCGAGTCTCTCATTGATATCGACGGCCGCGTGGAACTCGACAAACAGAGGCCCTCCATCGAATCGTTCCTGTTGGTTGACGGCAAATTCAGGAACTGGAGCAACGTACGGTCAACGCCCGCGTTGAAAGAAGCGGTAACACCTTCGGTGGCGTGGAATGCCGGTGTTCAACTGACGATTGAACCGTTTGTACAGAGCGGTCCCGCAGAGCGTCTGTACCTTCGATACAAGATTAAGAACACAACATCAGGTCGTCGGAAGGGAAGGCTGTTCCTCGCCGTTCGCCCGTATCAGGTCAATCCGCCGTGGCAGTTCCTGAATGTTCAGGGCGGAGTTGCGCCAATCAGGTCGTTGATATGGGACGGAAAGGTCTTGAGTGTGGACGGGCGCGAGAGAATCCAGCCGATTACCCTTCCGCACGCTTTCGGCGCAATGACGTTTGACGAGGGAGCACTGATCGCGCGACTGGCGAATAACGATGTGCCGACCGCGACGTCAATCACCGATCCGTCGGGCTGGGCCAGCGGTGCTTTCGTATTCGACTTCGATCTGGAGCCTGGCGAGGAATACCCAGTCACGATGGCCGTGTTGCGCGAGGGAGACGAGGGGAAGGACATTCCGCTGACCGAGGCGCTGGTCGGTTCGATACAGGCGAAGGAACACGCGGGGCGCGTTTCGGAAGTATCGGTCCCCGGATTTGAAGGCCCCCCGGCCGCGAAACGCCTGATCGACATCATGCGTTCCAACGTCGCCTACATTCTCATCAATCGCGACGGGCCGGGGATTCAACCGGGATCTCGCAGTTACGATCGCAGTTGGATGCGCGACGGAGCCCTGACCTCTGCGTCGCTTCTGCGAGTGGGGCGCTTCCGGGAAGTTCGCGAGTTCATCAAGTGGTATTCGGAATACGTGCGTCCTGACGGGTGGGTGCCGTGCGTGGTGGACCGCCGCGGAGCGGACCCTGTGGCCGAGCACGACAGCCACGGGCAGTTCCTTTACATCGTGAACCAGTATTACCGCTTCACAAGCGACAAGGATTTCCTGCGCGCGATGTATCCCGTCTGCCGGCGTGTGGCAGAGAAGATCATTGCACTTACGCAGACGCGCAAGACCAACGACTATATCACCGGACCTCCGGAGAAACGCGCTTTGTACGGCTTGATGCCGGAATCGATCAGCCACGAAGGGTATTCCGTACCGAAGCACTCCTACTGGGATAACTTTTTTGCCTTGCGCGGACTGAAGGACGCCGCCTCGATGGCCAAAGCATTGGGAGAAACCGCGGATACAGCGCGTTTCACTGAGGCGGTGGAAACGTTCCGGAAGGATTTCTACAACTCGGTGCGCCTTGTGATGGCGGAAAAGAAGATCGATTACTTTCCGGGATGCGCGGAACTGGGGGACTTCGACGCGACATCGACAGCGGTTGGCGTGTACCCGTGCGGAGAACTGCGCTGGATTCCGAAGCAAGCCCTCAAAGGCACGTTTGATCGTTACCTGACGTTCTTCGATGAGAGGGCTTCGGGGAAGCTTAAATGGCGCGATTACACGCCGTACGAGATCCGGTCGTGCAGTACGCTTTTGATGATGGACCGTCCGAGAGACGCCCACCGCCTCGCCGAGCTCTTCCTGCGTGATATGACCCCGCCGGCCTGGAACCAGTGGGGTGAAATCGTGTGGCGCGACAAGAAAACGGGGCAGTGGATAGGGGACATGCCGCACACCTGGGTCGGCTCCGAGTTCGTCAAGTTCGTACGCAACATCCTTGCCTACGAGGACGAAACTGACGAATCGTTGGTGATCGGCGCAGGAATCCTGCCTGAATGGCTGAAGACCGGCCCAATCCGCGTTACGAATCTGCCGACCTACTACGGCAACCTGTCGTACCGGATGGAGTTGAAGGAGAAGTCGCTGACCATTGACGTTGAGGCCGGTGTCGATCCTTCGGGAGCGGTATGGATTCCCAACCTGCTCGACAGGCAGATCAAGAGCGTGACCGTCAACGGAGACGACTATACGACGGTCAACGGTCGTGTGGGATTTCGAACCCTTCCCGCGAAGGTTGTGTTTACGTATTAGTCCACCCGGCCTGACCGGAACGGCTGAAAGGAAGACAACCGAATGCTGGAGGGGACGGAAGTCCGCGTAGAGTTACGGGGAACGCGAATGCCGGGTGCGCGGTTCATGGACAGGAGCGCGGTTCGCCTTGGAATCCAGAAGAATCGCGAGGTGGTGGACGACATACCCGGTGATTCGAATAGTGTTGTCTTCATTGCCTCTCTGCGCGTGGTTCGCCTCAAGGAAGGCGGAAATGATTTTCGCGGTCCCTACGTCTTCGGCAACCGGGGTGACCGTTTCCTGTACCTCTGCTGGGGGGAGCGGAAAAACGGGAAGTGGGAAGGCTTCCGGCGAGCAAAGATCAAACTCGCGTATGCCCCGACCGAGGTCTGGGAGCAGGCGATCAACGCAGGCTGTACCGTTGTCGGTCAGTTGGAGTTGACCGATGCCAAGGGAGGCCCGAAGTGCGCGTCGCTGAAGCCGGGCGAGGTGATGTGGAGCGTGGCGTTCCCGGGCTGACGTCCGGTAGTTCGCAACCAATAACCAGGGGCACGTGCAACCAACTGTACCAACTAATTCATGGACTAAGCGTCAGAGTCTGTCATTCCGAGCGTCAGCGAAGAATCTTCGGGTCTTGGAAGAGAAAGCCGAGGCATACTGAGCGGAGCCCGAAGGGCGCAGTCGCCCATACGGGCGTCCGTATGGACGAAGTACGGCGGCGCACTTCGACTACGCTTCGGTCGCACGCTCCCTACGCTCCGCTCAGTGTGCCTCACGTTGAGTCAGTCAAAGTAGTTGGTAAACATGGCACCCCTTCCCAACATCGGGAAGGGGGACGGGGGGTAAGGCTTGTTACGGCCCGAACACCTCAATCGCGTCCAGCGAGGTGGCCCAGGCATCCTCGATAGCAGTGATGCGCAGGTACCTGCCACGCATGGGTCTGGCGCCGTAGGTCACAGTGCGGTAGGCGGGATTCGCCGGATCGATGTCCCGGTCGTCTGACATCGCCTTGGCGAACGACAGCGGAAACTGCCGGTTCAGTTCGTTGACACCCATCCGGAACTGCGAATCATCGGAGACCTCGATCCGGAACCGCGGGAAGAAGTGACCGTACCCGGTTGACTGGCCAAAGCGGACGGCGCCCACCGGTACCGACTCGCCCAGATCGATCTGCACATATGCTCCCGACGGCGCGGGCCCGCCGTTCCACGTGGTACCGATCTGCCCGTCGGTCAGCCTGCCCGCTTCCGAAGGATTCAGCGTTGTCTGAACCGGTTTTCCCTTCGCGAGGTCCTGTGACCAGTTCAGTTTCGCGGGGCTGATCTGCGTGCGCACGTCCAGAGTGAAACGGTCCTTGAATCCCTTCCAGTACCCCCGGTTGAAATCGACAACGCGAATGAACCGGTAGTCCTTCTGTTCGAATCCTTCCACCTTCAGCATCAGCAGTGTGTTGCTTCCAACCACTTCGATGCGCCCGAACGGATTTTTTTTGAGCATCGTATGGCCGGTGACGGTGGAAACGTCGGTTGCTTCGCCGGAGTCCTGGTCGGGCAAGCGCAGGATACCATTTGCATCGGCGGTCAGATTTTCCGCGACGACGTTTTTATCCGTGATGCGCATGCCGCTGAACTGCCATATCTTGACCTTTGCGTTCGCGATGGGCGACCCGTCGGCGGCCAGCAGGCGCACGAAGTTCTGCCGGGGCATATCGTACTGCCACTCGCCGTAGAAGCCGTTGCGGTAGGGAAGGTTGCTGTTGAAGCCGAGCACGGTGTGCAGGGAATAGAGCCCGGTGCCTTCAGTGTAGTGCTCGTTGGGACGCGTGTCGTCGCCGCCCATCAGACCCGAGTAGGCGTACATATCACCGCGCGTCACGTAATACGGCGTGCCGTCCTTCGCGTGTTGCTTGCCCGGTTCGGTCAGTGTGGCAGGCTCGATGTTGGACCAGTAGATGTCGAACGCGCCCAGAACCTGGTGGCTGGCTTCGTGGATCAGCGAGCCTTCCAGGAAGATGCGCTGTCCGTGAATGAAGTTCTCGTAGTTGGCAATTTGCGCAGGGTCTTTCGCGGTGTCGCCTTTCAGTATCTCGGTACCCCATTCGCCGTCGAAGTGGAAGTCGGGCTTGTCGTCCAGGCGGTGGATTCCGCCGCCCAGTCTGCCGTCGGGCACCACGGATATCTCGTCCAGTGTGACGCGTTGGAAACAGCCGTCCGGTGCCAGGTCGTCGAACCGCGACTTGTCCAGGAAGGTATCGTTCCACACCTGTTCGTGCCACTTCAGATAGTCTTCATACGAATAGGAACCGTAGGCATTCATGTACCGACTGCTGAAGTCGTAAACGCCGCGTTCGACCCAGTACTTCCAGGTGCGCGCCTTGACATATTTCGACTGCAGATTATTGTTCTTCGTCAGTTCGCGAACCTTGTCCAGAGGATCGACCTCGAATGTCAGTTTTTCGTCGCGGATGTCGGTCATATCGCCTTTCCACGGCAACTTGATGACCTCCGTGAACTCGGTGCCGGGCTTCATCGTCAGGTTCCGAATGCCCTTCCCAATCAGTCGGCCGTTGTACCGGCACTCCCACTCGACCGGACCGCTGAACGTTTCGAATCCGCTGTTCTTCACGTGAGCCGTGTAGGTGAGGACCTCGCCTTTCGCCGGCCATTTTTTTGTATCCTTGTTGACCGGGAACTTCATGATGCCGGGATTGTCGTCCCGGTAGCGCTTGCGCTCATAACTCCTCACACCGTCGTCGTGGTAACGCAGGTAACGCGGCGTGCGGGCGATGTAGGTTACGTTGAGGTCGACTCCCTTGCGCTCACCTTCGGTCAACAGCGGTTCATAGGTGACCACAAGTTCCGGTCTCAGCGCCTTGTCCATCTCCTCACTGCTGTACACTTCGACCGGCCCTCTGGCAGATTTTGGATCGCGCATTTCGACTGCCCAGCCGAAGTTGCGGTACTGGCGTCCGAACCAGTAACGAACGTCTTCCAGCAAGCCGGGTCCGGTAATGGTCCACGTGTTCGTTGCGGCGTTGTAGCCGACGGATGTGCTGGTGGTTACACCGGGTTTGGAGCGGCGGTCCAGCGCGCCGGACGCGCCGGGTCCGGACCACTTCACGGCGTTACCCCTAGTACTGCTGAGAGCGGCGTTCCATGTGGCGGTCCAGTACATCGGCTTTCCGTCCGCGCCTCCGTCACGCCATTCGGTGGTCATTCGTGTGAGGTTGATATCGGTGTCGCGTGTGAAACGGCCGGGAACGGGACGGAGGATCAACTTAACGTCTGTGATGCGCCCGCCGCGTCCGATGGCGCGGTTCAACTGGCCGAACTGAATCAGCAGGACGTTGCGCTGGCCCGGCGACAGACGGAGTGTTCGCGACGCGCCGAAGTTGTCATTCGGGTGTCGTGCGTTAAGCGTGGTGTCGGCGGTATCCATATAGGTATACGCCTTGTCTCCCCATTGAACGGGCAGATACCTGTACGTCTCGATGCGTTCGTAGCGTCGCAGATGGACCGTTTCGGCGGCCCGGACGGCGTTCAGGGCAAGAACCGAAAAGGCCAGCGCAAAAAGGATTGGGCGCATACGGATACTCCTTCTATTTCCGACGGGCGGGACATTCCGCTCCATGACACAGTATGCGGTCATCCGGAAAAAGACCGTGATTTGGTGCGACTGTTCCGTTGTTCAATGCGTCATATGCCATGGTGATCCGGATTTGTGGACGTCACAGAAAGATCATATTCGGGTCACCGGAGCGTCATGCGGCGCGCCTACAATATCCATGTCACGCAGATATATCCACGCGTGGCTATCTCGCAGTACAGGAGAAACTCCAATGACACTTCGCGGAATGTACATTGCCGGATTGATCGGCGCGCTGGCTGTGGCCGGCGTCAATGCCCAGGAAAACCCGAACCGCGTCACTGCGGCGCCGGCGGCGAATCCCGCAACGGTTACCGTTGTGATCAAGGGTGCTGAGGCAACTCCTTATGTCACGGTCAAGGCCAGCAATTCTGATGTTCGACAGACCCTGAATGACATCGCAAGCAAGGCCAAGATCCGCGTGCTGGTTTCCCCGATGGCCAACGGTGTCATCACGGGAACCGTTACCAATCAGTCCGCCGAGGAGGCCGTCCTGGCCGTTGCCAAGATGGCAAACCTTACGGTTCGCAAGGTGGCGGTACCCGAATCCGCCGTCTCAACTCTTACGGCGGACGCCGTGGGGATGTACTCCGGTGTTCTCAATCTGCCGGTCGGCGCCGTGATGGCCGATCCGGCGACAGGCAAGTCCATCGCCATATCCTCCACGACTCCTGCCGTTGCTGAAGGTCAGGTTGTTGTCTATTGTGTTCAAGGGCAGTTCGGCGCGGGATTCGGCGGTTTGAACCGAACCGGCAGAACCGCACCCGGCGACCGCAACACCACCGGACAGCCGAGAGCCGGAGCGCGCGACGGACAGCAGAACCAGCCGAGAGCCGGGCAGACGGGTCCCGGTGGTTTCGGGATGCCGGCTCCTCAGTTGGATCCTGCCGGACAGGCGGTGGTGAACTCCACCACGTCGGCTTTGTCCAAATTGCCCGCAAGTGAAAGAATGTCGGCCCTGCGCGCAATTCAGATGCAGATTTTCGAGAATATGACCGAAGAGGAACGAAGCCAGATGGGCGGCAGAATGCCGGGAGCCCGCGGCGGTTTTCGCCGGGACGGCGGAAATCAGGGCCCGGATGGACCGGCTCCCGCCGAATGACAAACAACACCACGGAATGGGATTGACATGCGATTATTGAGTTACCTTGCACTGACAGGCGTTCTGGCTATTACGGCAGTACTGCCCGTCCGGTCGGCGGAATCCACTATATCGAAACCGCTTACACTGGATTCGGCCGTTCGGATAGCCCTGGAGAACCACAACCAGATCGGGATTGCCGAAAGCCGGCGCGAGGCCGCGGAGGCCCGGCTGACGCAATCCCGCTCTGCGTGGTTCCCCCGGGTCACACCGTCGTACCAGCACACGAGCCAGAAGTTGTCATCCGGATTGTCCACAAGCCGGAACACGACGGCAATCTCGCTTCAGCAGACGATATTCGATTCGGGTATCCGCGAAACGAACATCGCCCAAAGCCGCGACGCTCTACGGTCGTCCGAATACTCGCTGGAGGACACCCGCCAGGGTGTGATTCTGAACGCGACAACGGCCTGGTACGAGTTGCGGAGAAGCAAGGAACTCGTGAAGGTGGCGGATTCCGGCGTGGAGCGGGCACGCACCACGCTGGAAGCCACCAAGGCTTTCGTTGAGGCCGGGTCGTCTCCGAAGAAGGATGTTCTTCAGGCTCAGGCCGATTATCAGAACGCGCTTGTCTCGCAGTTGCGGGCGCGTAACGATGTCCGCCTTGCCCAGACCAATCTCAAGATAGCGATCGGCGTCATGTCCGTGGAACCGGTAGACGTGGTTGAGACGGAGGTCGCCGTACCGTCCGCCGAACCGGATAACCGTCCACTGGCGGACATAATCGCGCAGGCGTACGCCAACCGGCCCGACCTGAAAAGCGCCGAAACCAATGTCAAGAGCTCGGAAAGGAGCGTGCGCATTGCACGCATCGAAGCCGGCCCGATGCTTGAGTCATCTTTCAGCGCTGGACACCAGTTCGACCCGGACAGGTATGACACCCACTCGCTGATGGCGACCGTCACATATCCGCTGTTCGACGCGGGGGCGTCCAAGGCGTCGGTCAAGGCGGCAAAGGCTTCCCTGAAACAGGCGGAAGAGAGCATTGAACTGTCAAGGCGCGCAATCGCCCAGGAAGTCGAATCGGCCTGGCTTACGCGCGAGGAAGCGCGTCAGAGGATCACGGCGGCGCAGGCGGCCCTTGCGGCTTCCCGGGAGAACTATGCGGCCGCTTCCGAATCGCGCAAGGAAGGCGCGGGCACCATTCTTGACGTAATCACCGCACAAAACCAGCTTGTTACGGCCGAGACGAACGCTGTCCAGGCTGTTTATGACTACCACACCGCCTCGGCGAGGCTGGAGCGCGCACTGGGCAGTAACGATCCATCGAACACGGGGGTGAAACCGTAATGAAGCGAATCATCATCTACATAGTCGCCGCTCTGGCGATCTGCGGCGCTTTGTACCTGACTTTCGGGCGGAAGAAAGTCGATCCGACCGCGATGACGCAGTACAAACTGCAAGCGGTGGAAAAGGGCTCCGTCAGGAAAACCGTTTCATCCACCGGAACACTTCAGCCGTGGACAGTTGTGGACATCAAGTCCAAGGCAGGCGGTCGCGTGGTTGCCATGCTTGTCGATGTGGGAACCCCTGTTACGAAGGGGCAGGTCATCGCCAGGATTGATCCCGCCGACACGCTATTGGCCTACGACCAGGCCCAGTCTGATGTTGCGTCCGCCCAGGCCCGCAAGGAGCAGAATTTACGAACGCACCAACTGCAGATCAAGCAGAACAGAATTGCCATAGCCAATGCGGAAGCCGCTTTACGTTCGGCACGGGACGGAAAACTGGCCGCCCAGTCGCGGCTGGATACGGCGAGACGCCAGGCGAAGACGCAACCGACGCTGACCAACACAACCATTGCCCAGGCGAAAGCCAGTCTGAACCAGGCGTTGAAGGCGCGGGCGCAACTGGACGCGACAAACAAACAGCAGAAGGCGAGCGCGCAGAGTTCATATGATTCGGCCGTGGCAAACGCAAAGAACGCGCAGGCCAATCTCTCGCGCCAGAAATCCCTTCTCGCCAAGGGATTTGTTTCGCAACAGGCGGTTGATTCCGCCCAGGCGTCCCACGAGGTGGCTCAGGCCCAGGTCGAATCGGCCAGAGTGAAGCTACAAACCATACAGGATGAACTTGCCGCAACAGTTGAATCCGCCGATGCCCGTGTCGCCCAGGCCCGCGCCTCTCTGGAAAGCGCCGAGGCCGGCACGGCGGACATCCAGACAAGGAAGGACGCCGTCTATCAAGCGGAGGCCGCTCTCCGGCAGGCTGAGGCTCAGGTTACGCAGGCGCAGGAATCCCTTCGGCAGGCCAAGGCAAACCTCGTCAATAACGAAATCCGGCAACTTGACATCGCAACTGCGGAGGCCACCGTTACGCGGAGCAAGGCGTCGTTAAAGAATGCCACCGACGCCTTGGACCAGACAACGGTACGGGCGCCTTCCGAAGGCGTGATTCTCCAGAAGTATGTCGATACAGGCACCATCATCACATCCGGTATGTCGCTCAACTCTACAGGTTCCAGCATCGTCCAGATGGGCGACACCACGCGGATGTATGTGGATGTTACCGTGGACGAAGCCGACATCGCCCAGGTGGACGAGGGCCAGAAGGTTGATGTGACGATGGACGCCTATCCGGACGTTCCGTTCGAAGGTGTTGTTGCCCGCATTGACCCGCGCGCAATCGTCGAGTCCAACGTGACGACCATCCATGTGCGTGTCGAAGTGGACAACTCGTCGCCGGCATTTCGTCTTCTCAAGCCGGGAATGAACGCCACTTGCGTTTTTATCGTCGATGAAAAGGAAGACGCGCTGAACGTGCCGAGTTCCGCCGTACAGTCAGATGACAAGGGCTCGTTTGTGATGATTGGCTCCGGCGGACAACCTGTGCCTCCGGACCCGGCAGTCGGTCTGCAGGCCGATCCGAACACCCGGTACCAGGTAACACTGGAACGCCGCGATGTGGAGGTCGGCGTGGAAGGCGACGAGACCACCGAGATCACCAAGGGCGTCAAGGAAGGCGAATTGGTGGTAGCCCAGACGATTGAGCCGGCCACAACAACGGCCTCCACCAACAGTCCGTTTGGTGGCGGTGGACCACCGGGATCGGGAAGAAGGCGCTAAGCAGACGCTTCACAGGATTTGTATCACATGACAACTCAAGCAACAGAGCGACAGCCCGTCGAAACCAGGGTCCGCGATATACCTCCGCCTTCGGGCAACGGGAAGTCCCCAATCGAAATACCGGAGGCTGTGCAGGCGCACGGATTTAATCCGGTCAGCCTGATTATGGCCATCCGCGGTCTGGGCGCCAACAAGTTGCGGGCTTTCCTGACGATGCTGGGCGTCATCATTGGCGTCGGCGCGGTGATCATCGCCATCGCCATCGGGCAGGGATCGCGTGAAGCGGTTGCCGCCAGTCTGCGAAGCCTGGGCACCAACGTCCTGACGGTGATGTCCGGTCAGCAACGGCGCGGTGGTGTGAGCATGGGTTTCGGTTCCAGTGTGTCGCTGGTGCCGGAAGACGCGGAAGCCATTCTCAAGGGATGTCCCAGCATCGTGCGCGTATCGCCGTCTGTCAGCCGCAACGCTCAGGTGAAGTACCAGGCAGAGAACACGAGTGTCTCCATCAACGGCGTGGGAGCGGATTACGCGGCCATAACAAACTTCCAGGTCCGGCAGGGTAGAAACCTGACCGCCGATGATATCAACACCACACAGAGGGTGGCGATTCTGGGAGACACAACTTGGAAAACCCTGTTTGGATCCACTCCCGCAGTCGGAAAGTCGGTGCGTATCGCGGGACAGAGGTTCGAGATTATCGGAGTATTCCAGGCCAAGGGCGGCTCCGGGTGGCGAAATCCGGACGACGCGGTATACATACCGTACACAACCGCGATGCGTCGTCTGTTCGGAATGGACAATCTTCAATCCATTGCCTGCCAGGGACGTTCCGAAGCGTTGATGCAGAGGGCCCAAACCGAATTGGAAACACTGCTCAGGGCTCGCCACCGGTTGGCCGCAAACGCCGAGAACGACTTCCGTATCTTTAACCAGGCGGACCTTGCCGAGGCCCAGAACGCCCAGCAGGATACCTTCTCCGCGTTGATCACCTACCTTGCCATCGTGTCTCTGGTAGTCGGCGGTGTCGGAATCATGAACATCATGCTGGTATCGGTGACCGAACGAACGCGCGAGATCGGTGTCCGGAAGGCTATCGGCGCGCGAAGAAGCCATATCCTGACCCAATTTCTGCTGGAGGCCCTGTTTCTGTCACTCATCGGCGGCCTGCTGGGCGTGGCGTTCGGGGTCGGTGGAGCGAAATTGGTAGGCAACGCCAACGACTGGACGATTGTCCTTCTACCATCAACGATTATTCTCGCATTCAGCTTTTCTGCTATCGTAGGCGCTTTCTTCGGGTTTTACCCGGCCTGGAAGGCATCCCGTCTAAATCCGATTGAGGCCCTGCGATACGAATGACGGCCGACCGGTCGTCGAGATTCCACGAAGGAGAAAACCATGTTCAGCATCAGAACGATCCTGTCAACACTCGCCGTAACAGCGCTCTGCGTGTCTGTGGTTTCGGCCCAGGCGCCGGGCGGCGCACAGATGACTCCCGAAATGCAGGCCCGCATGAAGGCTTGGGCCAAGTTCCGTGACACCCACAAAAACGTCAGTTCACTGCAACAGACCCTGTTCGGGCTGAGCGAACTGGAGAAGGATCCCAAGACGAAACTGACGAAGGCCCAGGCCAAAACCATCCTCGGCGTTCTGCAACCATGGCGCAAGAAACCCGTGATGACGGATGCGCAGGCATTGAAATTGAACAAGCAGATTACCGGCACCTTGACTCAGTCCCAGTTGAAGAAGATTGTCACCGCTCCGAGAATTGGCCAGCGACCCGGCGGTATGCGTCGTCCCTCGGGAGGAGCGCCAGGTGCGGGTACGCAAGGAGACCGTCCGAGGCAGTTCGATCCCAGCAAGTTCCCGATGCCGAAGGAGTACAATCCGCTTAACCCGGACACCATCGCACAGGAGCGCATGCGGACCATGGCGAAACAGCGGATGAACGAGTTGACCAAGTTGCTGACAGCACGGGCCAAGTAACAACGAACAGATCACAATCCGGGGGATGCTGGTTGAACAACATCCCCCGGTATCAGATGGGAAGTATCGCATGCCGTTGATACAGGTAGACAACCTGACCAAAACCTACAAGATGGGCAACCAGGAAGTACAGGCCCTTGGAGGCGTATCGCTGACCATCGACCACGGAGAGTTCGTGGCTATCATGGGTCCTTCCGGTTCCGGTAAGTCGACGTTTATGAACCTAATCGGGTGTCTCGACGTCCCGACCAGCGGTTCCTACAAACTCGACGGGATTGAGGTTTCAGGCCTCAACGACGATCAATTGGCCGATATCCGCAGTCGCAAGATTGGTTTCGTCTACCAGACCTTCAACCTGCTTCCGCGCACGACGGCCCTGCTGAATGTGGAGATGCCGCTGTTCTACACTGGCGTTGCCAACCGTCGGGAAATCGCCGAGAAGTGCCTGGAGGTTGTGGGGCTCAGCGACCGAACCCATCACAAGCCGAACGAACTCTCCGGCGGACAACAGCAAAGGGTGGCGATTGCCCGGGCTCTGGTCAACAATCCGCCCATCTTGTTTGGGGATGAACCGACCGGCAACCTGGACAGCCGCACCGGCGAGGAGATCATGGATATCTTCAAGCGGTTCCACGATTCCGGCAAGACGGTGGTGATTATCACCCACGAGCACGATATCGCGGCACACGCCGAGCGCATCATCCACTTTAAGGACGGTATGCTTGTGGGCGATGAACCCGTCGCGAAGTCCAACGGCAGAGGCGGGTAGGGTACCTGCCACCCGAGACGCCAAAAGGGCCGCCCGTTTGGGCGGCCCTATAGATTTCTGGCTGGGGACCTAGGGCTCGAACCTAGACTTACCTGATCCAGAGTCAGGCGTGTTGCCAGTTACACCAGTCCCCAAAGGCCAATCACAGTATATGCCTCGGCGCGAGGGCTGTCAAGCGGTCTGGTTGACCCCGCACGCGCGCGGCGGTATCATGACCTTTGGCGGGGCGTGGCGCAGCTTGGTAGCGCGTTCGCTTTGGGAGCGAAAGGTCGCTGGTTCGAATCCAGTCGCCCCGACCACAACCGCGTTCACCTTCCATGCCGGAAAGGTCCATCCTCTCGAACGATCAACATGGCTACCAACGATCCGCATCCGGCTGATTCACGTTCCCCAGGCTCCCGGGGGCCTCGCCTGGACGATCCCATCCAGTTCATCAAGGGCGTGGGCGAGAAACGCGCCGTTCTGCTGAGGAAACTGGGCATAGAGACGGCAGGAGATCTCCTGACCTTCTTTCCGAGGCGGTGGGAGGACAGAAGCCGTTTCGCTCGCCTGGCCGAGGTTGGTGACGGTCAGTCTGCCGTGTTCAATGTCCGCTTCGTCTCGGTGGAGAACCGGACCACTCGTTCAGGTAAAACCGTTACCAAGGCCGTGGTGACCGATGGTTCCGCCTCGGCAGAAATCACATTTTTCAACCAGCCGTGGCTCCGCGAAAAACTGATGAAACTGCGAAGCGTTTCCGTGCCCATGTACGGAACCGTTTCGCGGGACATGATGGGCGGCTGGTACGAGTTGAAAGAAGTGGAGTGGGACGAAACCGCGCTGACCGGCGGCCCGGGCAATGATTCTCTTTTGCTCGGCCGGATCGTGCCGTTCTACAACCTGACAGATGGATTACAGCAAAACGCGGTCCGCCGTATCACGCGCACAGCCATACCGGTTCTTGCCCCTCTGGTAGAGGAAGCCCTGCCGGACTATCTGCTGAACCGCAGACAGATGCCATCCGCGCAGTCGGCATACCAGCAGATACATTGGCCGGACGACGAACAAAAGCGCCTTGCCGCCCGAACACGCCTGGCTTTTGAGGAATTGTTCCTACTGCAGGTGGCGTTGGCTGTTCGCCGCAAAACGGAGACGCTGGATATGCCGGGCATCGCGATCGAGGTGCCGGAGGGATTCATCGACGAGTTTGAGGCAAAACTTCCTTTCCGGTTTACGTCGGCTCAAAAACGTTGTCTCGACGAAATCATAGCCGATATGCGCCAGCCAAGGCCGATGAACCGCCTTCTGCAGGGTGATGTGGGAAGCGGCAAGACGGTGGTTGCGGCCGCGGCCATGCTAGCGGCCGCGCGTGCCGGGTATCAGGCCGCCGTGATGGCGCCCACCGAGATACTGGCGGAACAGCACGCTACGACACTGCGTGCGATTCTCAAGCCGATGGGATTCGAAGTGGAACTGCTGACCGGAGGAATCACCGGCCGTCGCAAGAAGGACGCCCAGGACCGTGTAGCCCTCGGTTTGAGCACCATTGTCGTTGGCACACACGCGTTGATTCAGGAAACGGTGGAATTTCGCAACCTCGGACTGGTGGTTGTCGATGAACAGCACCGGTTCGGCGTGGTTCAACGGGCGGCTTTGCGGCAGAAGGCCAGCAATCCGGACGTTCTCGTGATGACCGCCACGCCGATTCCGCGCACGCTGGCTCTTGTGGTTTACGGCGATCTGGACGTAAGCGTCATCAACGAAATGCCGCCCGGACGACAACCCATCACCACCCACTTCAAGCGCTCTTCGGAACGGCGGCGCGTGTATGAAGGCATCGAGAAACTGCTCGCGCAAGGCCGGCAGGCGTATATCGTCTGTCCGCTTGTGGAAGAGTCCGAAAAACTGCAGACCCAGGCGGTGACGGCACTGTATGAGCAGTTGAGCCAGCGTATTTTCCCGCACCGCCGGATTGGTTTGGTGCATGGACAGATGAGTTCCGGTGAGAAGGATTCCCAGATGGACCTGTTCCGCCGGGGTGAGACGGATGTGCTGGTAGCAACCACGGTCATCGAAGTGGGTGTGGACATCCCCAATGCGACGGTGATGGTGGTGGAGGACGCGGATCGCTTCGGCTTAAGCCAGTTGCACCAGTTGCGTGGCCGGGTAGGGAGGGGTTCCGAGAGGTCGTTCTGTGTTCTGGTTGCCAATCCTTCCACCGATGTCGCCGAACGACGTCTGAAGGTCATGACCGACACACAGGACGGATTTGTAATTGCTGAAGAGGACCTCAGGTTGCGCGGACCTGGCGAGCTGTGGGGCACCAAACAAACGGGGATGCCGTCGTTTCGCATTGCCAACATCCTGGAGGATGTACCGATCCTGGAGGAAGCCAGGGCGGAAGCGTTCACCCTTGTCGCGGACGACCCGAACCTCGACCGGCCGGAGCATCAGGCGCTGAAGCAGGCGGTTAGGGAACGATTTTCCGGTACTCTGCTGGCTGTTTTTTCGTGAACGGAGTACTACAGGGCTATCCTGTATTGGCGGATGCCACTATGAAAGAGGAAAGAATCGGCTTGTACGCCGGATCATTTGATCCGGTGACCAATGGTCACGTCGATATCGCGCGCAGAGCCGCGGGCCTGTTCGACCACGTCGTCATTGCCGTTGCGAGGAATCCAGGCAAGTCGCCCATGTTCTCCGTGGAAGAACGGCTGGCGTTCCTGAATGAAGTCTTCAGTAATTGCGAGGACGTTTCGATAACGTCATTTTCCGGCCTGCTGGTGAACCTGGCCCGCGATGTGGGCGCAAAAGCCATCATCAAGGGTTTGCGCGCCGTTTCGGACTTTGAGTTTGAGTTTCAGATGGCTTTGATGAACCGACGGCTCAATCCTGATATCGAGACGGTGTTCCTGATGACCGACGCGGACAAGGCGTTTCTCAGCAGTAGCCTGGTCAAGGAAGTGGCGCAACTTGGCGGCGATATCAGTGGATTGGTGCCGGAATCCGTGGAACGGGCACTGCGAAAGAAGACCGGTTCCGCGTAACAGCCGTTTCGGTAGTTGGGGGGAAAATGATGCAGAAAAGCGAAACCAAGGTTCTGGAATACCTGGACGCACTGGAGGAACTGATTGAGCACGATTTACGTGTTCCGCCGTTCCGCCGCTATGCGCTCTTCGTGAATGTGGAGGAAGTCTTCTCCATCACCAACAACATACGGCTGGCCCTTCCGAAGGAAATGCGGGAGGCCCAGCGGGTGGTGACGGAAGGCTCCAACATGATCCAGACCGCCGAGAACCGCGCTACGAGGATTGTGGAGGAAGCTCAGCGTGAAGCAGAGCGACTTCGCCAGGAGGCCGCCGAAATGGCGGAACGGATTACCACGCAGGAGGAAGTAACCCGGCACGCGACCATCAAGGCCCGTCAGATTCTGCAGGAAGCCGACGACACCGCCCGCGAAACCCGCCGCGCCGCCGATGAATACGCTCAGCAGGGATTAAAAGCCCTTAATGAGCACTTGACTCGCGTCCTGACAACCATTCAGAAGGGGCGCGATAGATGGGAACAACAGAAGTAATGGGACTGGAATCTATTATCGCGACGGCACAAGCCGCGAAGAAGCGCATTGTCTTTCCGGAGGGCGACGAACCGCGAACCCTGAAAGCCGCCCGGGAACTGGTTGACCGGGGAATCGTACAACCGATATTGCTGGGATCGGAGACAGCCGTGAAGGCCGCCGCCTCGGCGGCTCAGGTCAACCTCGAGGGTGTAACGGTGGTCGATCCGGCGACTCAGCCCAGGCGGCAGGAGTACGCCGATATCCTTTTCGAAAAGCGCCAGAAGAAGGGTATGACGGCCGAGCAGGCGTATGACCTGAGCGCCGATCCGATGTACTGCGGCGTTCTGATGGTGTCGGCCGGCGACGCGGATGGTGAAGTCTCCGGCGCGGTTCACAGCACTGCCGACACACTGCGGCCGGCTTTGCAGGTTCTTGGGGCGATTCCGGAATACGGCATCGTGAGCAGTGTGATGATAATGGACCTGCCTTCAGACGAATACGGCGACAAGGGAACCCTTCTGTTCGCAGACTGCGGCCTTTGCGTGAATCCGACCGCCGAGGAACTAGCCTGCATCGCGATGGGTACGGCTCGCACGGGACTGTGCCTGCTGGGGATGGACGCCCGTGTGGCGATGCTGTGCTTCAGTACCAAGGGAAGCGGCAAAGGCGACGTTGTGGACAAGGTTGTCCAGGCGACGGCAATTGTAAAGGAGCGATGGCCTGACATCCAGGTGGACGGGGAATTGCAGGTGGACGCGGCTTTGGTGCCTTGGATCGGTCAGAAGAAAGCCCCGGGAAGCACCGTGGCGGGTCACGCCAACACTTTGATATTTCCTGACCTTCAGAGCGGCAACATCGGCTACAAACTGGTGGAGCGACTTGCAGGCGCCCAGGCCGTCGGACCGATCCTGCAAGGCTTGCGCAAGCCAGTCAACGACCTCTCCCGCGGTTGCAGTTTCACCGACATTGTGAACGTCGCCGCGATTACCGCCGTGCAGTCTCTGCCGACCTCGACCTCATAGAAAATCGGAACAGAAATAGAATGCGTGTTTTAGTCATCAACAGTGGAAGCAGTACCGTCAAGGCACGGATGATTTCGACCAACACCGGCCAGGTTCTGGGCAAAGGCCTGGTTGATCGCATTGCCTCGCCGGAATGCCGTCTGAAATGGGAGGGTGGAACGGACGTTGTGGAGGAGAAACTCCCCGGCGCTTCGGTCGATCTCGCCACGCGCCGCCTGGTGGAACTGGCGGAGAAGCAGAGCCACATCGAAGCGGTTGGTCACCGAATTGTTCACGGAGGCGAACTGTTTACGGCGCCGACCTTGATCGATGACAAAGTGCTTGAGGGCATCGATTACTGCTCGCTGTTCGCTCCGTTGCACAATCCGGCGCACGCAGAGGGTATCCGTGCGGCCCGCGCCGTTCTGCCGAATGTCAGCCACGTGGCGGTATTTGACACGGCTTTTCACGCAACAATTCCTCCGTATGCGCACCGTTACGCCATTCCCGAGAAATACTACAAGGAACTTGGAGTCCGGCGGTACGGCGCTCACGGAACGTCGCATCAGTATCTCAGCGCGAAAGGAAACGAGTTCCTAGCGGAACGCGGCGTCAAGGCCCCTTACCGTGTGATAACCCTTCATCTTGGAAACGGGTGCAGTGCGGCCGCGGTTCTGGACGGTGTCTGCCGTGAGACCAGCATGGGCTTCACCCCCCTTGAAGGCCTGATCATGGGAACGCGTACCGGCGATATGGACTGCGCCGTGGTTCCGTTCCTTATCCAGCGTCAGGGGTGGACTCCCGCCGAGGCAGACCGATTTCTTAACAAGGAGTGCGGACTGCTGGGAGTCAGCGGCCTGAGCCCGGACATGA
This sequence comes from Armatimonadota bacterium, assembly GCA_029564025.1. Lineage (GTDB taxonomy): Bacteria > Armatimonadota > DTGP01 > JAKQQT01 > JAKQQT01 > JAKQQT01. Next base: position 38,708 of record JAKQQT010000213.1, on the reverse strand, counting down.
GGGATATCGAACAAGGCAGGGCGGAAGGCCATCCGGGCGCGACCCTGGCTTTTGACATGTTTTGCTATCGTATAGAGAAGTATGTCGGAGCGTTCACGGCTGTTCTGGGCGGTTTGGACCTGCTTGTTTTCAGCGGCGGAATCGGCGAGAACTCGCCGGAAGTGCGCCGCCAGGTGGTTGGCAAACTTGGCTGGCTTGGCCTGAAACTGGACGAAAACGCCAACGGAGCCCGCTCGAAGTCGGCCAAACTGATAACCGTGGAAAGCGAAGGACCGGCCGCCGCGGTGATTCCAACCGACGAGGAAGCCCTGATTGCGAGGCAGACGGAACGCGTCGTCACGGGTTCCTGATAATAGATTTTCCAAGCGGAGTGCGTTCATGCCGGTATGCGTCGATCTGAGTGAGTTGTTGCACACGCCCGGACACGCGATCCCGTATGATGTCAGTGTCCCGTGCGGCCCCGAACTGGAGCTTCCATGCACAAGCCCTGTGGAAGGTCACGTCACTTTTACCAATACGGGTAATGTCCTGGTAGTGATGGGACGTGTAACAACAACTCTGCGCCTTTCATGCGGCCGGTGCCTGGAACCGGTGGATGTGGACCTGGACGTGCCCGTGGAGGAAGAATTCATCGTCGCCCACGGCGAGATAACCGACCTGGCGGACGGTGACACGGGTTTCGCTGAACCGGCGCTTCAAGCCTTGATCAAAGGCAACCTGTTGAACGTTACGGAACTGGTTCGCCAGGCCATTGTGCTGGAAGAACCGGGCGAAATCGTCTGCCGGGACGACTGCAAGGGCTTGTGCCCGCACTGCGGCCGCAACCTGAACGAGGGAACGTGTTCGTGCGTGCCGGACGACGATTCGCCGTTTTCCGCACTGGCGCAATTGCAAAAACAAATGACCGACAACTGACTTGATAAACCTGACCGATAACAAACACACACAGGGCTGTTCCAGGCCCGGGAGATAGGAATGCCGCTACCGAAAAGAAAAGGATCACGTTCCGCAAGGGGACAGCGCCGGTCTTCAAACTGGCAGATCAAAGAACCGGCTCTTGGCAAGTGCAACCGTTGCCATGCTTGGAAACTGATGCATCACGCCTGTCCGAGTTGCGGTTTCTACAATGGGCGCCGTGTGCTCGTCGTTAAGGATCGCACCAAGAAGGAAGAGTAGCCATTGACGCGCGTCGCTGTTGACGCCATGGGGGGAGACCGTGCCCCAGCCGAAATAGTGCGCGGAGCCGTGCAGGCGCAATCGCTCGGATGCGAACTGATACTCGTTGGACGCAGAGACGACGTTCTTCGTGAACTGCGTTCGGCAGGTGCGAAGGAATCCGACCGGTTGCGCATCGTGCACGCGCCGGATGTGGTAGCCATGGACGATCCCGCCACCTCCGCCCGGAGGAAGAAGGATTCGTCTCTGGTTGTCGCCGTGGAACTCGTGAAACGGGGTGAAGCGGACGCTGTCGTCAGCGCCGGAAACTCTGGCGCGATGATGGCCGCCGCGTTGTTCACCCTCGGCCGCATTGCCGGCATCGAACGCCCTGCCATCGCATCCGTCATGCCCACCAAATTGCTGGGCGAGATACTGATACTCGATGTCGGCGCAAATGTGGACTGCAGTCCGGAAAACCTTGTGCAGTTCGCGTTTATGGGCGCCGAATACGCGAAAACCGTTCAACATATCGAGAATCCCACAGTTGGCCTCCTCAGCATCGGCGAGGAGGAATGCAAGGGCAACATCCAGACCCGCGTCACCCTTCCATTGTTGCGCCAGACGAGCCTGAACTTCATCGGCAACGTCGAAGGTCGCGATATCTTCAGCGGCAAAGTCCATGTGATTGTGTGCGACGGTTTCGTTGGCAATGTGGCGCTGAAGACCGCGGAAGGGACCGCGGAGATGGTGCAGGCTTTCATGCGCGCCCAGTTCCGCCGGTCCGCCGTGGCGCGTATGATTGGACTGATGGCCAAACCGGTGTTGCGCGGGATGCGATCCGCCATCAACTACGACCGTTACGGTGGAGCCCCTCTTCTCGGCGTCAATGGCGTCTGCATCATCAGCCACGGACGCTCCAACGCGCGGGCCATTTCCAATGCTATCCGCGAAGCCGACGAAGCGGTCCAGAACAACATTGTGGACGGTATCCGCCGGGCTGTTGAGGCCAACGCGGCCACGGCGCAGTAGGGATCATCTGTCATGCCCCTGTTTCCATATGGCGTTCGCATTATCGGGATTGGATCGTATCTGCCCGGGCACATCCGCACGAACGCGGAGATATCCAACCTGGTGGAGACGGACGACGAGTGGATACAGTCGCGTACAGGGATTGCGGAACGCCGCATCGCCAAGGCAGGTGAGGAAACCTCCGATCTGGCCGTTCAGGCCGCCAATAAAGCCCTTGAGGACGCCGGTGTCCGACCTCACGGCATCGACCTGATTATCGTGGCGACCGCGACGCCGGATATGGTGTTCCCGAGCACCGCCTGCCTGGTAGCGCGGGCTATCGGAGCACCCAAGGCCGCCGCATTCGACCTGAGCGCCGCCTGCAGTGGTTTTGTGTACTCCCTGGTCACCGCCGCCGGGATGATGGGACCGGGGGGATATCGACGAGCGCTCGTCATCGGTGCCGAGACCCTTTCGCGCATCACGGATTGGACGGACCGGACAACGTGTATACTCTTCGGGGACGCCGCCGGAGCGGTTGTGCTGGAACGGTGTGATGAGGGGCATGGACTGCTGGCGTGGGAACTGGGCAGTGACAGCACAGGAGCCGATCTGCTTTCGGTGCCGCCGCCCCACCGCAAAATACAGCAGAACGGGCGCGAGGTCTTCAAGTTCGCAGTTGTCACGGTTGCGGAGAGCGTGACGCGAGTCGCCGAAATGGCCGGACTGGGAGTCGCCGATATTGACTGGATCGTTCCGCACCAGGCTAATACACGTATACTTGACGCGGCCTCCAAGCGACTTAACATACCTTTGGAGCGCATGTACAGTAATCTGCGCCGGGTTGGCAACACCTCCGCGGCGTCCGTCCCCGTCGCTTTGGCGGACATGCGCCGCGAAGGCTTGCTCGAGGCAGGCCAACTCGTTATGTTTACGGGTTTCGGCGGCGGCTTGACTTGGGCTTCAGCCCTGTTCCGATGGTAACCATGAAAAAGTCTTTCGTATATGTGTTTCCTGGCCAGGGCTCGCAATCCGTGGGAATGGGCGAGGAACTGGCCCGGGCGTGTCCCGAGGCCAAAGGCGTATGGGAGCAGGCGAACACAATACTTGGATTCGATCTTTCGGCTGTTGCATGGCAAGGTCCTGAAGAGGAACTGACCAGGACAGACGTCGCCCAACCTGCGCTGTTGACCGCCGAGGTCGCGGCACTGAAAGTGCTGGAATCCCGGGGTGTTTGCGCTTCGGCCGCGGCGGGGCACAGCCTTGGGGAGTACGGAGCATTGGTTTCGGCCGGTTGTCTGTCCTTTGCGGACGCTCTTACGGCTGTTCGTCTTCGCGGAGAGGCGATGCAGGCCGCGGCAACCGAATCGGCCGGGGGAATGGCCGCCGTTCTGGGCGCTGATCCGACCCTGCTGGAAGCGCTTTGCCGTGAAATCGGCGGGGTGTCTCCGGCCAATCTCAACGCGCCGGGGCAGGTTGTCGTTTCGGGCACAAACGACGCACTGGATATGTTGGAATCGAGACACAAGGAAACAGGCGCGAGGAGATTTGTAAGGCTGAAGGTCTCCGGCGCGTTTCATTCTACCGCGATGCTCCCGGCGGCCGAGGCTGTTCGTAACGCGTTACAGAGCGTGGAAATTCGAGACCCGGGAATTCCGGTATACGCCAACGTTACGGCGAGAGAGCAGGCTACAGCATCCGAGGTGCGCGACAATCTCGTCGCCCAGGTTACGGCCCGGGTCCGTTGGCAGGAAACGATAGAAAACATGGTTGCGGACGGACTGGACCGTTTTGTCGAAGTGGGTCCCGGAACTGTCCTTGCGGGTCTCATCAGAAAGATCACACCGGTCTCTTCGATCTGGTCCGTGGGAGATACGACGACATTGAAGGAATTCGAAGAGGCGATTGCGTGACGGGACTTCAGAACAAGGTCGCGATTGTGACGGGCGCCGGCAGGGGGGGGCGAGGTATCGGCCAGGCTTGCTCCGAGATGCTTTCGTCCGCCGGTTGCCGTGTGGTGGTAGCCAGCAGAACACTGGCGAACGCGGAGGCCGTCGTCGCGGTCATTACGGCGAACGGTGCGGAGGCCATGGCGTGTTCTGTCGATGTATCCAACGCGGAAAGCGTGGAATCGATGGTTTCTGCGACGCTTGACCGGTTCGGTTCCGTCGACATCCTTGTCAACAATGCCGGCATCACGCGCGACAATCTGCTGATGCGGATGTCGGAATCGCAATGGGACGAGGTTCTTGATACGAACTTAAAGGGCGCTTGGCTTTGCATGAAAGCGGTCACGCGACCGATGATGAAACAGCGAAGCGGTTGTATCATCAACATATCGTCGGTGATGGGAATCATCGGCAATGCCGGGCAATCCAACTACGCATCGGCCAAGGCCGGGCTGTTTGGCCTGACCAAGTCGGTTGCCCGTGAACTGGCATCACGAGGCGTTCGTGTGAACGCGGTGGCGCCCGGTTGGATTGACACGGCGATGACGACGGACTTCAGCGATGAGATGAGGTCCCGTATACTGGAACGGATACCGCTGGGACGCGTGGGCTCGCCGGAAGAGATCGGCGCGGCTGTCGTGTTTCTGTGTTCGGACCACGCCGCCTATATCACAGGGCAGACCTTGGTGGTGGACGGCGGGCTGACAATGTAGACCGGAATGTGCCGCCTGTAATCGGGCGGCGATCCCATTGGGCAGGTTTCTTAAGGAGATGTAACGGAATGACTGTATTTGAGCGCGTGAAAAAAGTTGTTGCGGATCAACTGGATGTTCAGCCGGACGAAATAACACCCGACGCCAGTTTTATGGACGACCTGGGCGCTGATTCGCTGGACGTTGTCGAACTGGTGATGGGCCTCGAGGAGGAGTTTGATCTCGAGATCACCGACGAGGAAGCGGAAAAAATCACTACGGTCGGAATGGCCGTCCAGTTCATAGAAGAAAAGTCAAAAGGCTGAATCCGATCTTCAGTGGTGAATCTCAGACGCACCGCGTTGCAGAAACACCACGAACGGTTGAGATTCGCGTTCCGATGCCACTATGACATCGGAGCGTGGAACCGCGCACATCTGAAATCATGCGAAATCGATCACGGCAGGTTGTCATCACCGGTTTGGGCGCTTGCAGTCCTCTCGGAATCGGTACAAATTCCCTGTGGGAAGGCCTCGCCTCCGGGCGTTCGGGCATCGGTCCGATCACACTGTTCGATGCTTCGGCTTTCCCGGTCCGGTTCGCGGGCGAGGTATCGGGTTTCGAACCGCTGAACTGGTTCGATCGCAAGGAAGCACGGCGCATGGACCGTTGCACCCAATTTGGAATGGTGTCGGCTCTGGAAGCGCTGGAGGACAGCGGTTTCAAGGTGACACCGGAGAACCGAGACCGTGTAGGCGTTGTGATCGGTAGCGGCATCGGGGGATTGGCCACGCTGGAAGAGCAACTGGCGATACTCAACTCGCGCGGCCCCGATCGCGTGAGTCCCTTCGTGATTCCGATGATGATCATCAACATCACCGCAGGATATGTGAGCATTGCTATCGGAGCGCGCGGCCCGAATACGGCTCTGGCCACGGCTTGCGCCACCGGAAACCACGCCATCGGCGAAGCCGCGGAAGTCATCGCGCGCGGTGACGCCGATGTGATGGTCGCCGGAGGCGTTGAGGCCGCCGTGACCCCGATAGGTGTTGCCGGATTCGGGAACATGAAGGCCCTCTCCACGCGGAACGACGATCCCCAACGCGCCAGCAGACCGTGGGACCGCGACCGCGACGGATTCGTGATTGGTGAAGGCGCCGGTATCGTGGTTCTGGAAGAGCGCGAGTTCGCCGTAGCCCGCGGCGCCCGCATCTACGCGGAACTGTCCGGATACGGCGTCAGCGCCGATGCGTACCACATCACACAACCCGCGGAAAACGGCGACGGCGCCATACGGGCAATGAAGATGGCTCTGCAATCCGCGCGGCTCGAACCGTCGGATGTTGACTACATCAACGCTCACGGAACTTCCACGGGACTCGGCGATGTGGCCGAATCGAAGGCTGTGCAGGCGGTTTTCGGTGATGACACCAGGGTACCCGTCAGCAGTACAAAATCGATGACGGGGCACCTCCTCGGGGCGGCTGGCGGCGTGGAGAGCATCGCCTGCATCCTGGCTCTGCATTACAGCCTCATCCCGCCCACCATCAACCTGGATAATCCCGATGAGGGCTGTGTGCTGGATTACGTGCCGCATACCGCACGGCCGGCCAAACTGCGCCACGTGATGACCAACTCTTTCGGTTTCGGCGGACACAATGCCACTCTCGTGTTTTCCGCCCACGGCGAGTGAATGAGCGCCGCCGAACCAACCGTTTCCGTCATCCTGGTTTCGTGGAATACACGCGGTCTTCTGGACGCGTGCCTCCGCAGTCTCCGCCCGGAAGTCGAAGACATCAACGGAGAGGTGTGGGTCGTCGATAACAACTCCGCGGACGGTTCGCCCGATATGGTCGCCGCTGGGCACCCATGGGTTCACCTGATACGGAATGACACAAACGCCGGATTCGCACGCGCCTGCAACCTTGTGTTTCCGCAGTTGCAGTCTCGGTACGTGTTTCTCTTCAATCCGGACGCGGTTCTCGACAGCGGCGCCCTGAAGATTCTCAGCGCCGCGATGGCATCCCACCCGGAGATGGCCGCTATGTGTCCGCGCATGCTGGACCGAAACGGCCAACCGACGCATTTTGCCGGCCGGGCCTCGCGCCTTTCAGCCGCGCGGCTGAGGATCGAGCGCTCGCTTATCTGGAAGCTCTCCAAGTTTGCCCCGATCCGCGCCCATTGGGAACGTGCCGCGAGAACCTATCTTTCGCACTCTCCCACCACTGGAGTCTATCCCCGTAATCACGTGGAAGGAGCGGCGCTGTTTGTGCGGTTGGATGCGCTCCGTTCAGCGGGCTGGTTCGATCCATCATTCTTCTGCGGTTGGGAAGAAACGGATCTGACCATTCGCCTGCGCTCCATGGGGTGGCAGGTGGGAGTCTGCGCTGATGCCGCCATCCGCCACTGGGACCAGCAAAGCCGACTGCAGTGGAAAACCCGACACTGGGAAATTGCCGATTCCTACTACTTTGCCCGGAAGCACGGAGGAACGTACGGTCTCTTGAGGCACGCCGCGAGGGAACGCCGCCTCATGAAAAAGCGCTGGGCGGCGGGGGAGGACCGGAGCCGAAGCCTCGCCGAGCATAAACGGGTTCTCCAGTGTCTGTTGAAGTCGCCTGAGCATCCCGGATACGACTGGTGGGATCCCAATGGCGCTGAATCCCCTCAGTCCCGGTCTTGACAACGGAGATTGTAGAATCCGCATACTAATACAGCAGACGCCCCGATTCCGGCCCTGTTACGGCTCATTTTTTATCTAAGGAGGAACGACACCGCGTGATTGGCGGTGACGGTTAATCGTATGATTATATGCCCAAGATGCGGTTCGAATAACGATGAATTTCGCGCTTCCTGCTTCAAGTGCTTTGCCCCACTTCATGGCGACGCGGCAACCAGAATCAAGCCGGTAAACCTCGTGGGAAAAGGTGCCTTGTCCGAAGCGATAGATATGCCTCTAGCAGATTCGGGAGATTCAACACCTGCTCCGGAACCGCCGAAGAAAAAGGGGTTGTTCGGCAGGAAGAAATAGAACGCTAGCAGGATGGTCGCTGATATCCGGATGAACCGTTTCCGGAAATTGCTTCAGGAGAATTCTCATGAAATCGGCTGTCAGTCAACGCGCGGCACGGGTTCAACCTTCGCCGACTCTTTCCATCACGGCCAAAATCAAGGCACTGCAGGCTGAGGGTCGGGATATCTTGGCTTTCGGAGCTGGTGAACCGGACTTCGATACTCCGGCACACATCAAGCAAGCCGCCAAGGATGCCTTGGACCAGGGCTTCACCAAGTACACGCCTTCTTCCGGTATTGAGCCTCTCAAGAAAGCGGTATGCGAAAAGTTGGAGAGGGAAAACGGTCTCCACTATGAGACCAAAAACATCATCGTTTCAGTGGGAGGAAAACACAGCCTCTACAACATTTTCATGGCGATGATTGATCCGGAAGACGAAGTCATCATTCCGTCTCCTTATTGGGTTTCTTATCCGGAACAAGTGAAATTGTGCGACGGCGTGCCTGTGTATGTCGATATGCCGGAATCCGATGACTTTAAGTTGAAAGCCTCATCGGTGGAAGCCGCGTTGACATCCAAGACAAAAGCATTGGTACTCAATTCGCCCAGCAATCCCACAGGCGCTGTGTTTGACCCGGAAGAGATTCGCAAGATCGCCGAGCTGGCCGTAAAACACGATTTCTGGGTCATATCCGATGAGATTTACGACCGGCTTACTTACGGAGAGAAGCCCCTGAGTATCGCCAGCCTCGGTCCGGATATTTATGAACGGACTCTCACGGTAAACGGGTGTTCCAAGAGCTACTCCATGACAGGCTGGCGTATCGGTTACGCCGCGGGACCCGTGGAGATTGTCAAGGCAATGGGCCGGTTGCAGGACCAGAGCACCAGCAACCCCACTTCCATCGCTCAGAAGGCCGCCGTCGCCGCGCTCACGGGCCCGCAGGACGTGGTAGAAGAGATGCGGAAGGCCTTCCAGGAACGCCGTGATGTTCTGGTCACCGGTATGAACAGCCTGCCCGGCGTCCGTTGTCCCAATCCAGGCGGCGCTTTCTATGTTTTCCCGGACGTCTCCGGTTGGTACTCCGGCGATATCAAAGGATCGGATGCCCTGGCGGAGGTTCTCCTGGAAAAATACGGTGTTGGTGTCACGCCGGGCTCCGGCTTCGGAGCGGATAACTGCATCCGCATGAGTTACGCAACGAGCATGGAAGTTATCAAGGGCGGTTTGGAACGACTGTCCCGCGCCGCGAACGATCTGGCAAAATGATATGCCCTGTCCGTTCACCGATATTATTGAACGGTATCACATACCGGAGGAATTGCTGACAGAGGCTCTGACACACCGCAGTCTGGAGGATAATGCCAGCCGCCACAATGAGCGGCTTGAGTTCCTGGGAGATGCGGTACTGCAGATTGTTGTCAGCAACTATCTGTTCAGGGCATATCCGAATGCCCGCGAAGGCTATTTGACCCGCCAGCGCGCACTGACGGTATCCGAACCAACCCTGACAGAAGCGGCCAGACGCCTGGGGTTGGGTAAAATGCTTCGCATGTCCCGCGGGGAAGAGCATACCGGCGGTCGCGACAGACCTTCCATCCTCGCAGGCGCCTTTGAAGCTGTCACCGGGGCTGTTTTTTTGACCGGGGGATTGCGTGCCGCAACATCATTCCTGAAAACCACTTTGACCCCGGTTTCATCCGAGGTTCGAATACGGGACTTCAAGTCGATTCTGCAGGAATGGGCCCAGGAACACAAGCACGAAACCCCGACATACCGTATCGCTCAGGAGAAGGGCCCGGATCATAAAAAATCTTTCACGGCACAGGTTATCTTAAGCGGGGAAACGGTAGGAGAGGGGCAGGGAGCCTCCAAGAAAGAAGCCCAGCAGTCCGCGGCCCGTTCGGCTCTCGTTCGCTATAAAGTGATAAAGGAACAGTAGCGCGTGCAAGGTGTTAGGAGAAACAAGATTGGCGTATAAAGGCGTTACCGCCGATATCGGCGTTTTCGGAGGTTCCGGATTCTATGCGTTTGCGGAGGATATTCAGGACCTCCTGGTGGAAACTCCGTTCGGAGCTCCGAGTGACCGGATCACCATTGCCACCGTTAACGACCGGCAGTTGGCTTTCCTGCCCCGGCACGGCAGGGGACACACCCTTCCCGCCCACGCCGTCAACTACCGCGCCAACATCTGGGCGCTCCATTCCCTGGGCGTCCGCCAGATCATCGCTCCGTTCGCCTGCGGAAGCCTTCGAGAAACTGTACGCCGGGGAGACTTCGTAATCGTTGATCAGTTTGTCGACCGGACACGCGGACGCGAAGATACGTTCTTCAACGGCCCGGAGACCCATCACATCGGATGCGCCGATCCGTATTGCCCCCGTCTGCGTCAAGTGGCCATCGAGGCCGCGAAGGAGCAGGGCATTCCGGTTCACGAGACCGGTACGGTGGTCGTCATTCAGGGTCCGCGCTTCAGCACAAGGGCGGAGAGCCACTGGTTCGCCCGGAACGGTTGGGACGTTGTCGGAATGACGCAGTACCCGGAATGCGTTCTGGCGCGTGAACTGGGTATCTGCTACACGGGCATCGCGCTTGTCACCGACTACGACGCCGGATTGACCATCGATACGGCCACGTTTGAGACGGCCGAGACGACCGAAGTGGTCACCGTGGAAATGGTGCTCGAGACCATGGCGAAGAACACCGAGCGCGTGAAGGAACTCATTTTCGCGATGGCCGCCCGACTTCCGGAAATGCCGGGCAAAGACTCCTGCCCGTGCGCCCGGGAAGCCGTGGCGGCCATCATGAACTCCTGACGTGTACTATCGGCCGGCGATTCGCAGGACACCCTCCAGGATGCGCGCTCCCATGGTCATGTCGCCTATCGCGATACGTTCCGCCGTCGTGTGGATGTCCTCGTACCCGCACCCCAGGATCACGCATCGAATCCCCTTGGCGTTGAAGTAGTTCGCATCACTGCCGCCCCCGGAACGACGCGGTTCGGGAGTGATCCCGAGGTTCGTCATCGACTCGGAAGCAATCGTTACCTCGCGGGAATCACCGGGAACAGTGAAGGCTTCGTAAACCCTCTCCACGTCGATATCGACAATCGCACCGTGCCGTTCGCCGGCCTCGCGAAACGCGTTAAGCATGGTTTCTGTTTGCCGTTCCAGGCTGTCCAGATTCTGGCTTCTTGCTTCCGCCTTGACCTCGCAGGAGGGAGCGACGATGTTGGTGGCTTGACCGCCGGTGATAACGCCAACATTGGCCGTGGTTTCGGGATCGATGCGACCGTGCGGCATATTCGCGATTGCTTCGGCGGCCACGCGAATCGCGCTGATACCGTGTTCGGGGCTTGTACCCGCGTGGGCGGCCTTGCCGGTGATATTAGTTTTCATTGTGTTCTGGCTGGGAGCCCCCACACCTATATATCCCAGCGGCTGACCGCCGTCCACCACCCATCCGGACCGGGCTACGACTTCCGCGGGATCAAAGTACCTTGCGCCCAGCAAGCCGATTTCCTCGGCGGCTGTGATGACGACATCAACGTCAGGCAGGGCCACTCCGTCTTCCAGGGAGCTCTCCAGAGCTTCCAGGATGCAGGCGACGCCGGCCTTGTCATCGGCGCCCAGGATGGTCGTGCCGTCGGTACGAATCACGCCGTCCTCGATAACGATATTGATGTTCGGTGTCGGTTGCACGGTATCCATGTGCGCGTTCAGGAAAATTGGCGGGGCAGGGGAGGCGCCCGGGCGATGGGCGATGATGTTGCCGGTCTCTCCGCCGATGATCTGCCCGACACCGTCGCGCCGGGTCTCGAATCCAAGGGCTTTCAGCCGCGCTTCGATTGCGTTGGCGACTACCGCTTCGTGCCGGCCGGGGCTGTTGATGCGCGCAAGCTCCAGAAACGTCGCCGTCAGGCGTTCACTATTGATCATTGGTTTAGGCCCTGATGTGATGAAAAAACGTGGAGGCTCGCTATGAGCCTCCACGTCAGTATGTGACGAATCACAATCCGATCATTGGCCTTACGGCCACAGGGCGTTTGCCTGGGACCACTCGATGTTCTTCTGCAAGGCTTCGAGTTCGTTCGGGCCCGGGCCGAGTGGGAAGTCAATCCTGCGCCGCTCAACGGCAGACCGCATCAAGCCGCACATGATTTCTGCGTCCTTGAATCCGCCTTCACCGTCGCACGGGTGGGTTTTCTTGCCGTCCAGCCAGAGGGCGATATCCTCGATATACGGGTCCTGCTCGTGCGAAGCGTCCCAGGTACCTTCGTCCGATCCGGAGATACCGTCTTTAGTGACGGCGCGCCAGCCGCCGCCAACGAAGCACTCGGCGAAACCCTCGGTACCCTGCGCGCCAATCCGAACCTTGCGCCACCAGTATTCGACCTCGGGAACGTCCGGAGCCAGGCTTCCTGTCTCCAGAATCCCTCGAACGCCGTTTTTGAACTGGATGAAACCGCCCAGGTAATCCGGCGACGGGTGGTTGTCGGTCATCTTTTCGATGCCGTCCGCCTGCCCTATCACGTACTCAACATCGGATTCGCCGTTGAAAAAGCGGAGGTAGTCGGCCAGGTGCGTGGCCATATGCATCATCCAGCCGGTGGCCGTGGCATACACGGTGTGGATGCGTCCCAGGGCACCGCTGTCAATTATCTCCTTGACCTTTCGGAACTGGACATTGTACTTGCGCTGATGGCTCTGAACAGACTTGACGCCGGCGGAGCGCAGAAGGTCCCGCATCGCGAGGGCTTCCGTCATGTTGGTGGCCATCGGTTTTTCGAAGGCAATCAATTTGACACCGGCGTCCACACCCATTTGTATCAAGGGCAGTCGGACGGTTGGAGGGGTGCAGAAGCAGAATACATCGGGTGTTGTGGTCGAAAGCATCTCCGCGGCATCGGTGAACTGAGCGGGATTGCCGCACAAGGCGGCCGCTTCAGCCGTTCGACCGGCGTCAACATCGGCGACGCCAACAACCGAGAACCGGGGGTTGGCGTGAAACAGCTCGGTGTGTACCTTGCCGCGCTTGCCCAGACCGGCAATGGCAACGGAATATGTCGTATCGGACATTAACCTCATCCTTCCTGTAAACGCGCGGTCCGTCCCGAAAGACGGACCGGCGTTCATAACCTGCGGCGAAACCGGTCTCCTAGCGGTTCTTTGCCCATTCGAGAACGTTATCCGCGACGTACTTGCACTCTTCGCGGGTCAGTTCCGGGTAAATCGGCAGGGAGAGGCAGTTGGCGGCGTTCAGTTCCGTCTCCGGAAGTACGGGATTCGGATCGCCGGCGCCGAACGGGAAGCCTTCCTGCTGGTGGATGGCCACCGGGTAGTTGGTCAGCGCGATGATACCACGTTCCTTCAGGAATTCCTGCAGGCCGTCGCGGTCCGGCGTCTCAATCACGTACAGGTGGTAAACGTGACGGTAGCCGGGCAGAGCGTGGGGAAGCTTGATGCCGGATCCGGCCAGGAATTCATCGTAGTCCTTGGCGCGGGCGCGGCGGGCATCGTTGAATTCGTCAATGTGCTTCAGTTTCACACTCAGAATGGCGGCGTGGATTTCGTCCAGGCGGGAGTTCCAGCCGACACTGTGATACGAGCGTTTGTTGGACCCGTGGTTCCGCAGTTTTGTCACCGTCTCAACGATATCTTCGCGGTTGGTGACCATCGCGCCGCTATCGCCGAACGTGCCGAGGTTTTTCGCGGTGATGAACGACAGTCCGACAGCGTCCGAGTACTCGCCGATCTTGAAACCGTCGCCCGCGGCGCCGATTGCCTGGGCGCAGTCCTCCACCACCAGCAGATTGTGCTTCTTTGCGATGGCAGAGACGGCTTTCATATCCGCGCACTGGCCGTAAAGGTGAACCGGAACGATAGCCTTGGTGCGAGGAGTAATCTTTTCCTCGATTTTTGTGGTGTCGATGTTTCGGGTCTTCGGACAGCAGTCAACGAAGACGGGAGTGGCGCCGACCAGCCAGATGGATTCAGCGGTCGCCCAGAATGTGTTGGAGGTGGTGATGACCTCGTCGCCCTTGCCGATACCAAGGGCAAGAAATGCCAGCCAGAGCGCGTCGGTTCCGGAATTGAGACCGAGCGCGTACTTCATGCCCATGTACTGGGCCAGTTCCCCTTCGAAACGTTTCCCTACGGGGCCAAGTGTGTAAACGCCGCTCATCAGCACGTTCTCGATGGCGCTGTCGAGTTCGGCCTTCAAGTTCTGGTACTGCCGGACGTGCCCGTAGAAAGGCACCTTGACTTCGGACATCTGGATCCTCCTGGTATTTCCCGCCATTGCAAATAGGTTGTTCATGCTTTGCCGGGCGGGGATTGATGGAGTATTATATAACACTCATTCAGTGTCGAGCCAAGTCAAAGTTGATTGAATACATCACTTTTTAAACCAAATGCGAAGACGGGGCCCTTTCGGACCCCGTTCATCGTGATTCAGCGGACTCAGATGGTCTTCGTGACCTTGTTCAGTCCTCGCGGGTTGTCCGGGTCGTATCCCTTGTGCTTCGCCAGATGGTATGCAAACATTTGACCCGCCAGGATGTAAACCAGCGGAGAGACCCTCTCGGGAACGAAGACGGGTATGCGGATGGATCGCTCGCCAAGGGCCAACGATTCATCGTCGTGGGCGATAACCAACCGGTCCGCTCCGCGGTTTCCCAGTCTGCGCGCAAGGTCGACCAGTTGATGGTGCGGCTTGCCTTCGGGGTTGAAGAGGATGCACGGGAAGCCCCGGTCGACGACAGCGATAGGTCCGTGTTCGAAGTCGGCTCCGCTGTAGGCGTGGGCAACGACATAACACGTTTCCGAAAGCTTCAACCCGGCCTCAAAGGCGGTGCACTGGTTGAAACCGCGGGCGATGGCCACGCAGTTTTCCATGAAGCAGTAGCGCTCGGCAACGTCCTGAATCTCGGGCTCAAGAGACAGCACCGTTTGCATTTGTCCCGGAATTCCGTGTAATTCAGATTCCAGAGCCGGATCCTTCGCAACCATGGCGGTTGTCAGCGCCAGAGCGGCCAGCGACGCTGTGTATGTTTTCGTCGCGGCAACACTGCGTTCCTGCCCGGCCTTGAGAAGCAGAACCTCATCGGCGACGGCGGCCAGCGGCGAATCACCGAAATTGGTAATCGCAAGAGTCAACGCGCCTTGTTCCTTCGCGGCTTCCAGAACGCGGATGACGTCGGTTCCCTGCCCGCTTTGGGACAAGCCGATGACCATCGAGTTCTCCAGGTTCGGTTTGGCTTCATAGAGAGTCCATACCGAGGGAGAGGCAAGGGAAACAGGGATGCCGAGTTGGGTCTCACCCAGGTATTTACCGTACATTGCCGCGTGATCGGACGTGCCTCGAGCGGCAATCATGCAGTGCTTGATCTGTCGGTCGCGGACGTGCCGCGCGATGGAAACGGCCGCCTTGCGGTTTTCTTCAAGACCGCGGGCAATCACGGAGGGTTGCTCCGCAATCTCCGCCGCCATCCAGTTTTCGGAGTGGAGCGCGGCTCCTCCTCCGTTTTCCGTGTCTGCCATCGGATCAGCCCATTGCGACTTTCTTCGAGTACGCCACACTGCGCGGCATGGCCGTTTCCGGGTCCTCGGCGCCTTCGTACTCGATGGTCAGGAATCCGTCATAGCCGGCGTCCTTGAGCAGTTTGACGATGCTGACAAGATCAACGTCTCCTTCACCAATTACGGTGCCGATGACGCGTGATCCGTGCAATCCTTCATAAACATGCTCCGTTTCTTCAGGTTTCGCCCAGCGGAAGTCCTTGAAGTGCACACTACCCGTCATGGGCGCGACGACCTTGACGGCCTCGACCGGATCCTGCTTGACTGTCATGAAATTGCCAGTATCCGGATTCGCCTTCAGGTAAGGAGAACCAACGGCATCAAGGATAGCCTTAACCTGTTCGCCGCGGCCGGCAAGCGTGCCGTGGTTCTCGAGGCACAAGTAAACGCCTTTCGTGGCGGCGTATTCCGCCGAAGCCTTCAATCCCTCGATTATCCATCCGAGCGCTTTATCAAATCCGACTTCATCGTGATGTCCGGCGAATACCCTCAGCCTGTCGGTTCCGAGTTCCACGGCCGTGTCCACGGCGCCCTTGATGTGCTCAACGGCTTCCGCGCGGGCGGCGGGGTCCGTGTCGGTGAAGTCATTGCTTGTTGCGAAGGCGCTGACAACCAGACCCAGGTCCTTCAGTTTTTGCTTGACCTTCGGCAACTCGGTGTCGCGGTCTTTCCAGAAAAAGTCGAGAAGTTCCACGCCCTCAACGCCAAGAGCCTTGGCCGTGTCCAGGAAGCCGAGGACATCGGTCTTGCCTTGCTGGACGTGTGAAACGTAACTCCACATGGATACGCTGACGCGCATATTTATCTCCTGTTGCCCGATTTGGGCGTCATGAATCGCGCGAACAAAGTGCGCGATTGTTATATAACTGTAGGCCTTCCAGGGATCAGACGGGCAATCAGAGCAGGCTCTTCGCCTTGTCCGCCACGTTCTTCGCCGTGAAGCCGTATTTGGCCAGAACATCGTCCGGTGAACCGCTTTCAGCGAATGTGTTGTCCAGCGCCACGCAGGCCATTCTGGCCGGGTGTTTGCGCGCCGTCACCAGGGCCACGCGACTGCACAAACCGCCGTCCAGCAGATGCTCGTCGACGACCACGATGCCCTTCGTTTCGCGCGCGGCTTTGACGATGGCATCCTCGTCGATGGGCTTCACCGTGGCCATGTCAAGAACCCGGGCGGAGACACCCATACCGGCCAGCAACGCCGCCGCGTCCAGGCACAGCGGAACCATCAAGCCGCAGGCGATGAGCGTCACGTCATTGCCTTCCCGGAGGGTATTGGCCTTGCCGAGTGTGAACGCGGATCCCGATTCGTAAAGTACCGGTGTCTTCGGTCGTCCCGTGCGGATGAAGAATGGACCGTCTGTTTCGCTCGCCACGCGCACGGCTTCCTTCGTCTGGGCCGCGTCCGAGGGGAAGATAACTGTGAAACCGGGCAGGGCGCACGACAGCGCGATGTCCTCGATGCTCATCTGGCTTGGGCCGTCCGGGCCGATGCTGATTCCGCCGTGCGAACCGACCAGTTTGACGTTCAGACGGGGGTAGGCCACGGACAAACGGATCTGATCATACGCATTGGCCAGCAGGAAGGCCGAAAACGATGTTGCCCAAGCCTGCTTTCCGCAGGATGCCAGGCCGCCCGCAACGCCAATCATGTTGCTCTCGGCGATACCGACCTCGATAAAACGGTCGGGGAAGGCCTTCTGAAACTTGCTCGCCATGGTCGAGTTGGCCAGGTCGGCGTCTACCACCACGATGTCCGGTCTCGACGCGGCGATCTCAACGAGGGCGTCGCCAAACGCGTCACGCGTTGCCGGACCCATTTTCAAGCCGGCGATGTCTCCTATTGCCATCCCAGTTCCTCCATCGCACGTTTTGCTTCATCGGCGGTCAGCGGCTTGCCGTGGTAGCCAAAATCGGCTTCCACGAACGACACGCCCGCGCCCTTCTTTGTGTGGCTGATCAGGCAGTAGGGGCCATCCGACCATTCACTTGCCTCCGTCAGCGCTTCCATTACAGCGGACATATCCTGCCCGTCGACTTCGCGGACATGCCAGCCGAACGCGCGGGCTTTGTCGGCCAGCGGATCCATCGGCAGAACCGTCTGCGTGGCGCCGGTCTGCTGGTATCCGTTCTTGTCGATGATCCACACCAGGTTTTTAAGGTTCCTCTTGGCGGCGGATGCCGCGGCTTCCCATATCTGGCCTTCGTTGATTTCGCCGTCGCCGGTCATCACGTAGACCTTGAACGGGCTTTCGTCCAACTGCCCGGCCACCGCCATGCCGACACCGGTGGACAAACCCTGTCCGAGCGAACCGGTGGAAGCTTCGATACCGGGGGTGGTGTGGACGTTGGGATGCCCTTCCAGCGGTTGACCGATCTGGCGAAGACCCCAAAGCCAGTCCATCGGGAAGTAACCGCATTCCGCAAGCGCCGCGTACAGCACGGGACAGGCGTGTCCCTTGGAAAGGACGAACCGGTCGCGGTCCGGCCATTTTGGTTCGTCGGGGCGGTGCCGAAGGATGCCGCCGAAGTACAATCCGGCGATGACTTCCGCGGCAGACATGCTACTGCTGGGGTGTCCGCTACCGGCTTTTGTGGTCATCTCGATGATGAGTTTGCGAAGCAGGCGGGCCTTTTCCTT
The DNA here is from genome assembly GCA_029564025.1 of Armatimonadota bacterium. Taxonomy (GTDB): domain Bacteria; phylum Armatimonadota; class DTGP01; order JAKQQT01; family JAKQQT01; genus JAKQQT01. Next base: position 20,666 of record JAKQQT010000213.1, on the reverse strand, counting down.
CAACACCGGAATGTCGGGCCGCGCTGGTGTTTGCGTCATATGACAAGCCTTTCTGTCGTTAGTCCGGGAATACGCGAAACGGGTGTTACGCGAGTTCCGCGATGGTCACGCCGTGGCCGCCTTCTTCGGGACTTCCCAGGCGGAACGAACGGACATCGGGTTGGTCTTTCAGGTAGCGGTGCGCCATGTCGCGCAGGATACCGCCGCCCTTGCCGTGCACAATCCGTATAGTATGTAATCCCGCCAGGCGGGCCGAGTCCATATACTTGTCCAGAACGACGAACGCCTCTTCGGCCCGCATGTGCCGAAGATGAACCTCCGGCGAGATCGTAGACGCCGCTTCCAGAGCAATGCTGGAAGAGGACCGGCGTACCGGCTCTGATTTGGCCGGCGCGGCTTCATCCGCCACTTTCTGGAGAGTGGCGTAATCAGCCGTCAGCCTCAAGGCGCCAGCCTGCACTGTGGCCTCGTCGCGTCTTACCTCCACAAGCACACCGATGCCGCCGAGTGACGGCACCCACACCGAGTCGCCCGGTTGCGGCGCCGATTCGGTTTCGATGCGGTGCGTCGGTTTTCGCCGCGGTTTCACGCGTTTCTGACGGGCTACCGTTTCCAACTGCTGAAGCCGCTTTCGAGCCGCGTCGGTTTCGCGGGTTTCCTCGCCCAGTTCCCTGAGAGTTCGCAGGACTTCCGCGGCTTCCTCGCGGGCAGTTCTTACGAAAGCGAGCGCTTCTTCATACGCGGCCTCGGTGGCGGCCTTGCGTTTGTCCTTTGCCTCGGAGAGTTCCTCTTCAACGTGGCGTCTCTGGGCTTCGAGTTCCTTTACTTTTCGCTCCGCTTCGATAGTCGCCCTTCGGGAAGCGCGCTCGCTTTCTTCCATGCGGGCAATGGCGGACTCCAGAGCAAGGCGGTCCGATCCAAGGTTGCCGCGCGCTCTCTCCAGAACCGATTCAGGCATGCCCAGGCGTCCGGCAATGGTAAGCGCGTTGCTGGCGCCGGGAACACCCAGTCTGAGCCGATACGTAGGCTTCAGCGTTTCAACATCGAACTCAACCGATGCGTTCTGGAAACCTTCACGATTCCAAGCGAATTCTTTCAACTCGGCGTAATGCGTTGTCGCCATCACGGAGGCGCCTGTTTCGGAAAGCGCCAGCAGTATGGCCTTTGCGAGCGCCGCACCTTCCGCGGGATCGGTGCCTGCGCCAATTTCGTCCAGGAGGACCAGCGTCGACGCATCGGCCGACTTAAGGATCTCGACGATGTTGCGAATGTGACCGCTGAACGTCGACAGGCTCTGTTGAAGGCTTTGCTCGTCCCCAATGTCCGCGAAGACATGCTTGAAGATTCCGATGCGGGCTGTATCGCACGGAATCGGAATGCCGGTTTGCGCCAACAGGACCATCAACCCGACGGTTTTCAAGGTAACCGTCTTGCCGCCCGTGTTGGGTCCGGTGATGATCACCGAGCGGAACTCCAGTCCGAGTTGGGGGTCGATCGGCACTACCTGGTCGCGAGGTTCCTTCGCGGTTTCGCCAGCCCGACGCTTTTCGATGGCCTGCCAGAACAGCAAAGGGTGGCGCGCGCCGTACATTTCGACTCCGGGCTTGTCGAGCAGGTCCGGAACCACCCCGTGCCACATATCGGCCAGGTGGGCGCGTGCGCTGATATAGTCCACCTCAGCCAGTACGTCCACGGTGGCGAGAATCCGTCGGCTCTCGGCGCCAATACTTCGCGAGAGAACGCGAAGGATACGTTGAACCTCCGTTCGTTCGTGAGCTTCGATTTCGCGAAGTTCGTTACCGGCCTCAACAACCGATGCGGGTTCCATGAACAGGGTCTGCCCGGATGCGCTCGCATCGTGAACCAATCCACCGAATTCCCGGCGTTTCTCGGCCTTCACCGACAGGCAGTACCGGTCGTTGCGGACCGTGATGACCGGTTCCTGTAGCAAGTCCCTGGTGCGACTGCTGTTCAGAATGCGCTGTAACAACTCCTGAATGTGCCGCATCTTGCCGCGTTTGGAGTTGCGCAATTGCGCCAGCAGGTCGCTTGCGCCGTCTTTCACTTCACCGTCCAATGAGATACTGCGTTCGATGGATTGGGCGATATGAGACAAATCGGATATCTGGGCGCCCAGATCGGACATCAACGGGAGATCATCGGGCTTTGCCGACAGGACGCCTCGCAAACGCTTCGCCGCAAAGAGAACGGTACCCACGGAAAGAAGGTCCAGCGGTTCCAGCACTCCATCTGCTCCGGCGCGCGCGACCAGTGATCGGACATCGGTTACCCCGCCCAGGGGAATTCCGGCGCCGCCCATCAGGACCAGCGCCTCGGAGGTTTCGCGAAGGGCACGGTCAACGTCGCGGCGTTGCGTATGCGGGTGTGCCGACAGGGCCTTCTCGCGCCCGAGGGAGCAGGCGGTCTGCCCGGCGAGAAGGTCGAGAACTGCGGGATATTCCAGAACGCGCAGACTGCGGGGGTCCATACTGTGCTCAGTATAGCAGAGGGTAGACGTTGCCGTGAGGGGCTTGGGCGTGATATAACTTAACTGTGTTGACCAGCGTACCGGAAGTGATGAAACAGATGCGTCACGATCCGACAACCGAAGGAAGAGGTCCGGCGTTCGCCCACTTGGGCGGCGCCTGCCAGATTCGCGCGTGAAATCCAGCGCCCGCCGTGGGCGCGTTCGTCCGTCTTCTTCCCGTATTTCACGCAACCGGCCTCAGGCCGGCAGGAGGTTCCTTCGATGCCAACCACGGAATTTGCCCCGCTTGTTCATATCTACGACACGACTCTGCGCGACGGATCGCAAGGCGAGGGTGTCGCATTCTCCGTTGAAGACAAACTCAAGATTGCCCGCCGTCTTGATGCCTTTGGTATCTCTTACATTGAGGGCGGATGGCCGGGATCCAATCCCAAGGACATCGAGTTCTTCAAACGCGCCCGCGACATTGAGTTTACCCACGCAAAACTTGCGGCATTCGGTTCCACGCGCCGTGCCAAGTCCGCACCTGAAGATGACGCCACACTGCGCCAGCTTCTGGAGGCAGACACGAAGGTCATCACGATTTTCGGGAAGTCCTGGCTTCTTCACGTCACGCACGTTCTTCGCGTTACGCCTGAACAGAACCTGGAGATGATCCGCGACAGCGTAGCCTGGCTGAAAGCGAACGGGCGCGAAGTCATCTACGACGCGGAGCACTTCTTCGACGGCTACAAGGCGGATCCGGCATATGCCTTGATGGCCCTTGAGGCCGCGCACGCGGGCGGTGCAGACTGGATTGCCCTGTGCGACACAAACGGGGGCGCCATGCCCTGGGAAGTGGAGCGTATCGTGCGCGAGGTCCGTGAACGTGTTCATACTCCCATCGGAATCCACGCGCACAACGACTCGGAACTCGGTGTGGCAAACTCGGTTGCCGCCGTACAGGCCGGCGCCGCTCAGGTTCAGGGCACGATCAACGGAATCGGCGAACGGACCGGAAACGCAAATCTTACCTCCATCATACCGATACTTCATTTGAAGATGGGTAAAACCTGTCTTCCGGAAAACAGAATCTCGGATTTGCGTGAAGTCGCTCACACGGTGGACGAGATCGCCAATATGGTGCCGAACGAGCGTCAACCGTTCGTGGGACGAAATGCTTTTGCTCACAAGGCCGGCGTCCACGTGGACGCCATGATGAAAAACGAAGTCTCCTACGAGCACATCGAGCCCGGCCAGGTAGGGAACGTCCGCCGGATCCTCCTTTCGGAATTGTCCGGCGGCGCGACGCTTGAACACAAAGCGGCGGGGTGGGGGATAAAGCTGGAAAAGGGCGCTCCTGAAACACGCTCGCTGTTGGCACGCCTTGCTGAACTGGAACACGACGGTTATGTGTTCGAGGAGGCTGAAGCCTCGTTCGAGTTGATTGTTCGCCGTGCCCTTGGACGTGTGCGCCGCTTGTTTGATCTGGTTGGGTTCCGCGTCATCGTGGAACGCCGCAACGGATCGGCCGTTACCGAGGGGACGGTTAAACTTATAGTGAACGGCCAGCAGGTTCTCACCGTCTCAGAAGGTGACGGACCGGTGGATGCGCTGGATGGAGCGATGCGCCAGGCGCTGGTTCCTTTCTATCCCGAACTGGCCGGCATTCACCTCACGGACTACAAGGTCCGCGTGGTCGACGGGCAGGCGGGAACGGCCGCCAAGGTGCGCGTATTGGTGGAAAGCGCCGACGGCGAAGACTCGTGGAGCACAATCGGTATTTCGGAGAACCTGGTCAACGCATCGTGGAATGCTCTGATTGACTCGGTTGAGTACGGGCTGTTGCGAAAAGAATGGCGCGAATCCGCCACTTAGACATATAGACAAGGACTGAACACATGATCCGACCGGTATCCCTCGCGGCGCTCATTCTGGCGGCGCTGAATGTGTCCCTTCGTGCCGCAGAACCTATTCCCGTCCCCATGAGAACGATCGCAACGGTTGGCTTCAACGCGACGTCTCCCGTATGGTCTTCCAATTCCGACACGATCGCTTTCGTCGAACGTATCGGAAGCGCCATGGTGGGGAATATATGGACAGTGAAGGCGACTGGGGGGGCAAAGAGGCTGACCACAGGTGGTCAGTACGGCTGTCCTGTCTGGACGCCAACAGGCGGCCTGGTAGCCGCCAGGGTTGCCAACAACAGGTGGTCGTGGGTGACGATAAACACCTCAACCGGGAAAGCAACGCCATACACGCCCAATCGCGTCTTCACGCCTTCGGGCCGGGGTTTCGTGCCTTCCGCCGCTACCTTCTCGCCGGACGGTTCCATGCTGGCGTTCGACATCTGCGCGACTGGTCAAACGATGGAAGATTCGGGGCGTATCCAGATTCTGAACGTCCGCAAAGGTACCGTTTCCGACCTTCCCGTACCGGACAAGTCGATCGCATTCAATCCGACCTGGTCTCCGTGCGGGAAGTTCATCGCTTATCAACGGCTCCCGAAAGGATGGTACTTTAACCGCACGGGCGATGAGAGCTACTGCCAGATTTGGGCAACAGATATCAAGGGGGGCAAAACGCGGCAGATGACGATTCCCGAGAAGGAAATCAGTTTCGGTTCGCCCCGATGGTCGCGCGACGGAAAGTACCTGGCGGTTGAGAAGTGGCTGGTCAGTATGCGGCGGATGACGAGACGCGACACCTGGATAACCGGGATAACGGACTCCACCACCGGAGCGTTCCTTTTCAACCAGGGTCAGAACACCGGGGCGATAGCCTGGGCGCCGGATTCGCGCCGGTTCGCCACCATCGCTTCCCGTTCCGTCAACGGCAGGTTCGCGAACGAGATCAAAGTGGGTGATATACCGCTGGCGAGAAGGACAGAGGCTCTCAGCGCACCCATGTTCCGAAAGGCGCTGGAACGGGACTTGCGAAAGTACCTGAAGCTTTCCCCCAGCCTGTTGCCGGGTGGGGATGTGGCGACGCTAGATGCGCACGTAATCAACGGCGTTGTCGTCCAGGTTTTCCTTCTGTCGATGGTACCGTTCGGTGGTCCTGGGGTCGGCGTGGCCGGCGGCGTACTGGACTTTGTGAAGTGGAGCGCCCCCATCCAGGGCTAGGGTAACGAAAGTGTGGCGAAGGCTGTGAGGCGTGATGTGCGCTTCCAGCCCCGCCTCGCGAACACGCTTCAGCACGATTTTCCAGATAGAATCGGCCGTCAGAGGCGTTTCGGAAGCCACGGCGTAACCCTTTTGTGTTTTCTTGAGCGCCACAAACAACGCCGTTCGGGAAGACGGCTTCCGTCCGGATGCGGCCAACCATTCTCGGCAACAACGCATAACCTCCGGCGATATCTTGGCGATGCGCTTTTTGTTGCCCTTGCCGCGGACGATCAGCGTGGTGTGTCCTTCGCGGTGCTCAAAATCCCCCATCAGTATGCCTGCCGCTTCGGACCGCCGGATACCGGTGCGCATCATCAGGAACAAAAGGCAGTGGTCCCGCCGGCCGGGGAGTTCGTTGACATCGATTGACGCCAATAGTTCACGTGCCTGCCGAAGCGTCAATCCTGAGGTGTTGGATTCCGGATCGGCGCGAAGTCCTCGAACCAGCGTCGCGGGATTGCGGGATACCCAGCCTTCGGCCATGGCCCGTTCAAAGAGCCGCCGGACCACGCTCAGTTTGCGGTTGACGGTGGCTTTGGCGGCGCCGGCTTTCATCAACTGGTTGCGGTAGAGTTCAATCTGCCCCGTGGTGACTGCCGCGAGGTCGGTGGGCTTTTGGAGACCGACAAACTCTAGGAACTCGATGGCATCGCGCTGATACGCCCGGCGGGTATTGGCGCTCAACTGGCCGGCGACAAGCGCGTCGATGAGGTCATCACCGCTCAGATCGGCCGGTACTGGTATATTCGGTTTCACAGCAGTGAGGCTCTTCACAATACCATTGTTGGAACAACAGCCCCCCAACGTCACCCCGTTCCGGACGGCAGTCTCAAATAACGGCGTCGGCGGTACAAACCTTGGTTCCGGCGGTCGGGAAGTGGTATACTGATAACAGTCAGTCAGCCGCGGGAAGCTGAAGTGGGCACGTTGCCCACTTCTCTTTTTTGGCCGCCTACGGGTCCAACCGCGGCGATCAAAATCAATGTAACAGAAGAACGGGGGTGCGATATGGCCGGCGAGTTGATGGATGCCTTGAATCAGGTGGCGCGTGAGACCGACCTCTCAGGCGATGTGCTGTTGGACCTTCTGAAAAAGGCGCTGGTGTCTGCCTATCGCAAGAAGTACAAGGTCGAGGGCGAGATCGAAGTTGAAATCGATCCCCGCAGGGCTGAGTTCCGCGTCTACTCCAACCGCACAGTCGTGGAAGAAGACCCCATCCCCTATATGCAGATCAGCCTGGCTGAAGCCCGGAAGCACGATCCCGAACTCGAAGTCGGTGATTCCGTGCTGATAGAGGTCACTCCGGAGAACTTCGGCCGCATCGCGGCGCAAACGGCGAAACAGGTCATCGTTCAAAGTATCCGCGAGACCCAGAGGATTCAGGTCTTCGAAGAATACGAAGACAAGGTGCACGAAGTCGTCACGGGAACCATCCAGCGCCGAGAAGGACGCACGGTATACGTGTCTCTCGGCAAAATCGAGGGTGTTCTTCCCGCCAATGAACAGGTACCCACGGAGTCCTACCGCTTTGGCGAGCGCATGAAGTTTTACGTCTTCGAAGCCAGAAGGACGCCGAAAGGACCATTCATCATTCTTTCGCGCTCGCACAAGGACCTCGTTGTTCGATTGTTCGAGCTGGAAGTGCCGGAGATTTCGGAGGGCGTGGTTGAAATCAAGAGTATCGCCCGCGAGGCCGGCGCCCGCACGAAGATTGCGGTGTCGAGCAAGGATCCGAAGGTCGATCCGGTCGGCGCGTGCGTCGGACAGCGCGGTTCGCGTGTCCAGAACGTCGTCAACGATATTTACGGCGAAAAGATAGACGTGGTGCGCTGGAGCGACGATCCCGCGGCGTTCATCGCGGCCGCGCTTTCGCCCGCCAAGGCAATGAATGTTCAGGTCAACGAGAGCGCTAAAAGCGCGATGGTGATTGCTCCGGACAACATGCTTAGCCTTGCGATCGGCAAGGAAGGGCAAAACGTTCGCCTGGCCGCGAGGCTGACAGGTTGGCGCATTGACATTCGCTCGGAAGCACAGTTGGAAGAAATGAAGGCGAACGGCGACCTGCTGAGCGACACAGACCGGGATGCCGTTCCGGAAGACAAGCCCGATGACATAGATCCTGAAATCGCCTCGGTAATAGTCGACAGCGTTCATCCGGCGAAGGCCGAGTCAGCCGACACAGAGTGATATCACTTTGATGTCTGCCGGAGAACCGAAAAGAACGTGCACAGGGTGCCGAAAGGTCCGGTTCAAGTCCGAGTTGTTACGGGTCGTGAAGACAAACGGCGGTGAAACGCTGTTGGATCCTTCCGGAAAGCGCCCCGGCCGGGGCGCTTATGTTTGTCCGGGAACGGATTGCCTGAAAACAGCAATCCGGCGCAAGGCGCTGGACCGTGCGTTGAAAACGATCTTGACGGCCGAAGACACCACCCGCCTGCTTGCCGGGCCAGACCCCGGAAACGGCACGGATTCGGTGTGAGTTTCACATACACCGCCAAGCGCGGTTATTCTTACAATGGTTGGTCAATATGGTCGCGGAGGCCGTTATGAACTGATACGAGGAGAGTAGGTCGTTTATGCCAGGTACCGTACGCGTATATGAACTCGCCAAACAGATGAACATGTCCAATGCACAATTGATGGACATGATGCGTGATCTTGGCGAACCTGTTAAGAGCCATTCCAGCACAGTTACCGAAGAAACGGCGAAACTGATCCGGGAGATGGCACAACCGGCGTCGAAAGCCGAACCGGAACCCGCCCCGACAACAGAACCGCCGACGGACAAGCCCGTCCTTGTCTTTCCCGGCATGACGGTCCGTGAGCTTGCGGATGCGTTGGGCGTTCCGCCGTCGGACGTCCAGAAGCGCTTGATGGGGATGCGCATCATGGCAAGCGTCACGATGACACTTGAGTTGGATGTTCTGGCTCGCGTTGTCGAGGCCTTCGGCAGAAATCACGAGATCGGTGTCCGTCCGGCGCCCGTCGCTCCGAAAAAGAAGACCACCACTCTCCGCAAATCCGCCACGGTGAACCGGCCGCCGGTCGTCACAATTATGGGGCATGTCGACCACGGCAAAACGACCTTGCTGGACGCCATCCGGGAAACGAACGTCATCGGACAGGAATTTGGCGGCATCACCCAGCACATCGGCGCCTATCAGGTGGAATGGGACGGGCGCAAGATTACCTTCCTCGACACACCCGGTCACGCGGCGTTCACCGCTATGCGCGCCCGCGGGGCACAGGTCACGGATATTGTCATCCTGGTGGTGGCCGCGGACGACGGTATCATGCCGCAGACGGTGGAAGCCATCAATCATGCGAAGGCGGCCGGAGTGCCGATCATCGTCGCGGTGAACAAGATTGACGTACCCGATGCCAATCCGGATCGTGTGAAAACCCAACTCACCGAATACGAGATGCTGGCCGAAGACTACGGCGGCGATACCGTGATGGTCAACGTCTCGGCGAAACAGAGAACCAATCTGGACGAGCTCCTGACTGCCATCCTTGTCGTCGCGGAAGACCTGGACCTGAAGATCGATGTCGGTTCCGAAACAGAGGGGACCGTCATAGAAGCGAAACTGGTGAAGGGCAGGGGACCGGTCGCGACGATGCTGGTACAACGCGGAATTCTGAAACCGGGCGATCCGCTTGTGGTCGGTTGCTGTTACGGCAAAGTGAAGGCGATGGTGGATGACAAGGGCCAGAAGTTGCAGAAAGCCGGCCCGTCGACTCCGGTGGAGGTGATCGGACTGAATGCCGTTCCCGTAGCCGGAGACACGTTTCACGTGGGAAAGGATGAGCGCTCCGCACGCCACGAGGCTTCGGACGCGACAACCTTGTCGCGCGCGACCAAGTTCGCGACAACGCACCGCCAAACGCTGGCAGACCTTCGGAAGCAGATCACGGATGGAGTCACCAAGACCCTCAACGTCATTATTCGGGGTGATGTGGACGGTTCCGTGGAAGCGGTCCGACAAAGCCTGGAGCAGTTGAGCAATGATGAAGTCCGCGTTGACATCGTGGCATCATCGGTCGGTACCGTTTCCCAGGGCGACATTCTGCTGGCTTCAGCAAGCAACGCGCTCATCATCGGTTTCAACGTTTCCGTGGACGCCGATGCCCGGACAACGGCCCAGGATGAGGGCGTTGAGATTCGTGTTTACAACATCATCTACGAGTTGATCGATGATGTCCGCAAGGCGATGCTCGGCCAATTGGAGCCGGTTTTTGAAGAGGTTGTTCTCGGCCACGCGGAAGTGCGCGCCGTCTTTCGAACCCCGCGCGGTCCCGTTGCCGGATGCTATGTTCCGGAAGGCAAAGTGACCCGTAACTCGGAGACAAGGGTGATCCGCGCCGGTGAAACCGTTTGGACGGGGCATATGGCTTCTCTTCGCCGCGTGAAAGACGACGTGCGCGAGGTTCTGACGGGATTTGAGTGCGGTATTCTGCTGGACGGCTACAACGAGATATCCGTGGGCGACCTGATCCAGTCGTACGAAATGCGGGAAGTGCCCCGCTACTGACCGGGCACAACGTTATGCTCGTATCGACGATTCGGCTGGAACTTCGCCTTGCGGAGTGTCATTCACTCAAGGACAAGCGCCACGTTTTACGGGGTATGCTGGAGTCCATCCGACGGAAGTTCAACGTCTCAATTGCCGAAGTTGCCCATCACGACGCGTGGCAAACCGCGGTCATCGGCGTTGCCGTCGTCGGATCGGAACACCGGTTTCTGGAAAAAGTCTTGACCGAAGTGGAGCAGATCATCACCTCGCAACCAGGTGTCGATATTGTTGGCGTCGAACACGAGCGATGGTAATGACCGCATTGGAAAGAAGGAACGATGTCACGCCGAACTCAGCGTGTGGAAGAAGAAATACGGGCGGGCGTGAGTTCCATACTTCAGCGCCAGCTCAGGGATCCCCGGTTGGGATTCGTAACAGTTACAGGCGTTTCCGTCACCCCGGACCTCAGCCACGCGCGCATCTTCGTCAGCGTTCTGGGAACGGATATTCAGCGTAAGCAGTCGCTGGACGGTTTGCACAGCGCACGGGGTTTCATCCGCTCCGAACTGGCGCACACCATGCGCACCCGCGTTGTTCCCGACCTCAAGTTCGAAGAGGATACCACTTCCATCATCGGGCAACGGATCGATGAACTGATCGAACAGATCGGCCACCCCGAAAGTGACTGACACCATGATGATCCGTGCCGCAGCCGACGCCATGAAGGCCGCGAACCGCCTGACTGTGGCTTGTCACCTGAAGCCCGACGGCGATGCGCTGGGCAGTATGCTGGGCCTCGCCCTCGCGCTGGAGGCGATGGGCAAGGAAGTGATACGTCTGTGCCAGGACACCCCTCCGGAGGCATACACCTTTCTGCCGGGGGCAGACCGCATACGTCAGAGTCCTCCCGCCAACTGGCAACCGGACGTATCGGTGGCGCTGGATTGCGAGTCCGCATCACGTCTCGGAACGATCGAATCGGTGGTGATGGCCGCGCCAATCGTCATCGATATCGATCACCACGCGGGCTACAACCCCTTCGGACACATTCAGGTTCTTGACCCGACTGCGGCGGCAACGTCCCAGCAGGTTTGCGAATTCATCCCTTGCCTGGACGTTCCATTGACCCGCGAACTCGCCGTGTGCCTGCTTGCCGGTATCATTTTTGACACGGGCGCATTCCGCTTCAGCAACACGACTCCCCGAACGTTCTCGACCGCCGCTACCTTGTGTGCGGCCGGCGCCGAACCGGATATGATACACCGCCGAATGTTCGATGAACGCCCGGTCAGCGCCCTGCGCCTGCTTGGGATAGCCCTTCGCGCCGTTAATACCCGCGACGGCATCGCTTTCAGCCTGCTGACACGGGAGGACTTCGAGCGCGCGGGGGCCCGTGATTCCGAAACAGAAGGAATCATTAACCAGTTGATGAGCCTGAGGGACATCGAGGGAGCCGTGCTGGTATATGAGACGGCGGAAGGCTCGAAGGTGAGCCTCCGCAGTCGCGAGGGACTGGACGTCGCGGCCGTAGCCCGTGAGTTCGGCGGTGGAGGCCACGTAAAGGCGGCAGGATGCACCATCAAGGCCCCTGCGGCAGAAGCCCTTCAGCGTGTGCTGAGCGTAATCACGACTGCCTTGTCCGACGGAGCGCACTGACCGGAACGCCTCGATATGGACGGTTTTCTAGTTATAGACAAACCCGCCGGTCACACCTCGCACGATATCGTCGCGCGCGTACGGAAGGCTTTCCGCCAGAAGCGCGTCGGCCACGCCGGCACACTGGACCCCGACGCAACCGGTGTCCTGATCGTTCTTCTCGGTAACGCCACACGTCTGGCCGAATACACCTCCGGTTATCTCAAGCGTTACAGCGCGATTATGTGTTTCGGTATTACCACAAGCACGCAGGACGCCTCCGGAAAGGTACTTCAGATCGTGGATGCGTCCACTGTTACGCGTGAGGCGTTTGAAGCTTGTGCCGCGGGATTCGCAGGTGAGATAAAGCAAGTGCCCCCGATGGTCTCGGCGGTTCACCACGAAGGCAGGAGGCTTCACGAACTGGCGCGGCAGGGTATAGTCGTGGACGTTCCCGCCCGGCCGGTAACCATTCATTCCATCAGTGTTCTTTCTTTCGAACCTGGTGAGAAGGCCGTTGCCGCGTTGGAAGTATCCTGTTCTTCGGGCACGTATGTGCGAACCCTGTGCCACGATATCGGAGCCGCGCTGGGAACCGGTGGTTTTCTGCAATCGTTGAGAAGAACCGCTGTTGGGGTTTTTTCAGTGGCTGACGGAGTTTCGATTGAGGCGATGGCGGAACACCCGGGGCAATTCGTTCGGGCTTCACAATACCTTCTTCCGGCGGAATGGCCTCGCATAGAAGGCAGTGCGGAGACGTGGACGGAGATCAGCCACGGACGGGCGATTCCTGCCGATGGGAACGGCGAGTTCGCGGCATTTCTGTATGATGGACGGTTGTGTGCCGTGCTCCGTCGTACCGGCGATATGTATCGGCCCGAGAAGGTCTTTCCGGAGCAGTCCCAATGATTGTCATCAGGGACGACAGCAAAGTCGATGTCAGTCGCGCCGTGGTCGCGATAGGCAAGTTCGACGGTGTCCATTACGGCCACGCTTGCCTGCTTTCCGCCGCGCGAAAACAAGCCGCCATACTAGCGGAAGACGGAAAGGAATGCGCTTGGGGTTTGGTCACGTTCGACGCGCACCCGATGGAAGCCGTCCGACCAGGCTCGGCGCCGCCGTTGCTCACACCTCTGGAACGCAAACTGGAGTTGTTGTCGGAATTCGGGCCGAACTTCTGCCTCGTCCTGGGTGTGCATTCCGGGATATTGCAATGGCCAGCCGAACGTTTTGAGCACGAAATACTGGTCGAACGCATTCCGGTTGCCTGGATCGTTGCCGGCGAGGACTTCCGCTACGGGAAGGATCGGACAGGCAATCTCGATACTCTGCGCTCGAACGGCAGTTTCGGCGTTACTGTGGTGCCCACGGTCCTTCTGGAAGGACACAGGATCAGCAGTTACGATATCCGGGAGGCTCTGTACCGGGGCGATATTGAGCGCGCCACCATGATGTTACAGCGGCCATACGACGTGACGGGTCCGGTTGTGAAGGGCCGGCAATTGGGCCGGACTCTCGGCTTTCCTACCGCGAATCTGCGTGTATCCGACAGAACGGTTCTACCGGGGAACGGGGTGTATGTCGTGCGGTCCTCTTGGAAGGATTCCAATGGAGACAGACACGACTATCCGGGCGTGGCGAACATCGGACTGCGGCCGACAATGAACTCCTTGGCAGAACAGCCGGTTCTGGAAGTTCATATCCCGGGTTGGTCGGGTGATCTGTACGGGGCGGATATAAAAGTGGCTTTCATCCGGCGTTTGCGTGATGAGATGAAGTTCGATTCGCTGGAGGAACTGAAGTCGCAGATTCGGCGCGACATCGACGCCGCGCAATAGAAAGAGCGGGCCGGCACTCCGCGTTTGCCGACCCGCTCCACGTGCCCCGGCGCCCAGCCCTCATTGCCTGGGCGCGGGCGTCCGGAATAGGCAGACTTTACAGCCCGCCCGGATAAAGTCCGTTGACGTACCTGAGCAGGCGAACGGCGTCTTCGAGCGTGATCAATCCATCAGGCGTCGGAGGATTCACGTCTCCGTTGATGAAATCCACGTCCAGATCAGCGCTGTTCTTTAGCCCGCCGGTGATCTTGAGGAGTATGTTGACGTCGGTGGCGTCAATCACTCCGTCGCGGTTCACATCACCCTTTGTGCCGATGACCGACATCAGGGTGGCGATAAATCCCGCATTAAGTTTGACGTTTACGCCCGTGCTGGGACCGACAACCGGTTCTCCCACGGTTGCAGTGAGGGTGTAGTTGGTGGAGGTCATCGTTGCGCCGCCGGAAGCGATGACGCTGGAAGGTATCCGGTAGTTGGCACTGCTCATTCCCTGAGCCACGGCGTCACTGCCGACAACAAACGCAATCGCAACGACCGCCATGATGAGATATGGTTTCATAGCCGCGTCACCTCCGCTCGTGATCCGGTTGGTTCGTCGGGAGGAGCGATTCTCCTCTCTTCTACCCACATAATACGTTGTAAAAACACATTCAACCACTTTTTTCAACTATTTCTTGAAATTTGTTGGAGTTTTCAGCCGAGGGAGCGTGGACCGATGCCCGCTGAGCCCGACCGCATGCGAAGAGAGAGGCTGTTGCTGGTTGACCGCCTGACCCGTGCCGGCACTTTGCGGTCGGAACCCCTGATTCGGGCCTTCGCCGAAGTGCCAAGAGAGGCGTTCGTCCCGGAAGCGTCACCGGCGGAGGTTTACATCGACTCGACAGTGCCGGTGTTCGACGGGCGGGGCGACCAGATTACCACCAGCAGTCAGCCGGGCATGATGGCGTTTATGCTGGAGCAGTTGGACCTGAAACCCGGCCACCGAGTACTTGAGATCGGAGCCGGCACGGGGTACAACGCGGCGATTATCGCCGAAGTAGCGGGCCCCGAAGGCACGGTTGACACCATAGAAATCGATCCGACTGCCGCGAATATGGCCACTCGGGCGCTGGCGTCCATCGGCAGTCGGGCGCGCGTCCATCAAGCCGACGGTGCCCTCGGCTGGCCTGGCAGTGAACCTTATGACCGCATCATCGCAACGGTGGCGGTGTGGGATGTTCCCGACGCGTGGATTCGTCAGTCTGCTTCCGAAGCCGTGCTGGTGGCGCCCCTCTCCATCCTCGGTGAAGAATACTCCTGCAAGTGGAACGTTGAAAATCGATCCCTTCGCGGTTGTTCCGCCGCTCCGTGCGCGTTTGTCCGCTTTCAGGGTGCGATGGCGCACCCGAATCCGCACATCAGCCTAAGTGACAACGGAAGAGGCATCGGTGTCCTATTTGGTGAGGAAGACCGCCTGCCGCACCGCCGCACGTTTGACCGCTGGCTGGCCGGACCGTCACGGCAGGAGAGGCTGTGGGGGGTAGGGGACCCGGACGTGTTCGAAGGTCTTGTCATGTGGTTGTTGATGACAGAAGGGGCGGAGCACCTCGTGCGTGTCTGGGGGCATGGACCGGGCGCGCCGTGGCAGGGGCCGGCCGTTGGATTGTGCGACGACAACGGCATAGCGTTCATCGCTTCATCCGGACGCTGGATTGTTTACGGTGAAGGACCGGATAAGGAACTATGGTCACGCCTGGATGGATGGCGTCTCCAGGGGCGTCCGGATCTGGGCTCTTTCCGGATCGATCTGATACCGGGATTGCAGGACGCCGGACCTGGAAGGCTTCCACGCCGCGAGCACACCATCATCATCACGAGAAGGGACTGAACCTGATTTATCATGCCGGAGATATCGGAACATATCCGTGAAAAGCTGAAGGCCTTACCGGACCGGCCGGGCGTCTATATGCACAAGGACGCACAGGGGCAGGTTCTGTACGTCGGCAAAGCCGTCAACCTGAAGTCGCGCGTAAGGTCGTACTTCCAGAAGGGAAGCGCCAGGACTCCTAAGATTCACCGCATGGTGGGGCGCGTTTCAGACCTGGAATGGATCGTTACCGACTCCGAACTGGAAGCCCTGATCCTCGAATGCAACCTCATCAAGAAGCATCGACCGCCATTCAATGTGCGCCTGCGTGATGACAAGCATTACCCGTATTTGATGGTGACGATGGCGGAGGAATTCCCCCGCGTGATCATCACGCGCCGCGTCAAGCGCGACAAGAACCGCTACTTCGGCCCGTATACGGACAGCCAGGCCGTGTACAAGACCATGCGCGTGATACGTGATGTGTTTCAGATACGCCCATGCGATCTGGCGTTCGACGGGATTCACCACATACGCCCATGCCTGTACTACCACATCGGTCAGTGTTCGGCGCCGTGCGCCGGATTTGTGTCGCCGGAGCAGTACAGAAGCCAGGCGGAGGAGGTTGCCTCGTTTCTCGAAGGCCGTTCGCGCGACGTTGTCAAGCGGTTGAAGGAACGCATGGCCGAGGCGGCTGAACACGAGCAATTTGAGGAAGCCGCGCGCTTGCGAGACCAGATGGCCGCCGTGGAGCGCCTTTCGGAACAGCAAAGGGTTCTCTCCACGCGGATGGAAGAGCACGACGTGATCGCCCTGGCAACCGACGACGGGTCTGCCTGTGTGCAGATGTTCTTCATTCGGGAAGGAAAACTGATTGGCCAGGAGCACTTCTTTCTGGAAGGCGCCGAAAACGAAACCGTCGAAGAGCAGTTACAGCAATTCGTGGCCCAGTATTACTCGGATGCGCCGTACGTACCTCGCGAGGTATTGCTACCCCTTGGGTTTGATGAAATGCACATCATGGAGTCTTTTCTGCGACAGAAACGTGGTAGCAAGGTGGTTGTCCATACACCGGAACGCGGCGACAAGAAACGCCTGGTGGAACTTGCGGCTTCCAACGCCGGATACGCCCTGAAAGAGCAAATGGGCCGACTTGCCGTTCGGCTTACGCGCGCGGAAGAGGCAATGGCGGCTTTGCAGGATGCGTTGGAACTGCCCGGTGTTCCTCACCGGATTGAGTGTTACGACATCAGCAATACCCAGGGAACGGGAATGGTCGGCGCGATGGTGGTTTTTGAGGACGGCGAGTCGAAGAAGTCGGATTACCGAAAGTTCAAAATCCGCACCGTTATCGGGCCGAACGACTTTGCCGCCATGCAGGAAACACTTTCCCGGCGTCTTGCGGCCGCTAAGGAATTGCGTCCGGGTTTTGAGAGACTGCCGGACCTCATCCTTGTTGACGGAGGCAAGGGACAGTTGAACGCCGCGAAGGAAATCCTCGATCGTGAAGGCGCCCTGATTCCGATCGCCGGTCTGGCCAAGCGCGATGAAGAGATCTACCTGCCCGGCCGATCAAGACCTCTTGTCCTTTCCCGCGACCATCGTGGGCTTCAGTTGTGCCAGAGGCTTCGTGACGAAGCCCACCGTTTCGGAATAACATTCCACAGAAAATTGCGGGGTCAGAGCGCTTTGAAGAGCCTGCTGGATGATGTGCCGGGAGTCGGAGTCAAACGCCGGATCGCCCTGATGCGCAAGTTCCGAGATATGGCGTCCCTTTCGAAGGCGTCCGTGGAGGAAATTGCGTCTGTGAAAGGAATGACAAGAACCACCGCCGAGGCGGTGTTTCACCATATGCGGGACCTGATTGCTTCCTGGAGCGACTTTCCGGAGCCTCCCGCCGAGTCATGATTGGAACAACACGTATAGAAAGAGCAGGACTACGACAATCACAGCGGCGATTGCAACGACAACGCATCCGTAATTCGGTTGTGTATGATTGTGAGCACCGTGCGACGCCCGTGCCTGCGCTTCTTCCTCGTCCGCGAAGAACATCATATAGGTCATCAGGTCGTCGTCCAGCGGATTGTTCGATGCCGTATCCTCGCTCGCAATGTACTCGTATTCGTCGTCCATTTTCAGGTTCCGTTCCGGTTGAGCCGGGCAATTCTACCATTTGGTCATTTCATTAATAGCACCGCGAGCCCGTAAGGCGAAGGTTGTCGAGACGTTGACACCCGAGCACGCGTGCCCATAAACTGATTTGGCACAACGCCCAACCTCCACAAAAGAAGGACTCCGATGACCCCTGAACGACGGAACTCTTTGATCGCTACCTATCGCGACGGACTGCTAGACGATACCATCCCCTTTTGGCTTGAGCACGCAGTCGACCGCGAGCACGGTGGCTACATCACTTCCGTCGATCAGGACGGGACCTGGCTTCAGACCGACAAGTCCGTCTGGTTCCAGGGCCGGTTCGTCTGGATGCTCTCCACGTTGTACAACACCGTGCAGAAGAAGACCGAGTGGCTGGATGCGGCCCGCGCTGGCGTGGATTTTATGATCCGGCACTGCTTCGACGAAGACGGTCGGATGTTCTTCACCGTCACCCGGGAAGGCGCTCCACTGAGGAAACGGCGCTACCTGTTTTCGGAATCGTTCGCTGTGGTTGCACTGGCGGCGTACGGAACGGCAACGGGTGATCAAGCCAGCCTGGACAAGGCAACGGATGTCTTCAACCTGATGTTGAAGTACCACAACACGCCAGGATTGCTGGAACCGAAGACGAATTCCGAAGTACGACCGGCCAAGGGTCTTGCGATGCTGATGGTCTTAATTGTGACGGCTCAAGAACTCCGCAAGGCCACTCGTAACCCCCTGTGCAACGAAGTTATCGACCAATGTATCGCGGAGATTGAACGCGACTTCGTGAAACCCGAGTTCAGTTGCGTTCTCGAAATGGTTGGTCCGAACGGTGAGTTTATTGACAACTTCGAGGGCCGGACAGTGAATCCCGGTCATTCGCTGGAAGCCGGGTGGTTCATTCTGGAAGAAGCCCGACTGCGAGGCGGTGACACAGCGCTGGAGAAACTGGGGCTCAAGATCATCGACTGGTCTTATGAACTCGGATGGGACAGAGATTTTGGCGGAATCTTGTACTTCAAGGACTGCAGAGGTCTGCCGAATCCGGAATACTGGCAGGACATGAAGTTCTGGTGGAACCACAACGAAGCCATCATCGCGAACCTGCTGGCCTGGGAACTGACGGGTGATGCGAAGTACGAACGCCGCCATGCACAGGTGCACGACTGGACCTACGCGCACTTTCCGGATCCGCTGTACGGAGACTGGTTCGGCTATCTGCACCGCGACGGAACCGTTGCCAGTCGGCTTAAAGGTAACATGTGGAAAGGACCTTTCCATCTGCCGCGCATGCAGTGGTACTGCTGGAAACTGCTGGAACGAATACCGGAAGAGCGCTTCCGCTGAGCTGAAGGACGAACGCATGCCTCATCGAATATTGCTTTTGCCGCTGGACGAACGTCCGTGCAATTACTGGTATCCGCGCTACCTGGCTCCCATTGCCGGTGTCGACCTTTTGATGCCCCCGGCGGAGATGATGCCCGCTTACCGGAAACCGGGGAATACGAGCGCGTTGTCGCACTGGTTCCTGGACCGTATCGGCGCGGCGGATGCTGTGGTCGTATCGGTGGATCTTCTCGGATACGGCGGCCTGATTCCGAGCAGAATCGGAGGTGAAACATCGGCGGAAGTTATTGACCGGCTGGATATCCTGCGCGAGGCCCGGCGCAGAAAACCCGACCTGTATCTGGCCGGCTTCAACGTGATTATGCGCGCCGCCAACTCCTACTCGAACTTCGAGGAGCCGGAGTACTGGAGCCGCTTCGGCCAGGATATCTACCGCATCTCCGTTCTGACCGACAGGGTGGAACGGTTGCACGAAGCCGCTGATGAAGCGGAGTTGCCTGCCCTGAAAGCTAAAGTCGATTCCGCCGCCGTTGATGATTACTTCAACCGCCGTTCGCGGAATCACGCGGTGAACCGGGCGATGATTCAAATGGCCGCGGAAGGCGTTCTTGATTTCCTTTTCCTGAGCCAGGACGATGCTTCCGAGTATGGCGTGCCCGCCCGCGAGCAGAGGGTTCTGCGAGCCGATATCCGTGAAGCCAATGCCGGCGACCGTGTGGTCGTTTATCCCGGAGCCGACGAAGTTGGTTCGGTCCTTCTTGCGCGAGCGGCCTGCCACCTGGCAGGTTATACACCGACGTTTTTTCCACGCTACGCTTCCACCAATGGCCCGAACATCGTGGCCCTGTTTGAGGACCGTCCTCTGGACCAGACGGTTCGCGGCGAGGTGTTCTGCGCGGGCGGAGTGGTTGCCGATGCACCTCGCGATGCCGACATCATGCTGTTCGTCAACACGCCCGGTACGAGCCAGTCCTATCCCGGCGTGGATAATGTATCAACGACGGTAGAGACCCCCGGTCGCAATCTTCCGGACTTTTTGTCCGCTTTGAGGCATTATGCGAGAAAGAACCAGGTCGCCGTGGCGGACGTCGCTTATTGCAACGGAGCCGATCCGGCATTGGTGCCGTTGTTGCCGCGTTTCCTCGGTTTTCCGCAACTGGCCGGGTATGCCGGTTGGAACACCGCCGCGAATACGATCGGCACGGTTGTGGCGCACGCGGCGATGCGAATGGTAGGCGTGCATTCCGCGCAGTCCGAGTCGTTGGCCCGTGAAGCCGCGCATCAGACATTCCTGTTCCACCGGGTGTTGGAGGATTGGGGCTACCAGACGGTCGTGCGGACGGAACTGCAGGACGAACTGCTGGCGGCGGGAGAGGATGCGTACAAGCCTTCGAATATTCAAAAGGCCCGGGGAGACGTGGAACGCCGCCTGTATACCCTCGGCTCGAAGATATTCGGCGAATGGTTTGCCGACCAGGGAAGCAGTCCGGACCCCACCATCAGGCCGGAAGGCTGGGAACTGAAGGGTGTTACCCTGCCCTGGGACCGCATGTTCGAGGTTGGCATCGACCTGGAGGTCGGCGTCGAGGGCGGTCAGGCAGACGAACAGCAACCGAGCGATTAACGTGAACCGGAACTCGATGTATGATCGACTGGAAGAGGTCGAGACCCGTTATGTGGAACTGGAGCGCCTGCTGGGCGATCCGGCCG
>JAKQQT010000209.1 GCA_029564025.1 Armatimonadota bacterium | reverse complement strand
ACGGACGGCACGGACGCGACGACCACGGCGACCATCACCAAAGGGACAGGAACGTTCACGTCAAAGGCCGCCACGGTGGAAACAGCGGACGGCGTGACCGTACCGGACGTTGAGAGTTGGGGCACGGGCGACGGCTCGGTGGCTGTTACGTACTCACACGATCCGTATACCAGTTACACCGTCACGTTGTCCGTCACGTACAACCGGATACCGTACATCTTCACGCACACGTATGCGGCCACGGCAACGCCAACGGCGACGTGGGAAGACACCGTGGACGGTACAACGGTCACGACGGTGGCGACGTTCACCAAGTCCCTGCATTATGCGTTTACGAGCAAAACGGTATCCGTGTACACCAACACGAGTGTTCCTGTCAGCAATGTGACCACATGGGGACTGCTTGACGCGACGGCAAGCATCGTATGGACGGACAACCCGATATACGAAAGCCACACGGTGACGGTCGTTGTCACGTACAACGGGACCGAAACGACACTCACGCACGTCTACCCGCCGCCAGCACCATGAGATTTTCAGCACAGCAGAATTACGACGAATACGCCATCACCTGCAACGTGCGGGCAAAGAACATTGTCGGCACACAGAAAGCGGCGGCTAAGCGCATCGAAGGCGTGCTGTTGGAGCGGGCGGATTGGTGGTCGTCAGGGCCGTATTCCTTGCGTGTATTGGCGAAGATGGGCCATCCGTATGCCAGACGGCGCATGAGCCTCAAGACGGGGCGTACAGGGCGCAAGACGAAGGTCTACGCGATGCGGGTAGGACAGAAGTTCCCGAACAGAATCAACGTCCAGAGCGGCGACTTCCGTAACAGTTGGAAAACGCGGGTGTCGCGTGGCCCGAACAAACTCATCGTGGAACTGTCGAACGACAGCGAGCACGCGAAGTATCTCACGAAGGCGGGAACGAGCAAGATGGTTCCGCGTAATCCGCTGGCGGGCATTATGCGTGAATCGCGCAAGAAGGTATTTGACATCGAACGGCAGGTGATACCGGACGCGGTGCGAGGGAGCGGGCGGGCGTTTGGCAGTATAACGCCGGGGCGGTTGCGTAAGGCATTTGTGACAGGTTGGCGGGTAGGGACGGCTATAGGAGGGATCGGGTAATGGCTATCAGCAGAACAAATTACACACAGCGGTACGGCGTGGACCTTGCTGTGTTCACGCTGGACAGCGACACGACGTATTACCAGTACGTCACGGATGCGACGCTCGGCGTGTCACTGCCCACCACGAGCGGTAGGGCGGCGAAGGATTTGGACATTCTCATCGCAGCGGGCGCAAGTAGTGCGACGATTGACGCGTCGAATATCATCACCGATGCGTATTGCCCGATGCTGACGATTGCGCTCAGTGACACACCGTACTTTACGGCGATACTGAGACCGGCGGCGACCAGTGATTCGTACACAAACGCGACGGCTAACACGACGGGCAAGTTCCTACTGACATCGTGTAAAACGAGCGTGTCAGAAGGCGCTATCACCGAATCGTGGAGCGCGGTCATGCAGGGCGCACTTGCCTCTACCACGCCGACTACGGCAACAGTAGGGCGGCGCTCGGACTTGGCTTCCACACAGTTCGGAGTTGATGTGGGGTCTCTGGAGATCGGCACTGGAAACGACTTCCTCGCGCATTATGACAGTTTCGACATCGACGTGAGTATCGGTACGGCTGTCGAATCGGCTGTCATGGATACGTGGCAGTGGCCGGTTCAAACGGAGCGCAAGATCGTTCTCAATGCTTCGCGTATCGTGGATTCGCCTGTCACCACGCCGGCGGCCTCGCTCTACTGGACAAACATCGCCATTGCGCGGACGATCGTGGCAGTCAGCATTGAGTTTGGGGGCGGTACGTTCAGCGGGAACATGATCTGCACGGATGCGAAGTGGTCACTCGGTGGTGCGAACGGCGCACAGAAGGAAACCATAACGCTTGAGAACTACGGGGCGATGACGTTCCCGGGTTCATAGAAAGGTGAAACATGGCGGCAACGCTTGAAGAACTGACGGGCGCGTTGGAAGTGCCTGTAGAGACAGAGACGGTGGAACTGCTACCGGGCATGGACGTGGTGATCCGTCCCATTACGTCCTTCGCGGTACTGGCCGGGATTGAGAAGCAGGCGCGGAACAGGCTTGCGCTTCTCCCGGCCCGTCCGGTTCTGTATCAGGGTGAACCTATCGCCGTGACGATGGAGATGGCGCAGGCGGCGGTGATGCTGTCAGAGGCCATCGTGGAGCCGAAGTTGACGTGGGACACGGCGGCTCTGCTTCTGCACCGGTATGCCGTGGAATGTGGGCGTGTGCTCGGTCGTGTCAACGCGTTGATGGGTACAACGATTGAGACGGAGATGGCGGAAACGGAGGCCGCGCTTGAAGGCAATTCCTTTCAGGATGGCGAGGCTGAGCGTCAGCCTTCGTTACTTGAAGCGGCATCCCGAAGAGGTAAGCATCAGTGACGAAGCGTGGATGGAACTGCTGATCTACGCGAAGCGCGAAGCGGCGGCGTTGGACAACCTAGATGATTAACACCGACAGGCTGAAAACTCAATTCCAAGCGGCGGGCCAGGGCGACGTCATACGCGCCTTCGGTGAGATCGCGGCGGCGAGCCGTGCGTCCTCAATGGCCGTCTCCGGCTCCAGCGCACGCATGGCCTCTGCGTTGGGAAGCGTTGCCGGGAGCCTTGCCGTATTGGGGACGGCAGTCGCGGCGGCTACAGCGGCCATCGGGGTTGCGAGTGTCAAGGCGGCGGCTCCGATTGAGAACTTGCAGATGAGATTCCGGTTCGCCTTTGGCGACATGGCAGACGCGGCGATGGCGAGTTCTGAGCGGATTGCCAAAGCGTTGTCGCGCGACGTGGAAGAAGTCCAGGCTCTTGTGCTGACGGCCAAGAACTTGGAAGTGCCGAATGTCGGGCGTGCGGTGTCGGCGGCTTACAACGTGAGTGCAAGGAACGTGCCGTCACAGGACATTGAG
>JAKQQT010000723.1 GCA_029564025.1 Armatimonadota bacterium | reverse complement strand
GGCGTGTAGAAGGCGAAGTAGTGCTGGATGCCGAAGCGCTCGCGCAGGGGCGAGGTGAGCAGGCCCGCCCGGGTGGTGGCGCCGATGAGGGTGAAGCGCGGCAGGTCCATCTTGATGGTCCGCGCGCTGGGCCCCTTGCCGATGACGAGGTCGAGTTGGTAGTCCTCCATCGCGGGGTACAGCATCTCCTCAATCAGGCGGTTCAGGCGGTGGATTTCGTCGATGAACAGCACGCTTCCCGGCTCGAGGTTGGTCAGGATAGCGGCCAGGTCGCCGAGGCGCTCGATGGCGGGACCGCTGGTGGTGCGAAGCGGTGCGTCCATCTCGTTCGCCACGATGTGCGCCAGCGTGGTTTTACCGAGGCCGGGAGGACCGAACAGGAGCAGGTGGTCCAGGGCTTCTCCGCGCGCGCGGGCGGCCTGGATGGAGATCTCCAGGTTCTCCTTCACCTTCTGCTGACCGATGTATTCGCGCAGTCGCTTCGGGCGCAGGGAGAGTTCGGAGTCGTCCCAGTCGGTCTCCTGGGCGTCCACGATGCGTACGCCTTCTTCGATTTCAGATGGGATTGGGTTTGTCACAACAGCGGTTCCTTCCGGCAAACCTGTGTTCGTCTACATCATGATAACGCGACGCAAGGTTGGATGTCGTACCGACCAGACAGCGACACATAGTGATGTGGCGCCCATCAGAAGGGAAACACAAGTACGGCGCATGGAGGAATTGAGATGCTTTTTGTGACGGATACCGAATCGGCCGCCTGGCGCTCGGCGACAGATCTGGCCGCGGCGAAGAACCTGGGACCAGATGATATCAACGTCGAGACGCGATCCAATCTGTGGACGGCCATGTGTTTCTATGTGGGAGCAACGCTCACAGCGCGCGGGAACGGCGATCTCGGTATGGCCTGGCTGAGCGCGGGAGCCATGCGCGAGGAACAGGGCGTCTTCACCAATGCCTATCTGACCGCGTTTCTGTCGCGCCATGAAAACCGTCTGGCGATGCCGGTCGTTTGCTTCGCCGATCCCAGGCCGTACGTTCATTTCACGACGGTGCCGGCGATGGTAACCGCACGCACGAATCTCGTCAAACACTTCGTTGATACGCTTCCGCGCTTTACGAAACCGTTCCGAATGATGGACATAGGTTGCGGTGATGGATCGCTTACGGCCTGGTTGTTGCGCGACCTGCGCGATGCGGGAAAGATCGGCGATATCAGCGAGATACTGTTGGTGGATTCCTCCCAGGCAATGCTCGATCTCGCCCGAGTCACGCTGGAAAAAGAACACCCCGCCAACGTCATCCACACGCTAACCAAGCGCATTGAGGAGACCACCGAACAACCGGGCACGCATTTTGACGTGGCCGTCGCCTCGCTGGCGTATCACCACATGCCGCTGGAAACCAAGCGCCGACGACTGACCGCCCTGAAACCGGCGATTGACCACTACTTCCTCTTCGAACTCAACGGCAACCACGACGCGCCGGAGGCGCAATCGCCGGAACTGGCCTTTTCGCTCTATCAGACCTACGGACGCATGATGGACTTTGTCTTTGCGCACGATGCGCCGGTGGATGTGGTCCTGACGTGCATAGATAACTTCTGGATGACGGAGCTGGTCTCGTTCCTCACCCAACCGCGCGGCGTTCGGACCGACTACCACATGTTGCGCTCCGAATGGATGGCTCTTTTCGAGGAAACACTAACGCCGGAGTTCTCCCGCCTCTCGGACTCCACTTGCTGGGGTGACGAGTACCTGGAGCTGTTTTCGATGCATTACGGGCGGAAGTGAAGGTCAGTTACAAATAGTTGGTACTTATTCAGCCGCTCGGGGCTCCTACCGGCCATAAAGCCCCTGTCCGGCTTTGTGCCTTTGTGTTATTGTGGCAAAATCCGTTGCCCTAAGGGTGAAGTATCTTCGCCAGCAACCCCGGCGTGTAGAATCGGTCGCGGAAGGCGGAACACGGGCGCGACTCCATGCCCACCGTCCACCGCAGATACGGGATATCGCCGTCGTTGGAGGAATCGTAGCGGTTGTCCGGCGCCGTCACCGCCCACGTGCCGTCATCGAAGGACATCAACGCCGCCAACTCCGCGCCCGTTTGCACATCCCAGAAACGAGCGGTTCCGTCCCGACCCCCCGTCAGCGCGTACCGCCCGTCCGGGGAGAAGGCGACGGAATAAATGCCAACGGAATGCTCCCACTGCGCCGTGAGGACTGATTCTTCCGGTAGGGAGGCAATCACATCGAAGTTACCGTCTAACCATGGAACCAGGAACTTGCTGTCTT
>JAKQQT010000204.1 GCA_029564025.1 Armatimonadota bacterium | reverse complement strand
CGAGAACGTTACCGAAATAGCGGCCGGGAGCCAGATCGGGCATCCATCCGTCGCCCACGTCATCTGGCACGATCCGTTCTGGATCAGCGGCGCCAGAACGTTCCAGGACGAGGTGATCACGATGGCCGGCGGAACCAATGCATTCGGCTCGATCGACGGCTGGAGCATCGTCAGCCTCGAGGAGTTCATCACCACGAACCCCGACTACATCCTGGTCAGTTCGGGGAGCGGCATGGATAGAGATGAATACGACGCCATCTACAACTACATCGTACACGAACCCCGCCTGCAAAGGCTCGATGCGGTCAGGGAAGGCCGTATCTACGTCATCGATGCGGATGTCGTCAGCCGTGGAAGCCCGCGGATCGTGGATGCGCTGGAAGAAGTAGCGGGCTACCTCCACCCGGATACCGCCGGGGCAGGTACGCCGGAGGCGGCCGGAACAGCTCAATCGCCGGGATTCGGCGCGATCATGCTCATCGGTGCGCTGTTCATCGTCTTCCTGATCAGAACGAGAGAATAAGGCAGTAACGACACATATTGCAGAACAGGTGCGGTACGTGGCTCTGTATGCCGGTTACACTCTTCGCGGCAAACTCGCTGCGCGCCGCCACCCGGGCCAGCGGGTTCGACGATATCACCCCGTTTTTTGACATCAAACCGCTTGATCAGGCCGGATGCAGCGTACCGGCATGTCGAGCACCCGGGGAGCGGTTGATCGAAAAAACAAATAATTTTTAATTATATCAAAACCGTTTTGTAAAGTTTTATTACGTTATAGTAAGTGTACCTGTAAGCATGAGAACAAGGCAGCTGCCACTCTATGTTGGGCTTATCATGCTCTCACTCATGCTCGTCAGCGTGGTGAGTGCATCTTATCCGATGTTTCACTACGACGCACAGCGGACGGGCTACGTCACGCAGGACGGGCCACAGACGAACGCCACCCTCTGGGTGGCAGAGACCGCCGAATATGCCGACGGATCACCGGCGGTACATAACGGAAAGGTCTTCGCCCCGACCTGGCCGGATATGGACTTTGCTGACAACGACCCGATGGGGCTTGTCTGCTATGACGCCGCCACCGGGACGGAACTCTGGACGAACGAACTCGGCGGCACCTCCATCGGTTCGGTCTCGGGCGTTGCCATCGCCGACGGTCAGGTCTACCTCGGCGGGACCGA
>JAKQQT010000199.1 GCA_029564025.1 Armatimonadota bacterium | reverse complement strand
AACTGGTTTGCCCCGATCATCCCGCGCGTTTCGGGTGTGAGCGGCGTGTGTATGGTCACAAAGTCGCTTTCCGCCAGCAGTGTGTCAAGATCCACGTATTTTGCCCCGGTGAGGCGCTCGATGTCGGGATACTGCTTGCCTGAGTGGTACAGGATGGGCATTTCGAAGCCCATCGCGCGGCGGGCGACGGCCTGGCCGATGCGGCCCATCCCGATGATTCCGAGCGTGCTTTGCGCCACCGGTTTCCCCACCATCAACCGCGGTCCCCAGGAACGCCACTCGCCCTTGCGGGTACAGGCGTCGGCCTCGACAATGCGTCGCGCGGCGGCCAGGATCAGCGCCCAGGTGAGGTCGGCTGTTGCGTTGGTGAGGACACCGGGCGTGTTGCAGACGCAGATGCCGCGCTCGGTTGCGGCTGGAACGTCGATGTTGTCCACACCGACGGCATAGGCGCTGACGACTTTCAGTTTCGGCGCGGCGTCGAGAACCTCGGCGTCGATGCGGTCGGTCAGCAGGCACAACAGTGCGTCTGCCTCGGCCACGCGGCTCAGCAGTTCCTCGCGCGGCGGCGGAACGTCGTCCTGCCACGTTTCAACGGAACCTGCTTCCAAAAGAAGGTCAAGGCCCACGGAAGGGATTTCTCGTGTAACGTATGTGTGGAAAGGCTTCATGTTCAGGTGCCAGGTGTCAGGTGTCGGGTGTCAGATCCTAGGATTCGGGATTCAGGATTTGGGATTCAGGACGTGGACCGGGGAGGATTCAAAGCCTTCATCGAAGTGGCATCGGACGGCATCTCTTACAAGAGCCGGCAATTCCTCCAGCGTGTCGGCTTCGGTGAAGATGGATTCACCAAGAGCGCGTGCCGTATAACCACCCTCCGGCGCCTCTTCCACCAGAAAAACAACCTCGTTCATGTGTCCACCTCAATGTGCTCGATCAAAGTGTACCACGGTAAGCCTGATACCTGATACCTGAACCCTGACACCTGATCCCTATACTGTATCTTAGCCGACA
>JAKQQT010000196.1 GCA_029564025.1 Armatimonadota bacterium | reverse complement strand
GTGCGTGCCGATCAGGCCGACCTGCTCTGCCCGCGGAGCCGCCCACTGCGTGGCCGCATGTTGTAGCGTGAAGCCGCGAACGGTGATGAAGTTGCAATGCGGCGCTTCGGGATAGAACACCGCCCAGCGGACGTTGATTTCCACCGTCTCCTCATTCGGGTGTGCGTTCCGGAACTGTGCGAAGAGGGTGGTCTGGCGCCGATCGACGTGGGCGAACCACAACGGGACCGCGCCGGACGGTTCAAACAGCTTGTCGAGCCCGTCGGCCTCGTCGAACCCCTCGCCGTTCAGGTAGACGGCGCCGGTGTGGTGCTCGCGGTCTTTGGGGTCGAACCAGCCCCCGCGGAGCTGTTCCCGGTACGGGTTGTCGCAGCCGAAGAGCGTATTGGGCAGCGCGACTTTCCAGACACCGTCCTGAACGTGAACCCAATTCTTGATGACTTCTGATCCCTTGATCACGACCCTTTCGCCCGGCATGGCCCGGTACACAATGCGTTTCGCGTCCGACTGGCCCCCGCGCGGCGGATTGACCCGTTCGCGGTAAACCCCTTCGCGGACGGTGATCGTATCGCCCGGTTGCGCAAGATCGGCCGCTCGCTGAATGGTGCGCAGTGGCGCCTCGCGCGTGCCCGGGTTCGAGTCGTCACCGTTGACGGCGACATGGAACTCAGTCGAGTCCCGGTGTTCAGCGGATGCGTTGCCGGTGCCGGCGCTGGCGGGCCGGGACGGTGACGCAGGCGTTGGAGCGGCATGGATGGCCGACATCGCGGCAAACCCGGCCAACCATTTTGCAGCATTCAGGTTCCGCATGGTCATGTGCATACGTTGTGTCACTCCAGTTCTCACATGGCTTTGGAATAAGCTTCCGACAAGAATCAGGTCAATCTCCGCACACACCGTACCGATTTCGCGGATGTTTCTCAATGCTTAACGCCGCATCATGCTTACAACACGCACTCACAGGTGCAAGAACACAAGAAGAACAGCGATGAAAACGGGTAGCGTAATCGGCATGGTTATGGGAGACAAAAACCACAAGGCGGTCGGCGTTTCGGAAGACGGGGAAGCCGTCTGACGCGCCCGCTTGGCCTCGAAATAGAGGTAAAGCGACGGTCACGCCACCGTGTTCAGCGCGCCTCCCCCAACAGCGCTTCGACCGTGCGCGCGAGGAACGCCTCGCCTGCGGAATCGAAACGGAGAGCGAAATCCGCGAGCGACGGTTTCTCCCGCGTGAGCACGTACGGGAAGAACGCGAGCGTCGGCATGTACGCGAACACCGGTCTCTCCTTCGGATACACGACGCCCATCAGGAACGTCCGGTCCCGTGCGCGCAATTCCATTACCCCTTTGGCCTCGGGTGGCAATTTCGCCGGATCAAACGCATGGCGACTTCCCTGCCAGAACCAGCCCGCCATGCCGGTCGGACGCCGCTTGTAGTCAAAGGAGACCGGGTCGTCCCCTGTCCAGGCAACCGTCGCGCCGACCAATTCGCGGAGCGGCACCGGATACGTCTCGTTGCAGTAGCCGTCCGGCAGGGGATGGGGTTCGCGCTGCGCCGCG
>JAKQQT010000174.1 GCA_029564025.1 Armatimonadota bacterium | reverse complement strand
GTCAGTTTCGAGGTCAATCCGGGGGAGGCGGTGGCCCTGGTGGGTCCGTCCGGCGCCGGAAAAACCACGGTAGCCAACCTGGTTCCAAGGTTCTATGATCCAACCGGCGGAACGGTGAGCGTGGACGGCCACGATGTGCGTACAGTGCAAATCAGATCTCTTCGCAGGAACATAGGCATCGTTCCGCAGGAAACGTTGTTGTTCTCGGGTAATATCCGGGATAACATTCGCTACGGCCGTCCGGAGGCCACGGAGGATGAAATCCGCAACGCCGCCATAGCCGCGCATGCGCACATTTTCATCTCGGAACTGCCGGCGGGGTACGATACGCCGGTTGGCGAACGTGGATTGACGCTATCGGGAGGTCAACGTCAGAGGATCGCCATCGCCCGGGCTATCCTGAAAAATCCGCGCATCCTAATCCTGGACGAAGCCACATCGTCGCTTGATACAGAGTCCGAAACTGCCGTTCAGGACGCGCTTGTTACCTTGATGAAGGGCCGTACCACGATCATGATTGCGCACCGGCTTTCGACCATCCGGAACGCTGGCCGCATCCTGGTGCTTGACGGTGGACGGATTGTCGAAAGCGGTACGCACGATGACCTCCTTGCTTCGGGGATGATGTATGCCCGACTTTACGAGATGCAGTTCCGCAAGACGGACGCGGACGACTCGGAGCAAGGCGACTGACCGGACATGCGCCTGAATTTCAATAGCAAGGTGACAATTCGCACGGCGGCGGCGCTGGAATGGGCGCTTGTCAACACGTTGTGTCCCACCGTGCGTGTTCGCATGATAAACGCCGAAGACCCACTGGAACGGTTGAGGACGAAACAGGGGCAGATACTGGTGTGCTGGCACGGTCGCACACTTGTTCCTCTGTACACCTTCCGCAACAAGGGAATCATGGGGATGATTTCGCCATCGCGCGACGGAGAGATACAGGCTCATCTATTCAAATGGATGGGCTGGCGGAACGTTCGAGGATCATCAGGGCGCGGGGGCAGTCGCGCCTTGCTGGGAGCGGTACGAGCGCTTGAGGAAGGCGCCTCCTTTGCGCTGACGCCGGATGGTCCGAAAGGACCCAAGTACGTCATCCGGCCGGGAGCGCTGTATCTTGCCCGCAAGTCCGGTTGCCCGCTGTATCCGGTTGGCATCGCGGCGCACCCGTACTTCGAACTTCCAACGTGGGATTCGTTCATGATTCCGTATCCGTTCAGCCGGGCCTGCTACTGCATGGGCGAACCGATCTATCTTCACGCAGACGCGAGCGAGGAGGAGGAACGCCGTTTGACGGACCACCTGACGGAACAGATGAACATTCTGCAGAAAGCGGCTTATGAAGGCGCGAGATCATAATCCGGTCAAGTGGATGGGCTACAATGCGGCCCTGACACTGCTTTCACCCGTTTGGGGCCCGTATGTATTCAAGCGCCTGTTTCAAAGTCCCGGCTCAGCGCGGCGTGAGCGCATGGGGCGTGGTGCCGAACTGCCTCCCAATCCGCACCGCCTTTGGTTGCACGGCGCCAGTGTCGGCGAAATGGCGGCCGCCAAACCTATTCTTCAGGTCATTCACAACAAAGTCCCTGAAGTCAAAGTCGCTGTATCCACCATCACACCGACCGGTCGAGCCGCCGCCGAGGCATCGTACCCCTGGGCCGAGGATATCCGCTTCTTCCCTCTGGACGTGCCGTCCGCTGTACGGAAGTCGCTGAATGCCGTGAAGCCGGCTCTGGTGGCGATTATCGAGACGGAGTTGTGGCCGAATTATCTGTACCTCGCATCGCGGCGTTGTCCCGTTGTTCTTATCAACGGAAGGATCTCCGACAGGACATTTCGCAAAGCCGGTACTTGCAAGGCCCTGTACACGTGGATGCTCAGTCACATTTCCGTGCTGGGTATGCAGACGCAAACGGACGCTGATCGGGTGGTTCAATTGGGCGCACCGGAAGACACGGTTCGCGTTCTCGGCATTTCCAAGTTCGATGAACCGGTTAAAACGTTGAGCGAGGAAGGCGTCGCCCGGTGGAGAGACGTCCTGGGAGTGGGGGACTGGCCCGTGATTGTCGCCGGAAGCACGTTTTCAGGCGAAGATGAGGCTGTGTGCCGCGCGGTTGCCGTCGCCAGGTCCGTTGTCCCCGGCCTGAAAGCCGTGATCGCACCGAGACACCTGGAACGCGTCCCTGAGGTATTGCAGGCGATCCGCGACGCAGGATTGAGGGGACAACTGAGGACCGACGGCCCGAATCCGGAAGCGGATGTCATCGTTCTCAACACATTCGGGGAACTGGCCGAGGTGTACGGAATCGCGGACGCCGCGTTCATCGGCAAAAGCCTGTGCTCGCACGGGGGACAGAATCTGATTCAACCGATGGCACACGGGGTGCCGGTGGTGTACGGTCCCCATATGGAAAACTTCCGCGATGTGGCCGCCATGGCCGAAGCGGAGGGGGCGGCCATCCGTGTTCAGAACGCCGATGAACTGGCCGGAGCACTGACCGATATGCTGTCCCAACCGGAACTCAGACGTTCGAAGGGTCAATCCGCGCGGACACTGGTCGAACGGAACCGCGGGGCATCGGAACGGTACGCAAATCTGTTACTGGATTATCTTTACCCGGTCGAGGAGTTGGCACGGTGACAGACCGTGAAGAGGCGTTGCTGGGCATCGTCAGCGGCGAGGCGCGCGGATACAAAGCCACTCTGGCACGCGGCGGTCTTCGAGCGCTCTCGTGGTTATATCTGGGCGTCATCACCCAGTACCACCGCATGTATGACTGCAATCTACTGAAGAAGGTCACGTTGTCGCCGGTCGTCATCAGCGTGGGAAACCTGACGGTCGGCGGTTCAGGCAAGACGACCACCGTGCTCCACCTGGCGCGCGAGTTGCAGTCCGCCGGCCATTTGCCCGCCATATTAAGTTACGGATATCGCGCGGGGAAACGCACGGATTGCCAAGTTGTGTCGGACCGGGAACGCGTGTTGATGAGCGCCGCCGAAGCCGGGGATGAAGCGGTTCTGCTGGCGGAATCCCTGCCCGGAGTGCCTGTTTTGATAGGACGCAGGCGGGTGGTCTCCGGCGCCGAGGCGGTGCGCCGCTTCTCGCCGGACGTGTTGATTTGCGACGACGCTTATCAATATTGGCGACTGGACCGCGATATCGATCTTCTGCTCATCGATGCCGTACAACCGTGGGGATACGGTTACGTTCTTCCCCGCGGGTTGCTGAGGGAACCGAAATCGGCCGCGCGGCGAGCAACGGCGGTCATCATCACCCACGCCGATCTCGTTTCCACCGAACGTCTGGAAAAGTTGAAGTCCGAGGTGCAACGGTACACGGCCCCGGTTTTCACTGCGCGCCATGCACCGCTGAATGCTTCGGAACTGCTCGGGGAGGTCGAGGGGAAAACTGTTCTTGCGCCGTCTTCGCTGGGTGATCCGACCGGCTTCGAATCGACGCTCGCCGATATTGGCGCCGTGCTGGAACCGAGGCGGTTCCCGGACCATCACCGCTATACTGAGGAGGATGTTCGCAATCTGGAACGCGAGGCCGGAAAGCGCCGGTCGCTCATCATAACTACTGCCAAGGACTGGGTCAAAATACGCCAATGGGCCGACGAACGCCTGTGGCGCGTGATGCGAATCAGCCTTGCTGTGGACGATGAACACACGTTTCGTTCCTGGTTTCTGGGAGTCGTTTCGAAATCGATACAAAACAAGCAGAGCTCTGGTTTGGGCGCACCGCGCTGAACGGCGTGTCGCGAATCGCGACAGCGTTGTCGCGGGACGCGGCCTTGCGCCTCGGCGCCGCTTTGGGCACTTTCGCTTACCGCGTTTCCGCGCGGTATCGGAGGGCGGCTGTTGAGAATCTGACGGAAGTTTACGGCGGCGCCTGGTCAACGGAACGAATCCAGGCCGTGGCCAGGGACGTGTTCCGGCACCTCGGGATGACCACGGTCGAATTCGTGCGGCTTCCTTCCACATCATCCGCCGAATTGATGAAAATCGTGCGTGTAAACGGCGAGGAGAATCTGATCGAGGGCCTTGCGCGGGGCAAGGGCGTTCTGGCGCTGACGGCACACGTCGGCAATTTTGAACTGATGGCCGCCGCCTGCGCCGCACGGGGCTACACAATCTCGGTGATTGCGCGCGACGCCGACGATGCCCGGATGAATGGAGTGATCAACGGTATACGCGAGAGCAAAGGATATACGGTGCTTTCCCGCAAGGTCGCGGCGCGACGCAGTATCACGGCACTCCGCCGAAATGAACTGGTAGGGGTTCTGCCGGACCAGAACGATTACAGCGGGATTTTTGTGCCGTTCATGGGGCGTCTTGCGTCCAGCAGTCCCGGTCCCGCTTTCATCGCCTTGCATTCGGAAGCGGCAGTCGTGCCGATTTTTATCCGGCGCGATGCGGACAACAATCATACGGTTGATGTCTACCCGGCGCTCAATGTGAAGCGGACCGGTGACAGGGATCTCGATATCTATGAGCTCACATATCAAATGCAGGGTGCGATTGAACGGGCCGTAAGGGCACACCCGGACCAGTGGTTCTGGGTTCATCGCCGCTGGAAACACCAGCCAACGCCAGCAATCGAAACCCTTTGGAAGGAGACCTGTGATCCGATGGCCGCCTATAGGACGGGGCAGGGACTGCAACCGGTGAAAGCAAACAAGGATGGTTGACCTGTCCGGCAGGCAGTTCGGCAACATCCTCATCGTGAAGTTGAGCGCCATCGGCGACGTCACGATGGCCACGCCCTTTCCGCGCGGTCTTAAGATGCTGTATCCCGAAGCCCGGATCGACTGGCTGGTGGAACCGCTTTCCGCCGACGTTTTGCGCGGCAATCCTTTCATCAACGAGGTCATCGTATGGGAACGCTGCCACAGCATGCGCGTCAAGGGGCTCAAAGGCGCTTGGGGTTTGGTGAGGGATTTGCGCGAACTGGCCGGACGGATACAGGGTCGCTATGATCTGGCGATTGATCTGCAGGGTCTGGCGCGTAGCGGACTTGCCGTGAGGGCATCCGGCGCCGCGGTTCGATTGGGGAAAAAGGACTCCCGCGAAGGATCAGGTTGGTTTCTGACACACAAGGCCGATGTGGAGGCGCCCTTTTATCGGGCTTCCGAGCAGTACATCGGCATCCTGCGCCGTCTCGGTCTGTCCAAACCGCCTCAGAGCATGGAGATATACCCGGACGCCGACAACGTGGCGAAAGCGGATGCCTTGCTGGCCTCTGCCGGTGTTTCATCGGAATATGCCGTTTTGACTCCGGCGACTACCCGGCCTTACAAACACTGGTCGGACGAGGCTTTTGCGCAGACCATTGTCCTGTTAGAGCGCGAACTTGGCCTGACTTCTGTTCTGCTGGGAAGCCCGAAGGACAGGGAAATGGCGAACCGGATTATGGCCATGTCAGGTGAATCCGGCGCGGTGTCGCTGGCGGGCGAAACGACACTGCGCGACGCGGCCGAAATCATACGGAGAGCGAGACTGCTTGTCGGTGTCGATACAGGATTGATGCATTTTGGGATCGCCATGGGCACGCCCACGATAGCAGTGTTCGGACCAACCACGGCACAAAGATTGCGCGACGAACCCAACACCCGGGTTCTTCAGCGGGCCGGTCCGCGCCGAACGGACAACACAATTAACAGGAAGCAGTGGTGGGACGACAGGTCCATTGATCAGAACACGCCGGAAGACGTCATCAGGGTTGCCTGTGAACTGCTGGGGAAGGGAGCGACGAAAACCGCGTGAAGATACTGCATGTGGAAACCGGAAAGAGGTGGCTGGGCGGACCCCAGCAGGTTTTATACCTGATGCACGGGTTGGAGGACAGAGGAATCTCGACCTGTCTCGTCACTTGCCGCAACAGTGCGCTGGGCGACCGGGCGGAATCCACAGGCCTCATGGTCCGCCGTTCCTCTTTTGTCGGTGATATCGATCCCCAGTTGACCATCGCCATCATCAAGGCCGCCCTGAAGTTTCGTCCTCACATCATCCATCTGCACAGCCGGCGCGGAGCCGATGTCCAGGGTGTGTGGGCGGCGCGTTTCTTTGGCGTTCCCGTGGTGTTGTCCCGTCGTGTCGACTACAAACTCCGTACCGATTCTTTTACAAAGAAACGTTACGCGCAGTCGTATGACCACATCATCGCCATCTCCGAGGCGATTCGGCAGGTTCTCATTTCCTGCGGCGTCGAGGAATCGCTGGTGACCACGGTTCACAGCGCCGTCGATACGGAAACCTTCAAGCCGGATCCGGCGATGAATATGGTCGCGCGTCAACTTCTGTCCGTTCCGCCGGAAAGCACGCTTTTTGCCATCGTGGCCCAGATGATTCCTCGCAAGGGCCACGAGACGGCGTTCCGTGCGGTGCAAAGGCTGAAAGCCGATCACCCGGAGGCCAGGCTGGCGGTTTTCGGAAAGGGCGCCGAGGAGAACCGGTTGCGGGCGCTGGCGAAGGAACTCGGCATCGAACGGCAAGTCATCTGGGCCGGATTCCACGAGAATATGCAGAGGGTTCTGCCCGGCATCGATTGCCTTGTCCACCCGGCGCGCCTGGAAGGCCTGGGGGTGGCGATTCTGCAGGCCGCCGCGTGCGGAAAGCCGGTCATTGCGTGTCCCGTGGGAGGTATTCCGGAAGCGGTCAAGTCACCGAGGACAGGTTGGCTGGTACCGGTGGACGACGACGCGGCGCTGTGGCTGGCCATGAGAGCCGTGATTGACGACCCGATGGGAGCA
Source organism: Armatimonadota bacterium (assembly GCA_029564025.1). Taxonomy (GTDB): domain Bacteria; phylum Armatimonadota; class DTGP01; order JAKQQT01; family JAKQQT01; genus JAKQQT01. Next base: position 19,014 of record JAKQQT010000174.1, on the reverse strand, counting down.
ATCGCCCGCGGCATGGCCGGCCGGAGTTTGATGGAACGGGAGTTCAGCGTCAAATCGATGGTGGAAGGCAATATCGCCGTGTACGACTGGGTGTTGAAGACGAAGGCTTGAGGAAAGGAAAGGCTACGTGAAAGTATTTATCAGTGCGGACCTTGAGGGAACGGCGGGCGTTGTCCAATGGGATCAGACCAGCGCGAGCGACAGGGATTATCCGCAGGCGGTTGAGTTGATGACCGGCGAGGTGAACGCCGCCATAGACGGCGCCTTCTCGGCGGGCGCAACGGAAGTCATCGTGAACGACAGTCACAACACGATGCGCAACCTGCGTCCACTGGAATTGGACCGGCGCGCGAAACTGCTGTCGGGCGGTCCCAAGAGGTACAGTATGATGGAGGGTATCGACGAGTCGTTCGACGCAGTGTTTTTTACCGGTTACCATGCGATGCTCGGTACGCGGGGCGTGCTGAGCCATACCTACTGGGGTAGCGCTTCCGTTCGCGTCAACGACGTGGCGATGGGGGAATACGGCGTCAACGGAGCGCTGGCGGGCCGTTTCGGTGTTCCGGTGGCTCTTGTGACGGGCGACGACTTTCTGTGTGCCCAGGCTGGGGCGCTGTTGCCGGGCGTGACAGCGGTTCAGACCAAAACCGCGCACGGAAGGTACGCGGCCTTGCAGGAGCATCCCGAAATCGTGCGACAGCGCATCCGCGAAGGTGCCGCCAAAGCCCTGGCCAACCTTTCCAACGTGAAACCGTTCCGGCCGGAATCCCCCGTGCGTATGGAAGTGGAGTTCGTGTCGGCAACCCAGGCCGATCTGGCCAGCAGGATTCCGGGAACCGAACGCATTGCGGAACGTACCGTTCGTTACGTGCACCAGGACTACGAAAGCGTGTTCCTGTGGTTCCTCGTTGCGGGAACCGTGGCCGGCAACGGGTAGGGGCGGCGACCTCCGGTATTTCGTACGGAGATTAGAATGATTATAAGACTACCGTTCCAACTCCCGAACGGATAGCGAAAAAGGAGATTCAAAAATGTGCAATTCCGAAGAGAAGAAGTGCTGTTGTTGCTGTTGCGACGGCGGTTGCTGCTGTGGTGACGGTTGTTCCTGCAAGAAGTCTGGTTCCTTTCCGCGCCTGAACGAGCCCGCGCCGGATTTCGAGGCGCCGACCACTCACGGAGTGAAGAAGCTCTCCGACTACAAGGGCCGCTGGGTCGTTTTGTTCTCGCACCCCGCGGACTTCACGCCGGTCTGCACCACCGAATTCGTGGCCTTCGCCAAGGCGAACGACCAGTTCAAGGCGCTGAACTGCGACGTCATCGGCCTGTCGATTGACAGCATTTTCTCGCACATTGCGTGGGAACGCACCATTGAGGAGAAACTAGGCGTACATATCCCGTTCCCGATTATCGCTGACCTCTCCATGGACGTTGCGAAGGCCTACGGTATGGTTCACCCGGGCGCCGGAACCACGCAGGCGGTGCGCGCTGTGTTTTTCATCGACCCGAACGGCATTCTGCGCGCGATGGTGTATTACCCGATGTCCAACGGACGCTCGATCGAGGAGTTCGTACGCCTGCTGAAGGCTCTGCAAACCTCCGACGAGCACGGCGTTGCCACACCCGAGGGTTGGCATCCCGGCGACAAGGTGATCGTTCCTCCTCCCGCCACGGCGGAAGCCGCCGAAAAGCGGATGACCGAAGGCTACGAGTGCATCGACTGGTTCCTCTGCAAGAAGAGCCTGTAAAAAACGCGTTTCGCACCCGCGTCCCGCTGTGCTATAATCACAGTACGCGCGGGGCGTAGCGCAGTTTGGTAGCGCACTCGGATGGGGGCCGAGAGGTCGCTGGTTCAAATCCAGTCGCCCCGACCATTGGGCCGGTCCTGAAGGACCGGCCCTTTCCTTTTGTTACCCACTGCTGTTGTTGACCCGCAGAGAGAACGCTTGGAAGGAATACAACGATGAAACCATTTTCGGGGAATCCCGAGGAGTTCAACGATCGGGTGATAGAGCAGTACCGCCGGTACGTCAATCCTGCGCTGGCGCAGTTGATGAAGTTCGGTGGATACGGTTCCGTCGAGTGGACGGGCGAAGGCGTTTATATCACCGACACCCACGGCGAACGCTACCTGGACGCCCTGGCGGGATACGGCGTTTTCAGCCTGGGTCACCGGCACCCGCGAATCGTGGAAGCCGTTCACCGTCAGTTGGATCAGATGCCGCTGTCGACCCGCCAGTTCTTCACATCGCCGATGGCGGACCTTGCCGAACGACTGGCGGAGGTAAGCCCGGGAAAACTTCAGTATTCCTTCTTCTGCCACAGCGGCACGGAAAGCGTGGAAGGCGCGCTGAAGTGCGCCCGCATCGCCAGTGGCAAGCACGGCATCATCTTTACGACCAATGCCTTCCACGGCAAGACGATGGGCAGTCTTTCGGCCGGCGGACGCGAAGTCTACCGCACCAAGGTGGAACCGCTTGTTCCCGACTTCCACAAGGTGCCGTGGGGCGACGCTGAGGCCGTGAGGGAGGCCGTTACCGCTGACACGGCGGCAATCATCCTGGAGCCTGTGCAGGGCGAAGGCGGCATCAACCCGGCCCCGGAAGGCTATCTCCAGACTGTGCGTTCGATTTGCGACGAGAAGGGGGTCCTGCTGATAGCCGACGAGGTGCAGACGGGTTTTGGTCGCACAGGTCGTATGTTCGGCGTACAGCACTCCGGTGTGAATCCGGACATCATGTGCCTCGCCAAAGCCTTGGGCGGTGGCGTAACCTCAACGGCAGCGTTTGTGGGCACCCCCGAGGTCTGGAACCGTTTCTTCTCCGAGAATCCCACCATCCACACCACCAGCGTCGTCAACCTGTGCGCCATGGCCGCCGGTCTCGAGACGCTGAAAGTGATCGAAGAGGAAGGCCTCATCGAAAACGCAAGGAACATGGGCGCGCGTCTTCTGGAGGGATTGCGCCTGGTTCAGTCCGAACTGCCGGATATGGTGCGCGAGGTTCGCGGGCTGGGCTTGATGGTCGGAATCGAGTTTCACGAAAAGGACTTCGGCCTGCTGACGATCGCCGGATTGGCAAGCAGAAAGATAATCGCCGGTTACACGCTGGCCAATCCGAACGTCATCCGGGTGGAACCGCCCCTGATTATCAACGACAGCCAGGTAGACTATGTGATCGAGTCCGTGCGCGAGTCGCTGAAGGAATGCCGGGATCTGCTGGCCGGCTGAACCGCTTGAGAAGGAAAGTACAATGACAATTCGAGTGAAAACAATCGCTTTGCTGAGTCTGGCGCTGACCGGGGTGACCTCCGTCCGGGCGGCCGAGCCACCAACGATTCCCGTACGGACGATGAAGGTCCTTAGCGTTCTCTACCGCGGAGGACCTGCGGACAAGAACCGTTGGACCGACGCCGAGGTGGAATACACGAAGAACGGCATTGAACTTGCGAGGCTGTTCTATTGGCGCAACTCCGGTTGCCGGCTTAACCTGGACATTGAATACAAAGTCATCAACATCGCGCCGCCAAACCACGACGGTCCGACCTACGACAACTTCATCGCCGACTTGCGCAAACGGGGCGTTAAGGACAACCAGTACGACGGGATGTTTGTCACCGGTCCCGGCATGACCGGAAACTGGGGCGGCTTCCGCATTTTCGGCCGCACGGGTGCCTGCTTCGGTCAATCGAGCCAGGCCGAACCGCTGACCTGGTATCCGGCACTCGATCCGAACACGTGGTACAACACCGCCTGGACATTCGTCCACGAGTTCGAGCACGCGTGGGACGGAGTCATTGCGCAAGGTTCGGGCCATCCCGAAGTGCTGAGCGATCACCCGTACGCCGATTCGGGCGAGGCGTGGTTCCAGTACGGGCATCACGCCGGTATGCACTGGGACTGGGTAGCGCACTGCCTGTCCAGTTTTACCAACTACATGGACGTTGCCGGAGTCACGGACACGGTCATTCAGGTTGTGGATGCCGACGCGGACGGCTTGCCGGACAACGATCCGCGTCTGCCGATGGACGAAAAGCGTTTCGGTTCTGACCCGACGAAGAAAGACACGGACGGTGACGGGCTTGAAGACCTGGCCGAATTCACTGCCGACATTTACCGGGGCTCCAACCCGACTGTGAAGGATACGGACGGTGACGGAATTCCGGACGGCAAGGACCGATGGCCGACCGTGGCCATTGCCCTCACGCTGGCCTACACGTTGGAACCGCCGACCGTTGACGGCAGAATGGATTCTGTTTACGCATTGCTCACGACGGGCAAACCATACATCGCCACGAACACAGCCGTCGCTGAACCGCGTCTCTACGCCTGTTGGAATGAAGAGGCTCTGTCGCTGTTCGTGAAGACGCAAACGAAGGGCGAATTGCACTTGATGATTGATTCGTCCGGCGAAAACGGATTCTGGGAAGGCGGCGATACCTATCCAATCCGGGTTTCGGCAGACGGAACGGTGACGTTTACCGACCTCGGACTCTCCGGCCCGGTGCCAGGCGCAAGAGCGGAATGGGGAACGGATGGACTCGAAATCCTGATTCCCGCCAAGATCGGGCAGGGCGTGTCCAACGAGATCAACTTCGGCGGTAAGAGGAGGCTCGAGGATACGGCAGACGGTATGACTCTTCTGGAGGGTCGGGACGTCAGCTTCAACATCATCTGGCAGGTCGGCAAAGACCGCGCGCTGTTTACTCCGCTCTGGTCGATGTTCGATGTTACGCCTGTAAAGCCCGCGGATGCGCCTTCCGTGCCGAACGTGAAACCGCTGGTTCCGATATCCAGGTCGCGCAATCCCGAGGTAATGGTACAGGGGGTGCGCTCGAACGAGATGGTTCTTATCCTGGACGACAATGCCCGGACTCTCGGCGCGCGTTACGGTTCCGGACGCGTTATCCTGTCTTCCCCACCGCGCGGGAACCGCACAGGCCTGCCCACTACGATGAACGTGTACGGTCAGGTCGCGGGAAGCGACAGGCGCGTCGGTCCGGTGGCGGTTGTGGTTGACACGATGGCGGCGCCTCCGGAAATCACGCCGTCACCGGATTCCGGTTCCTGGAACATCACAGGCGAACCCGGCGCTCAGGTGGATATCTTCGTGAGCCGCGAGGGTTTGCCGATCAGCCCGCTTACCTCGGTGCCGCTGGACAAAACCGGCGCCGCGGCTTTCGCCCTGCCGACCTCGGGCTTTATCGGCTCATACGGCTTGAAGAAGGACTTCGACAATCCGGTCTTCCGGCGCATCGATCCGCAGATCAAGTTCGCGTACGACGGCGGAGCGCCTGATCCCAGGTCTCCGGCCGAGAACTTCTGCGTGCGCTGGAGCGGTTACCTGACCGTTCCGAAAACCGGTGATTACACGTTCTACGTCACGTCCGACGACGGAAGCCGTGTGTTTGTGAATGGTAAAATGGTGGTTGACCATTGGGGGCATCACGAACTGAGCGAAAAGTCCGGAACGGTGTCTCTTTCGGCGGGAGAACACGAGATCCACGTCGATTACTACGAGGAAGACGGTTGGGCCGGAGCCCATCTGGAATGGAGCGGACCCGGCATCGAGCGTACTTACGCCTTGCCCGTCAAGCCTCTGGCATCGAAGATGGAACCCGTTCAAATAACAGGCAGACAGATTGACTTGGCCGGCAACATCTCTTCGTTCGCGCGGTAAGGGAATCGGATACGTGTTCGCACGAATACTGGGCGCGTTATGCGCTTTCCTGATTGCATCGGGCGCTCAGGCGAAGGTTCTGCCTGAGCCGCCCGTGATGGTCAAAAGGGACATTGCGCCGTCCGTAAAACCGCCGGACGGCAAGTCTGTGACAATCAAGGACGGCGACGTGTCGTTCATTTTGTTCGTCCCCAGGGGGTACCGCGTACCGGCGAATGGAGCAGTCGCTCTGCGCGTCCACTTCCACACGGCAACGTGGTTCGTCATCCAGGAGTATCTGCGCGCCGGCCATAGCGAGCCTTTGCTGGTCTTCAACACCGGCCAGAGTTCCGCCGGCTTCCAGCAGGTCTTCGAGGACAGGGAACGATTCGGTCGGTGGCTGAGCCTGGTGGCAGGCGAACTCCGAAAGCAGGGAGCGAATGAACAAACGCGCGTATCTGCCGTTGACATCTCCAGTTTCAGCGCGGGCTACGCGGCGGTGCGCGAACTGCTGAAGTCGGGCGAATACTTCCGGTTGATCCGGTCCATCATTTTGTGCGATTCGATGTACGCCGGTATGGAACAGCAACCCGCGGAAGGCGAAACACCACGTCTGATACGGGAACACCTTGATCCGTGGTTGCCGTTCTGTCGCGAGGCCGTTCGGGGACGAAAGACCTTCGTATTCACACATTCCGGCGTGCCGCCGATGAAAAGCGCCACAGGTGGAACCTGCGCCCGCGAGATTATCCACATCCTGGACCTGCCGGTATACGACGTAACACCGGGATCGACGCCGGCGTCCTCGGATCAGGATCATCCGCTGAAGACCCGGACCGACGCGGGCAACTTCCACGTTTGGGGTTACGGCGGAATCAACGGTGACGCGCACCTGACGCACGCCCGGCACCTGGGAGACATCTGGATGGCGCTTGACAAAGCGGACCTGGCAAACAAACCCCGCTGGACCTCATCGGATAATGGCAGTCTGATTCTGCGCCCGTTTGCCAATGCTCCGTACCCGTATGCGAGCCGCGCCCTGGGCTACGATCGGGACGGCAAACACTATCCGGCTGACCGCCATTACTCCGACAGCACAATCGGCATCTTCATACCCGCCGGATTCAAGCCCGGACCCGAAACGGATTTCGTTCTTTACTTCCACGGGCACCTCAACCACGTCGCCAAGTCCATTGAGGACGCCGACCTCCCCGGCCAGATCGTCAAGAGCGGGGTGAACGCGATCCTGCTGGTCGTTCAGGGCCCGTATGAATCGCCGGATTCCGACGACGGACGCCTGCAACACGAGCCGGGTGCATTCGCCGCGTTGATGAATGAAGTTGCGGCGTTTCTGAAATCCGAAGGGCGGATTTCAACAGAACGCATCGGTCGAATCGTGCTCAGTTCGCACAGCGGCGGCTACCAGGTGACGAGCTTCATACTGCATCACGGCGGTATGAACGATCACATCACAGATACTCTGCTGTTGGATTCCTCCTACGGCGCGCTGGAGTGGATTGCCGGGTGGGCGGCCGGCGGCCGGTCACGGCGCCTGGTCAGCATCTATACGGCCCACCTTGCCGAGGAGAACGCCGAGTTGATGGCACTGCTGGACAAGGCCGGATGCGCCTACCAGAATCTTGAGGAAACGCAGGTCACCAACGATATCCTACGGCGGCGCGTGCCGACTTTCATCAGTACAAAAACATTGCGCCACTGGGATGTGATTTCGAAGGTAGATACGCTTGCCGACTGGCTGAGAACCAGTGCGCTGGAACAGCGGCGAAAATCATGACTCGCTACCGGAATCCGATCCTGCCCGGCTTTCACCCGGATCCTTCCATCGTCCGCGTGGGAGACGACTACTACCTGGCCAACAGCACCTTCCAGTGGTTCCCCGGTATCAAATTGAGCCGTTCGCGCGACCTGGTACACTGGCAAACCGTGGGATACGCGCTGGACCGCCTGGAGCAACTGAACCTGCGGAGTACCGACGACAGCATGGGCCTCTGGGCGCCGACACTGCGGTTCTTCGATGGATCATTCTACCTCGTGGTTACACTCGTTCAGCAGTTCCGGGCAGGTGAAGCAACGCGGATGTCCCAGCAGAACCTGCTGTTTACCGCCGCTGATATCAACGGGCCGTGGAGCGATCCCGTGTATCTGCACGATCTCGGTATTGACCCGGATATCTTCCGGGACACCGACGGGCGGCTGTATATCGTGTCGCAGGACACGAAGACCGGCGGAGGCCCGCGCCCGGAGCGGATTTCGATACATGAATACGATCCTGTTGGGAAAGGGCTTGTCGGTCAGCCGGATCCAATCTGGGACGGAACGGAACTCGGCATCACGGAGGGTCCGCACCTTTACCACCGGCACGGCTGGTATTATCTCATCACCGCCGAAGGGGGCACCGGATATGGTCACGCAGTCTCCCTCTGCCGCTCAAGAAACCTTGCCGGCCCGTACGAATTGGCGCCGGGGAATCCAATCCTGACGATGTCGGGATGTGACGGGGAAACGGCAAAAAGCGGCCACGCCGACCTGGTGGAAACACAAAACGGCGAATGGTGGATGGTGTGTCTCGGAAGCCGGCCCGACGGTCGGAAGCGTTGCGTTCTGGGCCGCGAGACGTTTCTTCTGCCGGTTCGCTGGACCGACGACGGCTGGCTTTGCGTGAATGAGGGCAGGGGACTCGAGATGGAACTGCCGGTTCCCGACCTGCCCGAATGTGTTTTGCCCGAAGCAGAGACCGGCAACTTTGCCGGACCGGATTGGCAGGTTGTTCGCGCGTGGAGTCCCGAACACGTTCGTGTTTCAAAGGACCGTTTGCTACTGCGGGCCAGGCCGGAACCGCTGGAAGATATCGGAGCCGCCAACGTGGTAGGAACGAGGATACGGCACAAGCGGTTTTCAGCGTCGGTGACGGTTTCATTCCAGCCGGAAATCGAGAGTGAATCCGCGGGGCTCGTTTGCTACTACGACCGACTTCACCACATCGGTTTGTTCCTTACGGGAACTGAAGGACTGTCGCTTGAGGTGCGCGTGGCGGACGGGGCGCCCGCCAAAACCGTCGCCCGCATCCTGTGGACGGACGAGCGGGATGTTGAACTGCGAGTACAGTCCGACGAGGAATCCCGACTTCAGTTTTCGGCGAGGCCTGCCGGCGATGGGGAGTTTGCCGAAGTCGGCGCTTGTCAGGACGGGAGCATACTGAGCGACGAGTGCGCTGGAGTGGTATTTACCTGGGCTTCCTTCACGGGTGCGTTCATGTGCCTGCACGCGAGCGGAAATGGAAGCCGTTCCGACCGCTGGGCGGAGTTTTCAGCTTTCGTTTACCGTTCAGAATGATAAGTTACAGGATGCCCTTCACGGGCAACAAACGCATTTCGTCCACCGAGGCGTTGGGTGGTTGCTTCAGCGCGTAGAGCACGGCGCCGGCCACATCATCGGCCCTCAGCATATCGTGCGCGGGCGGCGACCAGTTCTGTCCGTCCCAAAGGCCGGTGTCGGTCGATCCCGGGTGGATCAATGTCACCCTCAATCCCTCTCGACCTTCCGCGCGCAACTCCATTGACAGGGCGCGGGTGAAACCGACAAGACCGTACTTCGACGCGCAGTAAGCGGCGGAATTGGTGAACGGGGTGAATCCCGCGAGACTGCCGATGTTGACGATGTGACCTTGCGATCCCATAGTCCGCACTGCTTCCCGGCACATCAGGAACGTGCCGGTCAGGTTCGCGCCGATCAGTTCGTTCCAGTCCTTGAACGAGCACCTTCCCAGAGGCCCGAACAGCGCCAGGCCCGCGGCATTGACAAGGATATCGGGCGTGCCGAACGCCGATGCTTCCTCAAAGGCTCTCCGAACGTCGTCTTCCGAGGTTACATCCCCGGGGCAGACCGCGCACCGACCCGGCCCGGCATCCTCCTCCGCCTGCAGAATCTCGAGCGCTGACCGCGTTCGCGAAAAGGCCAGTATGTTAACGCCTTCGCGAATCAGCAGACCCGCGACCGCCCGTCCGATACCGCGGCCCGCGCCGGTCACCACGGCGGTTTTGCCTCCCAGACTGATCATTGACTCGGATCCTTCCACTTGAGTGAATACACCGTCGGGTTGACGCCTTCACTGACGGTCAGCAACGTCCGGTTGTCACGACCGTAACAAATGGCTTCGCCCTGGGATTCGACGGCAATCCGAACGACGGCAGGTGTTGTTTTCAGTGCATTTTCCGGCAGTTTTCCGCGAGCGACGCGGAACTCGTAAGCCTGCTGGTACGTGCGGAGGATGATGCGCGAACCGTCCGGAGAAATATCGCCTCCCGTGGCAAGGTTCGGATAGTAGGGCAGGGGATCAGAAAGCGTGATGGTTCCGGTTTTTACGGCGATTTGAAGTGTATCGTCCCACAAGGGATTGAGCCTGTAAACATTGGCGGCGGGTCCGGTTTCTTTCGAGACGACATACAGTGCCCGGCCTTTGAAGTCCGCCATCAAGGTTTCGCAGTCTCTCGGCCCGTCGGGGTATTTGAAGCGGAGTTTTTTGGGCATAACCGACAACGGCGCCGAACTCCCATCCGGGGCGATTAAAGGTTCCTCAAAGGCGTAGATGCAGACCTCCGTGCGGGATTTGCCGTTGTCGCCTGTGTCGGCCATGTAAACGGTCGGTTTACACTCCGCGTCATACGCCACGGCCATATCTTCGCAGTCGTTCACGGTGACACCCGAAAGCGTGATAACCGCTTTCGTCTGTCCGTCCTTTCCGACGGCGAACACACGTGCCGAGTCTCCGCTGTCGTTGTGCATATAGATGATGCCGTTGTTCCTGCGCGATACGGCGATCCCGCTCGCTTCGTTGATGGCGGTATCGGAAATACGGCACATCATCGCGGGCGATGTCCAGGCGGCGGGAGCCGACCATGCCGGCAGAGCCGAACAGATGAGGGAGGCGAACAAGAACCGGAAAAGCATGGATTTACCTCGTGATGCCCGTGGGCGATACGCCGAGGAGGTTGAAGAGTTCGGCGCGGGTTTTGGCGTCCTCGTGGAACTCCCCGCTGACGTGGCTGGTCGTCATCTTGCTGTTCTGCTTGTTTACGCCTCGCATCATCATGCACAGGTGGCGGGCCTCGATAATCACGGCGACGCCCTTCGGCTTGATCGCCTCCTGCAGGGCGTGTCCAATCTGGTCGGTCATGCGTTCCTGAACCTGCAAGCGGCGCGCGAACATGTCCACGAGCCGCGCGATTTTGCTTAGGCCGATTACCTTACCGTTCGGGATATACGCAATATGCGCCTCGCCGAAGAATGGCACCAGGTGGTGCTCGCACAGGCTGTAGAACTCAATGTTCTTTACAAGGATCAGGTCTTTGTAGTCCTCCGTGAACACGGCTCTGTTCAGCAGATGCTCCACGGTTTCGTTGTAGCCCTGAGTGAAGAAGCGCATCGCCTGGGCGGCGCGTGCAGGCGTTCTCACCAGCCCTTCGCGGTCGGGGTCTTCGCCCAGTTCGGATAAAATGTTGCGGTAATACTGTTCCAGCATATCATTGGACATAGTGGTATCCATTCGTAAAGAGCGTGCATGGAATGACAAACGGGTGACGAGCGAATGCCCATCACCCGTTCAGTCAGTAAAAGCGGTACCGGTCAGCGCTGGAAAGCATCCAGCAGGTCGAACCAGTCACCGCTGACCTGTTTGTTGGTGCCGACGGCCTCGTCCAGCGGCACGGAGACCATATCGAGTCCCCTCAGTGCGGCCATCATGCCGAACTCGCTGTTCTTTACCATGTCGGCGGCCTTGACGCCCACACGGGTGCCGAGCATGCGGTCAAACGGTGAGGGTGAACCGCCGCGAACGACGTGACCGAGCGCAACCGACTTGGTTTCGATGCGGTTACCGCGGGCTTTGGTTTCGGCTTCGATGTAATCTTCGAGAGCCCTGGCGACACCGAGGTCTTTCAGAATTTCGTGACCAAATCCGTCGCGTTTCACTTCCTTGTTTTCGTGTCCCGGCAACTTGACGCCTTCGCTTACGACGACGATGTTGTGCTTGAAGCCCTGTTTGCGGCGCTCGAGCAGGTGGTCGACCATGGCGCTGAGGTCCGCTTCGGTGGGCTGGCGCTCGGGAATCAGAATCCAGTCCGCATTGCCGCAGATACCGGCGTAAAGGGCAACCCATCCGGCCGCGCGTCCCATCACTTCGACGACGATACAGCGTCGATGGGAGAGAGCCGTGTCGTGCAGGCGGTCGATGTCGTCGATACAGACCTGGACGGCGGAGTCGAAGCCGAACGTGTAGTCCGTGCAGGAAAGGTCGTTGTCCATGGTTTTGGGGACACCGACGGTTTTCTTGCCGGCCTTGAACAGCTTGTTGGCAACGCCCAGTGTGTCGTCGCCGCCGATGGCGATCAAGGCATCGATGCCGAGGTTCTCGAACTGGGCTTCCGCCTGGCGGGCTGTCTCTTCCTTCTTGTACGGATTGGTCCGGCTACTGCCGAGAATTGTTCCACCTTTCCGGACAATATCTTCCACGATCTGGTAGGTCAGAGGGGTTGTGTCACCTTCCAGCCAGCCCTTCCAGCCTTCCTCAAAACCAACCATCTCCCAGCCGTATCCGAGGCCGCGAATCACGGCGCCGCGGATGGCGGGGTTCAAACCGGGGCAGTCGCCGCCGCCCGTCAAGATTCCTACACGCACATTGCTCTCCTTACACGTTGATGATGTTGACTAAGGCGTGAAACAGCAGTCTCCACGCGTATTTTACGGGCCAAACCGTATCCGTATCCGGGTATCAGGCTTCGTCGTCACCAGGTTCAATCAGGCCGTAGGCGCCGTCGTCTCTGCGGTAAACGACGTTCACTTCGCCGCCGACCCCGTTTCGAAATACGAAGAAGTTGTGCCCCAGAAGGTCCATTTCCACCGCGGCTTCTGCGGGGGTCATCGGTTTCATCTGGAAACGTTTGACGCGCGTTACGACGGGGGGCGTTGCGTCCACATCGAACTGAGTCGACTCTTCCATTTCGGCGGGTACGTCGCGCACACTGTGACCGCGCGCCCGGTCGATCAACCGTTTGCGGTGTTTACGAGCCTGGTGTTCCAGTTTTTCTACGATGGCGTCAATCGCCTCGTACATATCACCGCGGCGTTCTTCCGCGCGAAGCATGAAGCCGTCCGCCATGATGGTAACCTCGACCTTGTTATCGCCGCGTTCCACCTTGCAGGTGACTTCGGCGGAGCGCAGGTCGGAGTTGAACGAAGTGAGCTTGGTGATTTTTTTCTGGGCATACTCCCGCATCGCGGGTGTGATTTCAATGCCGCGGCCCTTGACGAAAACGTCCATTGTGTTTCCTTCCTCAGGGTGCGAGACAGCGGATTTTGCTGTCATTAGTGATTATGGCAGAGGTCGCATGGGCAGAGCAAGCGTGAAAACGGGACCGGTCGGCGGAGACAGTGCGGCGCCGAGGAGTATCAGGGGGCCGGCTGGTTTTCGCGCGGTTGCATACCCTTGGCAACACGACGAAGCTCCTCGCGGCCGATGTTGCCGCGAACGATGAAATGATACGGCGGTTGCCGCCAGATGATCAGAGGTCCCCGGATATCGTTGGGCGCGATTGACCGCCGGAGGGCGCCAAGGTCGCCCCGGGTTTGCAATATCGTAATTCCTGCCAGTCCGTCAGTCAATTCCCAGCGAACGAACGGCCCGATCACGGGATCCGAGGAATGGATGGAGAAGCCGGACGGTTGGAATCCGGCGGGAATGTAGCCGACGTGCGCGGGCAGAAATCCAAGGTCGGCCAGGGGATTCTCCCGAGCGGTCGCCTTGACCCGTGACCTGGCGAGGATGCGTGTGCCGGCGGGGATAGAGGGAATAAAGGTCGATTCCGAGGGCGGCTCGGTCAGGGATTCCGGCGGTGTAACAGCCTCCGTGGCCGCCATCAATCGGCCTTCGGTGTTCCATTCCTCGCGGCGAAGGCGCAAGCCCGTGTCGGCATCAATCCATATGCGCTGAAACGGCCGACCCGAGTGGCGTGGCCGGATTTCCACGCGCAGGGCCGGCCTGCCGGCTACATGGTCGTAGCCCACGTTAACGAACGAGTAATTGCGTTGTATCAAACGCAGGCGATCGGTGTTGCTCATCCGCGAATCGGGAGCCTCCCACATTTCAAGGATGCCCGCTTTTGGGCTATATGCCCAGCACATCCGCTCTTTCTGGCCCTTGAACATGCTCCCCTGGGTAATATCCAGACCGTCGCCATAAAGGATTTCACTGCGCCAGTGCGATGGATCCTGATGGATGCGAACGCTGATGGTGGAGATGGGACGGCCCGATTCGATGATGGAATTACTTTCGCGGACGCGGAAAAAGGTCGATCGTTCCGCTGTCTCACTGCGCCGGACGGCTTGCTCGCCGGGTTCCAGTTCCGGTGCCGAGCAACCCGCCAGTACAGCCGAAACAACAGCCAGAAGAACGAGCGGACGTATCACCGCCAAACATCTCCCTGCGTCGCGGATACCGGTCGGCTTGCTTCCGGTGCGACTTTTCTGATTACATACACCTTGCCATTTGGCAGGCGTCTCAACGCCAGTGTGTCCAGGGCGTCGATGGAAGCCGGATCAGCAAATGGGGAATGTACATCCAGGCTGTTGGTCTGGCTGACAGAAACGACAGCGGGAGGGGGATCCTGCGGAGCATAACCGGAATCCATCCGGTTGGAAAGCGTGACAATACCCATCACTGTCAGAAAACCGGCTCCGGCGGTAAGCACGCTTGTCCACCACGGCGGGGAGTGCGGTGCCTCTGTCTGGATGGTGGTGTAGGATGTCACAGACCGTTCCAGTTCGATGCGGGCGCGAACACCGAGCCAGAGGTTTTCGGGCGGTGTCGGGCTGTTCGCGAATGCCAGCAAACGCATCGATTTCTCAAACGCCCTGGATTCGGCGGCGCAGGCCGGGCAGACGAGCAGGTGAGCTCGCAATGCCGCTTCCTTTTCGGAAGGCAGTAGACCCGCACTGCGATCGGCGAGGGTGTCAACAATGTGTGCACAATCCATTTGGTAATGCTCCCCGATGCCTTCAGCCGAACGCCTCAGGTATCCAGGTTGACGTAGTATCCCAGTTTTCTTCGTAATTCGGCCCGGGCGCGGCTGAGCCGCGACTTGATCGTTCCTTCGGACACGCCCAGCACATCCGCTATATCCAGAACGTCCATGCCTTCCAGATGGTGCATGGTGATCACCGCCTGGTGATCCGGGGTCAGCGATCCGATGGCCTTCCGAAGAACCTGTTGCAATTCCCGGTCCAGAGAGGCTCTCTCCGGCCCGATCGCATCGTCCGGCACTTCCAGGCGGTATTCGGATTCGTCTGACGCCACCGGTTCGTCAAGCGACCGTGAGATCACGCGCGGCCGCTTCAGGATGTCCCGGCAGATATTAACGGCAATTTGCGCCAGCCAGCCCCCAAAGGCGCCTTCGGCTTCCAGGCGAGCCAGCGAGCGGTAGGCGCGCACAAAGGCTTCCTGGGTCGCGTCGGCGGCGTCCGCTTCATTGCGAAGCATTCCGTACGCGATCGAGAAGATCCGTTTGTGGTGCCTTCCGAACAGACTTTCAAAGGCGCGTTCATCGCCTTCTTTGGCTCGGCGGACGAGGTCCGCATCGGTCTGGTCGCCGTAAGCGCTCGTGGTACCCGGCGCTGTGTTCATTTTGAGAGACGCATAGGGTTGCGTGAGGTTCCTATTAATGGTTGGTCAGGACACGGACTCTCCCGGTGTGTCGATAAATGATAAGCGCGGACCGGAGCACCAAGGTGCTCCGGTCCGATTCCGTCTGCCGCGCGAAAACACGATGATGGCGTTGAACGGGCCGAACTTTCATCATCTGCCTCCCTTGAGGCGGGCATTCTACCAGGGCGACGGTAACGTTGCCGTCGTCGCTGTGTCCGAGCTCAGGCTCATCAGTCCTTTTGCGAGAGCCAATGACTCAATTACGGCGCTGTTCAGGCGTTCCCGCACCTCCGCGCTCGGCTCGCCTTCGGTGAATTCGGCGTCCACCGCGTACACTCCACGCGCGATCGACACGGCTCCTTCGTTGGCCATCAACGGGCGCAGGGTGTGGTCCACCGCCAGCATATGGTTGGACGTTCCGCCGGTAGCCACGGGGATCGCGACCTTGCCTGCCAGAAACCGCTGGGGAAAGTTGTCGAACAGAGTTTTCAGCGCTCCGGCATAGGTGGCCTTGTAGACCGGCGTGCCGACAACGACAACGGCGGCCGCGGCGATGTTGTCCAGGGCATTTTGCAGTTCCGGGGCGCCGCTACGGGACAGAAGCGCATCACCCGGAATGTCGCCCACAACAACCAGTTCGGTGCGGCAACCGGCGTCCTTGAATCGCGCCAGTATCTGTTCCACCAGCACGCGCGACCGGGAATGGGAGAACGGTGATCCGGCTATGCCCGTCACGAGCATTGCAGTTGGGGTATCGATTGGCTTTTCCATATAAGGTATGATAGCCCGTTGCCGCAGGTTCGGACATTACCGGAACGGGCAATGCTAAACTGAACCGGACGGAAACCTAAAGGAGAATGGTACACATGAGAGACCCGCGAATGACCGCCCTGGCCGATGTTCTTCTCCGGCACAGCGTCAAACTGGCGCCGGGAGAGAAGATTCTTATCGAGGCAACTGATGTTCCGACCGAAATGGTGACCCTGCTGGTGGAGCGTGCGCACGAGATCGGCGCCCAGCCGTTTACGTGGCTGAAAACCCCCGCCGTGAACAGGGCGCTGATAAAGGGCGCCTCGGAAGAGCAGATGCGCGTGCAAGGGCAGTGGGAATTGAACCTCATGGAACAGATGCAGGCGTACATCGGTTTGCGCGGTTCGATGAACAGTTTGGAGATGTCCGACGTGCCGGACGAACGGATGAAGCTCTACCGGGAGCACGTTTGGAAGGTTGTGCACACCGGTCAACGTGTTTCGCACACGCGCTGGGTCGTCCTCCGGTGGCCGACGCCGTCGATGGCGCAACAGGCGGGAATGTCCACTTCAGCGTTCGAGGATTTCTACTTTGACGTATGCGCCGGCGTGGACTACGCGCAGATGCGCGCCGCCGCGGAACCCCTGCTCCAGCGCATGGAACGTACCGACAAGGTGCGGATTCTAGGTCCCGGCGATACCGACATCATGTTTTCCATCAAGGGTATTCCGGCGATTCCGTGTTGCGGCGACCGTAATATCCCCGACGGCGAGTGCTACACCGCTCCCGTGCGCGACAGCGTGAACGGCATCATCCACTTCAACACCCCGACCACGTACAACGATGTACCCTACGAGGATATCCGGCTTGTATTCCTGGACGGGAAAATTGTAGAAGCGACGGGTTCGGACACCGAGGCGCTGAACAAGGTGCTGGATTCCGATGAAGGATCCCGCTACATCGGCGAATTCGCGCTCGGTTTCAACCCGTACATCAACCGCCCGATGCGCGATATCCTGTTTGACGAGAAGATTGCTGGTAGCCTGCACTTCACGCCCGGCAACGCCTACGAGATTGCCGACAACGGCAACCGCTCGCAGATTCACTGGGATATGGTGCTGATTCAGACACCGGAGAAGGGCGGCGGCGATATCTTCTTCGACGGCGAACTGGTTCGGCACGACGGACTGTTCGTGCCGGAGGAACTGCACGGTTTGAATCCGGAAAACCTGATCAAGCGTTGATAGACTGACGTTGAAGGATGAGCTGAAACAATCCCCGCTCATCCTTCATAGTTCAGGTCTTCGTCAGGTATTCGTTGATTGCCCGGGCGGCGCGTCGACCCGCGCCGAGCGCTTCGATGACGGTTGCCGCGCCGGTCACGATATCGCCGCCCGCGAACAAACCGGCGCGAGGCGTCTGACCAGTAGTCTCATCCGCGACGATGTTTCCCCACTTGGTGACGGCCAGCCCGGGTGTGGTGGTGGGAACCAGCGGATGCGGCGAGTTGCCGATGGCGACGACCACGGTGTCAACGTCCACGATGAAGTCGGAGCCCTCGATCGGCACAGGACGCCGGCGTCCGCTTTCGTCGGGTTCTCCGAGTTCCATCCGAATGCACTCCACGCCGGTCACCCAACGCTGATCGTTGCCGATGATCTGCTTCGGAGCCGCCAGGAACTCGAACTTGATTCCTTCTTCCTCGGCGTGATGCACTTCATCGGCGCGCGCGGGAAGTTCCGCTCGGGTTCGGCGATACAGCACGGTGACGCTTTCCGGACCAAGGCGTTTGGCCACGCGCGCGGCGTCCATCGCCACATTGCCGCCACCGATTACCGCCACACGCTTGCCGACGTAAACCGGGGTGTCGAACCGTTCGGGATCATATGCGCCCATCAGGTTCACGCGGGTCAGGAATTCGTTGGCGGAGAATACCCCGCACAGGTTCTCGCCGGGAATGTTGAGGAAAAGCGGCAGACCCGCTCCGCTACCCACGAAAACCGCATCGAAGCCGGACTCGAACAACTCGTCGATGGTAATGGTTCGACCGATGACGACGTCCATCTCGAACTTGACGCCCAAACCTTCCAGCGCCGCGATTTCCTGGTCGACAATACCTTTCGGAAGCCGGAATTCCGGAATACCGTACACAAGCACACCGCCCGGCCGGTGCAGGGCTTCATATACAATTACCTTGTGCCCGTACCGCGCCAGGTCTCCGGCGGCCGCGAGTCCGGCGGGTCCGGAACCGATCACGGCGACGCGCTTGCCGGTGGGTTTGGTTTCGCCGGAGGAGGGGACCTGCTGACCGCGCTCTCGCCCGAGATCGGCCACAAATCGTTCCAGACCGCCGATAGAGACCGCACCGAATTTCCTCGCCAGCACACATACCTTCTCGCACTGGTTCTCTTGCGGACACACCCGACCGCAGATGGCCGGCAGTAGATTGGCATCATGAATAACGCGCAGG
This sequence comes from Armatimonadota bacterium, assembly GCA_029564025.1. Lineage (GTDB taxonomy): Bacteria > Armatimonadota > DTGP01 > JAKQQT01 > JAKQQT01 > JAKQQT01. Next base: position 425 of record JAKQQT010000174.1, on the reverse strand, counting down.
GCTTCATCGAACTGACCCTCCGCGACTGCCTTGATGAAAACGGGTATGTTGACGCCAACCGGGCAACCGTCGATGCAGGTCGCTTTTTTGCACTGAAGGCATCTCAGCGCCTCGGCTTGCGCATCTTCCGCGCTGAAACCGAGGGCGACTTCTTGGAAGTCGCGCGAGCGCTCAACCGGATCGCGGTCCGGAACTTTGTGGCGAGGAACAGGGGGGGACTTCTTCTTGGATTCTTCCACGTGAGGCTCCTAGGTAATCGGATCCATCTTCTTTTCGCAGTGCCGCGCGCCGACGGTTCCTTCCTGCGGCCGGTACATCGCCAGCCGCGCGCGCAGTTCCGCGAAATCAACACCGTGCCCGTCAAACTCGGGACCGTCTACGCAGGCGTAATACGTCTTTCCGCCCACCGACACACGGCAACCGCC
>JAKQQT010000147.1 GCA_029564025.1 Armatimonadota bacterium | reverse complement strand
TGAGCGCCGTGACGCCCTGGTATTGCACCTCAAGCCCCCACTTCTTCGCGAGGTAACTCTCTACGTTCACGCGCTCGGCGTCGGCGAGAACCTCCGTAAAGACAAGGATCTCGCCGTAATCTTGTCCGCCGCAGGTCGTGTGGTTTTGTACCCAGCCGAAGCCATTGATGTCGTGTCCCGTGATGTCGAGCGAGATGATCTGCCAGCCGCCGGAAAGCCCTGTCGTCGTGGGGTTCACCTTCGTGCCGTCCACCCAGGCATCGATCGCGATCGGCGCGATGGGGTCGTCTTTCGTAAACGCGGTACGCGCCAGCGCGCCGTCGGTCAGGCCCACCAGCGCCTTGCCGCCGCCGTTCTGCGACCCGAACACCATCGTCACGAACTTCGTTCCGGCGAGTGCCGGATTGGCGGGAGGCGTCAAGTTGGCCGTGTCCAGCGAGCCCGCGCTCGTCTGTATGCGGCGTGACGACCCTACGGGGCCGCAGGAGAAGGTGGCGAGGCCGTTCAGGCTGTTCTGAACACGATAAGGGAAAACTTGCGGCAGATCCTCGAAATCGGTACCGCTTCCAAAAAGGCTCTGGTAATGGCGTATGTGGCGAAGGAAATACGTCGTCTGGAGCGAACGCGTATCCGCGAACGCCTCCACGAGGTCGTTGCCGCTGTAGGTCGTGGTGAGGACCACACTGCCGGCGGCCAAGGCACGAATATAATCCGGGATCGCCGTGTCGAGCTTACGGAACGTCGAATCCGCCGAAGGATCGATCCAGAGCAAGGCCCGGTAGCGAACGTCGTCGACGAGTTTCAACGTCCCCGCTCCGCCCACGAACTGCGGCGTGCTGACCGTATCCACGCGGGCTGAAACGATCATGCCCGCGCCGGCGGCGACTTTGAGGGTGCCGAGCTTGGCGGGGTCGTTGAACGTCGTGTCGACCGGCAAGACGCTATACGCCGTCAAATCCGCAGTTTCGAACCCGTTAAAATTATAGTCGCCGTCAGCATCCGGGAAAACGTGCCACGTGCCATCCGGAACGGTGATCTCGACGGGCGTCTTCCCGACCGGGAACTGAAGCGCCACGCCCGTGCCCTGCAACAGCCGCGTACCGTCGTTCACAGCATTCACGACGACCGTCGCCGTCGAGTTCGTTGTCCGGCCAAACCTGAGTGTGCCGCCGAGTTCCGCGAAGGTGTGGGTGAGGTCGCCCGGCAGGTTGACCGCGCTGGTCATGCCGCTTCCCGAAACCCGGGCTGAAAAGGTGCAGCCGACTGTGGATTCGAGGGTCAGCGTGCCGCCGACCGAAATCGGATGGGTCGACACGGCGTACTCGCCGAGCGCACTCCAGGGCCGCGTTTCGTGATCCTTGTCCGTTTGCAGCAGATCGCTCAAATCGGGGTCGATCTCGTATCCGGCCAGACGGCAGTCGCACCCCGCGCCGATGTCAAGCGTCTTGCCGGCGGGGATGTAAGCGTCGTCGAAGATATAGACGATCGGATTCGTAAACGCGGTGCCGTAGACGCTCATGAAGTCCGGTCCGGCGATCGCGACGGTGTGGCCCGCGATAATGACAGGTGCCGCGACTCCGTTTTGCGGATAGCCCTTGATCGTGCAGCTTTTCAGGTTCACCTTGCCGGTGTACGGCGCGCCGGCGGCTGTCACGAACGAAATGTCCGGAACGTCGTAGAAGGGATATCGGTTGGCGGTTGTGCAGCCGAGCGTCGTCGACGTCGCATTCGAGATGACAAGCGCACCCGTCGAGCCGAGAATGACGCTGCGCTGGAAAAGCGGCGCAAATTTGTACACATCCGTCGCGTCTACCACCACCGTGCCGTTGGTGATGAGATAGTTGCGCCAGATCGCCCAAGAGGTGGGATTGTTCGCGGCAGGCGTATAGGTGCCGTGGATCGTGCCTGAGCCCAGAAAGCGCATCGTGTGTGCGTTGAGATTCAGGTTATTG
>JAKQQT010000142.1 GCA_029564025.1 Armatimonadota bacterium | reverse complement strand
CGCAACATTGACGCGCTGCTGGAGTGCGATGCGCTTGTTTCCCTGTTTGGTGACCGTTGGTCTATGGGGTGCGGCATTGAGCGCGACATCGCCGAGCGGTGCAATATTCAGACCTTCCGCCAATCCGTCAATGAGACACTTCCAGAACTTGCACAGGTTGTCCAGAAACTCTGGACTGACCGCGCGAGAAAGGGGGCGGCATGAAGCACGCCGTCCGCGAATCGCTAACAGGAACGGGCCGGTGGATTGTGATACAAGACCCAGGCAACATCCCCGTCGCACTCGTGCGCTCTGAAGCCCTGGCGCGCCAGATTGCCGCCATGCTGGAAAGCGGCGCGCTCTGTGAGTCGCTACACGTCCCGCAGACACCAGACACGGGACTCGGCGCGGTCATCGGCAAGTGGCCGGGGGCTGAGACAGACGAAGAGGTGTCGGAACAACTGAGGGAAATGTCATGACCTGGACCCTTGATGAATCCTGTGACATCTGGACCGCCTGCGATGATGATGTGATTCTTGAAGTCTGGCGGGAGGGCCGCTGGGCGTTTTCCGTGATGCTCCTGGGCGGCTTGTCGCTTGACTCGCTTCACTGCTACCAGACCGCAGACGCGGCGAAACTGGCCGCACAACACGCGCTGGAAATCTGGCGCAAGGGAGAGAAGGCATGAAACTCTCTCAATTCCTAACACCCGACCGCGTGACGCTTGACGCCGCGCACGGGGACATGTACCGATGCACCAATGAAAACGCGGGAACCTATACCACGCGCCGGGACAGAGCAGAACAGGCGATGGTGGCGCGCGCAATGACCGACCCGGAGTTTGCCGCGCTGTGTAGCGAAATGACGGACGGCGAGTGGAGCCGATTCCTGGACGCCACCTGCGGCGTGATTCCCGGCAAAGACCGCACGAAGAAGAACAATGGCAAGTACAAGATTTCGCCGGAGGTGAAAGCCCTGTTCCACCGCATGAAGGCCGAGGGCTACGTCACACTATGGGAACTGTCCGACATCTGCGGCCAGCCGATCACGCGCCTGCGGAACTGGATAGGCCACGGCTTCATGCGGGACGGTGTTCGCACGGTGATGCAGAGCGTGCGAGAAGGCCGCTACGTTTTCACCCGTGTTGAATGGATGGAAGAGTTTGTGGCAACCGCGCCGCGCTCCATCGCCACGGGCACACCACGCAAGA
>JAKQQT010000131.1 GCA_029564025.1 Armatimonadota bacterium | reverse complement strand
CCGGTCGATCAATTGCGCAATCTGTCTCGCCTGAAGAAACGGCTCACCGCCCGAAATGGTGAGGCCTTCGATGCCGGTATGTTCCAGTATCCACGCGACCAGGGAATCGACGCTGACCTCTTCGCCGCCCTCCGGGTCCAGCGAATCGGGGCTGATGCAACCGTCGCACCGAAAGGGGCATCCTTGGGTCCAGATGACGGCGCGTTTTCCGGGTCCAAGCGAGGAAACCGGAGCTTGTTTGAAGTACAGACGGATACCGGCCGGTTCGCGGGCGGAAAGCGTGGCGCGCTGGGACCTCGTCACAGTTCCAGTTTCCTGCCCGATCCGGATGTTGTTTCGGTAACGTGCCCGGCCGGTCGCGCGCGGTCCTCGGCCCACGACCTCAGCCCGTCGATATCTTCCCGCATGGTTCGCGAAAGCGGAACAGTCGCCCGAATCGACCTCATCAGGGCTTCGGTGGTCAGCTCCTGGTGACCGTCAAACACGTCGAACAGGGCCGCCACCACGGCTTCCTCGATTTCGGCGCCGCTGTAGCCGTCGGACTCCTCCGCAAGCGCTGACAGGTCGAACTTCGAAGCGTCCCGTCCGCGCTTCGTCAGATGGATTCGGAATATCTCCGCCCGATCGGCCTTGTTCGGCAGGTCAACGAAGAATATCTCGTCGAATCGTCCTTTCCGCAACAACTCCGGCGGCAACTGGCTGATGTTGTTGGCGGTGGCAATGACGAACACCGGAACCGTTTTCTCCTGCAACCAAGTGATGAGGGTGCCGAACACGCGCGATGCGGTGCCGGCGTCGGACATACCGGAACTCTGCGTTCCGGACAGCCCCTTCTCGATCTCGTCGACCCAGAGGATTGCCGGTGAAACCGATTCGGCGACCTGTATGGCCTGCCGCATATTCTCCTCGGACGAGCCGACGAGGCTTGAAAAGACGCGGCCCAGGTCGAACCGCAACAGCGGTACACCCCAGAACGAGGCAACGGCCTTCGCGCACAGGCTCTTGCCGCAACCCTGCACCCCGACCAGCAGGACGCCCTTGGGAGTGGGCAGGCCGAACCGGCGCGCCTCCTCGCTGATGGCCGCCTTGCGCTTGCGGAGCCAGTCTTTCAGCTGTTCCATGCCCCCTACTCCGTCGAAGCGTTCGGTGGCGCGGTAATACTCCAGCATGCCGGACTTGCGGATTACCTGCTCCTTCTCGGTCAGGATAATCGGCACGTCCTTTTCTGCCAGACCGCCCGTTTTGACCAGCGTCTTTGCGAAGACGTTTTCGGCTTCGTTCATCGTAAGGCCGAGCGCCGCGTTCACAATCGCCTCGCGCGTGCCGGTGTCCAGCGATATGTTCAGGTTGGACGACCGGTTGACCTCCTCAACGGTGCGGTCCAGTAAAGCGGCAATCTCCTCGCGGCCCGGCATTCCGAAGTCAAGGACCGTTACTTCCTTCTCCAGTTCCAGAGGAAGCTTCAGCGTTGGTGAGACGAGTATCAATGTTTTATAGGAATTCTTCAGATACAGAGCCACTTCGCGGACCTTACGCACGACGCCGGGATCGGTGAGGTACGGGTGGAAGTCCTTGAAGATGAAGATCGCCGGATCCATCGTTTCCAGCACCATGCTCAGCGCCGCCTGCGGATCGCGGGTTCGCTCGTCTGTTCCCTGCCGCGAGGTGGGAACCGTGCCGTAAGGAACGACGCCCCGGCAAGCAGACCAGGTGAATATCTTCTTGTCGCGTTTGCGGGCAATGGCGGCGATGGCGTCCTCCACGCGCGTCTCCTCCCAGGTCACCACGTAGATGACGGGATAACGCGCGCGGATCAGCACCTCCAAGTCGGCAAGAGCCGTCGGTTCGATGGTTTCCACAGCGGTTTGAGGTGGCGTTTCGTTCATATTCATAGTCTGCTCTGGTCCGTGGCCGTCGGGTCGAACCTGTCCGATTCACCCCGTAGCAAATCCGGGTGGCTGACGCGGTTTGCCGCCGTATCGTAAGTGATCACACCTGTCTGGTAGAGCTCCCGCAGGCAGTCGTCGACGGAGAGCATCCCCTCCGCGCGTCCGGTGCGTATCGTGTTCGGAAGCATCTGAATCTTGCCTTCGCGGATGATGTTTCGCACGGCTTCGTTGGTGACCAGCACTTCCGTGGCGACGATGCGCCCGGCCCGATCGATGCGCGGTAGCAACTGCTGGGCAACGATGCCGAGCAACGTGGACGACAACTGCTGGCGCACCTGGTTCTGCTGACCCGCCGGGAACACGTCCACGATTCGGTTGACGGTCTCCGATGCGTTGGGCGTATGCAACGTACTCAGCACCAGGTGGCCGGTTTCAGCGGCGGTCAACGCCGTGGTAATCGTGTTCAGGTCGCGCATCTCACCAACACCGATGACGTTCGGATCCTGGCGGAGGATATGGACAATCGCTTCGTCAAACGTGCGGGCGTCGGTGCCGACTTCCTGCTGAACAATCACGCTCCGCTTGTTGGAGTGCAGGTACTCGATTGGATCCTCTACCGTGATGATTTTGCACCGGCGTTCGCGGTTGATCTGGTCGATCATCGCGTTCAGTGTGGTCGTTTTGCCGGACCCCGTCGGTCCTGTGATCAGCACCAGTCCGGCGGGACGACGCGCCAGATCACCCACAATCGATGGAAGGCCGAGTTCCTCCAACGGCCGGATGCTGGTGCTTCCGACACGGATACTGGCGCCCAGTTGCGCCTTGGAGTGGTAAATCGTCACCCGGAAGTAGCCGACGTCCGGCAACTTGAGGCTGTAACACAACTGCCTTGTTTCGACCAGTTTATCCCTTTGCGCGGCCGTCAGGTTTTCAAGGATCAGGCGGTCCGTTTCATCGTCGGTCAGAACGTCATACGGCGTCGTGACGATCTCGCCGTCCACCCGCAAGATCGGGGGAAGGCCGACAACAAGGTGCACATCGGAAGCGTTTGTATCTACCGCTGTTTTCAGGATTTCGGTCAGATTCATGGATTTACGGGTACATTGCAGGTCGAATCCAACCGCGTCGCGCCGGCGGATTGTAGATAATGGTCAGGCGGCTTCGAACAAGTGATTGCGACCGGATGCCAGGGCGTATCATCGTCCCGGTTTCCGTACCATACCGGTACCATTGTATGTACCGCAATCCGTACTCGCCGGATTTCACACGTCTTTGTGCGGTTGTTCCATCAGTGAAGGTGTCGGAAGCCCAACCCCCGGGCATTACATCAATGACCGCCAGGTTCCCGTCAGCGCATAAGACAATGTCGCCCTTTCTATACGAAGATGCCACAACGGTGAGAACACGATCATCGGCGGACAAGCGAACCTCGGGAAGATCGCGCGGAACATAGAAGAGAGACAGATGGCTGAACGGCGCCAGAAAACCAACCATCAGCACAACCGTTAAGGCGCTGACCGCCATCAATCCCCGCCCAACCCGCCGGTGCATCCGAGCGGAAGCGTCACCCGTCGGCGGGAAGGCCCACTCCATGCACGCGATGATTGACATCACAGACAAGGCCGCGATTGAAAGCGCCGCCAGGTCCAGCGCCCGTGTTTTGAAGTACAGGACTCCCAGAACTGCGCACACCACAGCGCCCAGAGCCGACCAGGCGGCGGGTTTCCAGGAACCGGACCACACGAATCCCAGACCAGGCACAATCGAAACGAGAACGGCCAGGCATCGCGGTATCAATTGCCTTGCGGCTTGCATTGGGGGCAACAGGTGCGGCAGATCCGTTGGCTCGGGGACACGACGGTGAAACGTGCGCTCGATGCTCCAGCGGATCGACTGGCCGAGCGTGCGGTCCCGCGCGCGGTCCGGTATGACGGATTCCCGTTCGGGCGGCTTGACCAGCGAGGTGGAGCACACGCCGCACACCGTGCGTCCGGGGATGTTCTCAAATCCGCAGTTGGGGCACTGCATCCGCGTTCACGCCCCTTCCGTCACTCTGGCACGATGTGTGTCTTCGTCGAATCCGTGATCGAAACGGTACCGTCGGGCTCGTAATACTCCGAGGTTTTCTGCTCGTCGGTCACCCGGCCGAGGGTCTGGAACAACTCGACGTATTCCATGCAACGCTTGCCCTTGGCGCCGTGGACGGTGATCTGAATCTTTCCGTCCGGGGCAATCTCGATTTCGAGTTCGTGTCTCTGCGCCATCAGCCGGCTCCTTTCGGGAAGCGAAGAAGGTTTCGGAACTTCAACCAGGTTTTCCGCAGTAATCCCCGGTTCTGAAAGTCGTAAAGAGCCTCTCTGGCGGCGATCCAGCCCGGATCCACCTGCAGAGCGCGTTTGGCGCATCGCACCGCCTCCGAGGTGTCTCCCATCCCCGCCTGGCTTCGTCCCAGCGCCAGCCAGGCAGGCGCGTCGGTCGGATCGGTACGAACAACCTCACGCAGGTACTCCGCGGCGATATGATACTGCCCGTATTCGATTAGTGATGTCGCGGCGGTTTTCCGCGCGCGGGATTTATCCTCGGCAAGTTCGATTGCCTTGTCGAAGCAAGGCCGGGCGTTGGATGGGCGTACCTTCAGAAGAACATCGCCACGCGCGCTCCAGGCAAACGGCGGCGCGTTGCGCGAGCAGATCGCCGAGTCCGCGAAACCCATGGCATCCGCCAACCTGCCGGCCCTGCACTCCGCCATGGCCCGGGCCGCCAGGACATCTGGAGATTGCGGGAAACGCTCCTGCGCCCGTTTGGACCAAGTGATGGCTTCCGGTATCTCGCCCAGTGCCACCAGGCAACGTATCTGGCCGCTCCAGGCCGTCGGGATATTGACGTCCAGTTGAAGGGCACGTGAAAAGCACGCGAGGGCGCGCTCAAAATCCTCGCGGTCGAAAGCCGCTTCCGCGCGGGTCATCCACGTGTCGGCGGTAACAACACCGGAGTCGCCCGCCGAGCCGGGAATGACCGGCAGGCTGTCCGTAAGTTCCAGACGTTCGATGCGGCTCAAAGCATCCCCCAAACGGAAATCGGCTCACTGAGTCTTGGGTAACAGAGTGACAGCACAGTCATGCCGTCGCTACCGACGCTCTGCGCGCGTAGTGTAAGCCAGCGATACCGGCATTCTCCCCTCCTTCTCAAGGAGGGGCTGGGAATGGTTGCTGGTGGTCCGGGCAAAGCAACCACCCCTAACCCCTCCTTGGCAAGGAGGCGAACCGGAGTAGCCCCTTCGAACAGTTTCAGGGCACTGCGTGACCGATGGTGAGAGCAGTAGGACAGTCGCATCAGTTCATCAGAATCAACGGATCGTCACACATACTTGGAGACGCGGATGCGGATGGTCTGATCCTCGGCGACCTCTTCGGTGTTGACTGTGAAGCCCTGGGACTTCATCTGGGTCACGATCTTGTTGTAGGCATACTGCTGGGTCACGCGGTTCATCAAGTCGCGCCCAATGGCTTCCAGTTCCATCTGTGTGCGTCCGGGCGCGGAAACGTGAACCGTGCACCGTCCATCCGCCGCGCGGCGGAAAACGGCGGTTACGTCATCGTTGGTAATCGCAAACTGGTCGCCTTCCTGCATGGATTCGGCAAGAAGCTCACTGCCGTTCAGGGTGACCTGGGCTGACGACTGATGAACGGTCGACGTTTTTTCCAGATCCGAGGCGGCGCGCAAAGTGCGGTAACCGATTGCCCCCGTGGCCGCCGCCACGGCACTGCACAACACCGGCCAACTGGCCGCGATCGCCGGGACCACCACAAAGCATACCGACATGGCAAAGTCCTCCGTTCAGATTGTAGCACGACAAGCGTCGTTCACAAACCATAAAAGACGCAATCACAGATTGCTGTCCATTTCTGGCGCTCCACGCGTGGTCCACGCTTGAGAACCGGTGCCCAAAAGTGCTAAAGTGAAACGGAGATTCCGAACATTTGCACGTGTCTCCGAACCGCTTGAAAGGGGTTACCGTGGCGAAAGAAGAACCGATTGACGACGGCGCGCTGACACAAGAAGAGCCTTCCTACGACGCCGATGATATACAGGTCCTGAAGGGTCTGGAAGCCGTGCGGCGAAGGCCCGCCATGTACATTGGAAGCACCGATGTGCGCGGACTCCATCACCTGTTTATCGAGGTGGTGGACAATTCCATCGACGAAGCGCTGGCCGGCTATGCAAGCCACATTGAAGTCGTTCTTCACGAGGATAACTCTCTCAGCGTTACGGACAACGGACGCGGAATCCCCACCGGCGTCAACAAGGCGGAAGGCGTCACCGGTGTCGAACTGGCCCTGACACAACTTCATGCGGGCGGCAAGTTCAAGGAAGAAGGCAAGGCCAGCGCCTACAAGTTCAGCGGCGGCCTGCACGGAGTCGGCGTGTCCTGCGTGAACGCCGTTTCGGACTGGACGATTGTGGAAGTCCATCAACTCGGCAAGCACTTCCGCATGACCTTCGCCCGCGGCGAGAAGACAAGTGAACTTGAAGTGGTCGGCAAGAGCAAACAGACCGGCACCATGGTCCGCTTCCACCCCGATCCCGAGATCTTCACCGACACGAAGTGGCACGACGACCTGATCCGGGACCGGCTTCGCGACCTCTCGTACCTGAACAGCGGAATCCGAATCACCTTTGAAGACCGTCGTCCTCTGGAGGAAGGTGAGGAAGAACGCGTCATCGAAACCTTCTACAACGAGGGCGGACTCGCCAGCTTCGTGGCGGACCTGAACAAGAACAAGGATCCCCTGCACCCGCCAATCTTCATCAAGCGAAAAACGACGGATGCGCTGGGCCGCGAGGTCGAAGTCGAGTGCGCCCTGCAGTACAACGACGGCTACCAGGAAAACCTGCGCTCGTACGCGAACAATATCCACACCCTGTTCGGCGGAACCCACATCTCCGGCCTGAAAACAGCGCTGACCCGCGTGATCAACTCCTACGCGCGCAAGGTCGGCACCCTGAAGGAAAAGGATCCGAACTATCAGGGCGAGGACGTGCGCGAGGGGCTGACGGCCATCATCAGCGTTCACCTGATCGATCCGCAGTTTGAGAGCCAGACGAAGGTCAAGCTTGCGAATGCGGAAGTCGACGGCATCGTGAACTCGCTGGTCGGCGAGGGGTTGACTGAATTCCTGGAAGAGAATCCAGCAATCGGCAAGCGCATCCTCGACAAGGCAGGCACCGCCCAGCGTGCCCGCGAGGCCGCCCGCAAAGCCGCCGAACTGGTGAAGCGCGCAAGCCTGCTGGAATACGCCGCCCTGCCCGGCAAACTGGCCGACTGCTCCGAGCGCGATCCTGCCCGGTGCGAGTTGTTCCTTGTCGAAGGCGATTCCGCGGGCGGTTCCGCCAAAATGGGACGCGACCGAAGGTTCCAGGCGATTCTCCCTCTCCGCGGCAAAGTGCTGAACGTGGAGCGTGTTCAGGCGCACCGCGCTCTTGAAAACGAGGAGATTCGTTCGCTGATTACCGCGCTCGGTACCGGAATCTATCACGGCTCCGGCGATGACGACCTCGACGCCGGACCGGAAGATGAGAACGGCAACGGAGAGAGTAACGGGAACGGGAACGGTCGGGGAAACGGCACGTCGTTCGACATCTCAAAATTGCGTTACCACCGCATTGTCATCATGACCGACGCGGACGTGGACGGCGCGCACATCCGAACCCTCCTTCTCACGTTCTTTTACCGCTACATGCGCCCGATCGTGGAAGCCGGACACGTGTATATCGCCCAACCACCGCTGTACCGCGTGAAGTGCGGAAAGGATACCTTCTACGTTTACGATGAGAAGGATCTGAAGGAACTGCAGAAAACACTGCGCGGAAAGAAGCACGAAATCGGAAGGTTCAAGGGTCTGGGCGAGATGAACGACGACGAACTGGCCGACACCACGATGAAACCGGAATCCCGAACGATGTTGCAGGTGGAAGTGGAAGACGCTATCGGCGCGGACCAGGTGTTCACAATGCTGATGGGCGACAAGGTCGCCCCGCGCAGAGAGTTCATTGAGACCCACGCAAAGTTTGCGCGGGACCTGGACGTCTAGTTCCTGTCGTTTCGACGCCCTGGCCGGTGCGCCGCGGTTCGCCGCGGTACTGAGGCCAGGGCGTTCTAGCATTTGCCGTCCCCGGTCCGCAGTCGTATACCAGCAGATGCCCCGTACCCCGCCAGTCGCGCGTCGGGATATCGGCGACGTAGCGGGACGCCGTGGCAATGATTACGCACAAGCGCCCGTTTCCGCGCAGATCGCACAAGGCCGGAGCGCCCAGTGCCGGTTCCAGTCTCATCCCTTCGCGCGTCGGCGCCCACAAGGTCGGGACCTGCCATATAAGCGTCCCTTTGCTTCCATCGAAGGCATACACGTAACCGTCGGTGCCCACCGTCACCACATCCACGACTCCGTCGGCATTCACATCACCAAGCGCCGGTTCTGCCATCACCGGCTGACCGGGTGTTGTCTGCGAAGACCACAGCAACCGTCCGTTCGCATCCCACGCGCGGATCGTTCCGGCGGAATCCCCGGCGGCGATCAACCAGCCGGACCCGGTGTCTCCCGCCGCAAGGCCGGACGTGATGGAAACGCCGGATGCCGGATGCTTCCATTTCCATAAAACGGAACCATCGTGGTCCCAGGCGTAAAGGGCTCCATCGTTCGCCCCGGCCACCAGTTCATCGCGCCCGTCGCCGTCCAGGTCCGCGGCCGAGATACCACAACGGATAGGAACACGGTTCTCCGTCTGCGTAACGGCTCCGGTTGAAGGCATCCAGCCCGGGACCGGCCGGCCCTCCGAGTTCCATGCGTAGACGCGGCCGTCGAAAGATGCGGCGATTACCTCCGTACGACCGTCGCCGTTCAGGTCGGCCAGAACGGGCGGGGTTTCCACCGAAAACGAAGGATAAACGCGCCACGGCAGGTTCGCCGTGTCGCTTTGAGTCTGACCGAGCAGACGACCGTCGTGCGACCAGAGGCGCAGGTTGCCGCGCCGGAAGGTGCCCTGCTCCCACGCTCCTTGCGAGGATTGGATGATTTCGAGTGAACCGTCGTTGTTCAGGTCGCCCACGGAAGGGGCGGCGTAGGCATGTCCCGCGGCCTGGCCGATCACCCCGGCGCCCGGCGACGGAAACCATGGCGAAAGAGGTCTGCCCGAACCTTCCCACACGTACAGGCGGGCGGTGATCCACAGCCCGGACTTCTCCATCAGGCTCGGGGCGTAATCCTGTCCGCAGGCGGCCAGGACTTCACTACGTCCGTTGCGATTCAGGTCGGCCAGCGCAAGGCCCAGAGTAGCGTCCCGCGTTGATTGCGGCCAACCGGGCAAAAGCGCCAGTCCGGCTCCCTTCCACGTGTACACGCGCACGGCATTGGGATTCGAAGGGTCGTCCACCTCGTGTGTCGCGATGCCGATATGGTCCACCGTCACGGCGATGTCCGGCCTGCCGTCGCCGTTGATGTCGCCCACCGCCGGTGAAGCGCTGGAAGTGAATGGAAGCCTGACGGCCGACACCAGTTTCGGAGCGGCGAACGGCTGAGCCCACGCGTTTGTTTGAACGGCGAGAAAGAACAGGACTTTGGCACAGGTGCGCCAGTCGAAGTAACATGGCTGGGAGAACGCACCCTTTATACGATATTCCGCGGAGCGACTGATGCTTTTATACGCTTTCACGATGTTCCTCAGCGCGTGCCTGTTGTTCACGGTTCAGCCGATGTTCGCGCGCCTGGTTCTTCCCTTGCTGGGCGGCACACCCAACGTCTGGAACACTTGTATGGTGTTTTTCCAGGCCGCTCTGCTGGTGGGATACGGATACGCCCATTTTGCATCTTCCCGCTTGAAAACCGGTCGCCACGCTGTGTTACAGATCGTTTTGCTCGCGGCGGCGTTCCTGGTTCTGCCGTTCAGCGTCGCCTCGGCCGGGGCACCCGATCCGAACGCGAATCCTATCCCCTGGTTGATGATGATTCTGCTTACCACGGTCGGGCCGCCGTTCGCCATCGCCTCCACCACGGCCCCGGTTCTTCAGGCGTGGTTTTCCAGATCCCGGCACAAGGCGGCGCGCGACCCGTATTTTCTGTATGCGGCCAGCAATCTGGGCAGTGTAACCGGTCTGCTCGGATACATCGCCGTCATCGAGCCGAACTTCACGCTGGTTCAGCAGTCCCGCCTGTGGACGGTCGGGTACACCCTTCTGGTCGCGTTGATTGCTTTTTGCGCCGTGTGGGCGTTACGAAACGCGGAATCTGTCGAATCGCGATCCACCGGTGATGCCCCCGCCTCTGAGCCTGTCAGTGCGCTCAGACGCCTGCGGTGGGTCGCCCTTGCGTTCGTGCCGTCCAGCCTGATGCTGGGCGTAACCACCCACATAACCACGGACATCGCCGCTGTTCCGCTGTTGTGGCTTGCGCCGCTGACGCTGTACCTCATCACTTTCATGATGGCGTTCGCGACGAAGTGGCGCATACCGCACAAATGGATCGTATGGGTGACGCCGGTTGCTGTCGCGTGGCTCCTCACGACCTTCGCCCGCCGTGAACTGACCCTTTCGCAAATCATCGTAACCCACAACCTGGCTTTCTTCCTGACGGCCGCCGTTTTACACGGAGAACTGGCGAAGGACCGCCCGTCCACTTCCCGCCTCACGGAGTTCTACTTCCTCGTTTCGCTGGGAGGAGTTCTCGGCGGCGCGTTCAACACCTTCGCCGCGCCTTTCCTCTTTACCACCACTTTGGAATACCAGATCGGCATCGTCCTGGCGTGCCTGCTGATGCCGGCATGGCCCGCAATTCCGAGGCTAAAAGCGTCACAGTGGGGACGGTTCAACCCGTGGGACATCGTTCTGCCTGTCTTCGTCGGATCGCTTGCCGTTGGGGCGGGTGTGCTGTTGAGAAACCATGAGATACCGCCCCGCGCGTCTCAGACGACAATCACAATCGTTGTTCTCGTCGTGTTCGGCCTTCTCTGTGCGCAAAGGCCGTTGCGGTTCGGGTTGGCTGTCGCGGCTCTCCTGTTGGCCTTCACCTATGGATGGCGAACACCGCTGAAGGTGATGTATCAGGTGCGGTCGTTCTACGGCATTCTGCGTATCACCCACAACCACGTGGACCAGCGGTTGGAACTGAAGCACGGGACGACATTACACGGCGCCCAGAGCCTTCTTCCGATCTATCGACGGTCGCCAATCACCTACTACCACCCAACCGGTCCCATCGGGCAGTTGTTCATCACGCTCGGCCCCACGGGACGGTTCGACAACGTCGCAGTCGTAGGATTGGGTACAGGCACTTTGGCGGCTTATGCCGAACCCGGACAGTCGTTTACTTTTTATGAACTTGATCCATACGTCATTGAGGTCGCCAACAATCCGGGATCATTTACCTTCCTCGGCGATGCCCGCAACCGGGGCGCAAAGATCGACATCGTGACCGGTGACGCCAGGTTGAAACTGGTCACGGCGCCCGACGCGCGCTACGACCTGCTGATTCTCGACGCGTTCAGCAGTGATTCGATACCTATGCACCTGATGACGCGTGAGGCTTTCCAGCTGTATCTGAAAAAACTGGCACCCGGCGGCATCATCTCCTGCCATATCTCCAACCGATACCTCGACCTGAAATCAGTGGTCGCGAAATTGGCGGAAGACAGCGGACTCGTTTGCCGGATTCAGCAGGACAGCCTGCCCGTCACCAACAACCGCCGCTGGGACAAGGTCGGTTCGGTTTGGTGCATCGTGGCGAGGAAGGACGAAGACTTCGGCGAGTTGAAGTTCGACGAGCGCTGGGAATTGCACATTCCGCGCGCAGGCGACCGCGTGTGGACAGACGACTACAGCAATATCCTGAACACGCTCAACTGGTAGCCGACCAGCGAACCACGCCGCCCGTAACGGAAAGCGTCGGTTGCATCGTCTCGATCGTGCGGGGATCGACGGTGAACGGATCAGCGCCAAGACCGATGAAGTCACACCGCATACCGGGCTCCAGAGTCCCCAGGATTCGCTCATTGAATCCGGCGTAAGCGCTTCCTTCGGTGAACAGACGCCACGCCTGTTCCACCGTGAGGCACTCCGATTCGATGTAGCCTTCGCTTATCTCCGGTCCGCGCCAAGGGGCGTCGCGCGTGACGGCCCGACCGATGGCTTCCAGCGAGGAAAGGCGCTCAACCGGGCTGTCGGTTCCCCCGGCCATTTTCACACCTGCGTTCCACATGGTCGCAAACGGATACACCCAGCCCTTGCGGTTTTCTCCCACCCGTCGAACTGTCCAGAAGTCGGTGACGACGAATTGAGGTTGAACGCTGGCGATGATGCCGGTGCGCGCGAAGCGCTCGATCTGGTCCGGGCGCAGGATGGAGGCGTGTTCTATTCGGTGCCGGGCTGTACCCGCATCGGCACCGGCGGCAAACTCGATAGCGTCCAAAGCCACGTCGATGCCCTTATCGCCGATGGCGTGGATGGCCAGTTGGAATCCGTTATCGTGAGCGCTTTTCGCAAGGTCGTTCAGTCGCTCCGGCGTGTAGATGAGTTCGCCAAGTTCATTCGGATCGTCGTCGTAGGGCTCGGACATCATCGCCGTGCGCGCGCCCATCGAGCCGTCAATGAACAGCTTGGCGCTTCCGATCGACAACCACTCGTCGCCGAAGCCCGTCGTTAAACCCAGCGACTTCGCGAATTCTGTCAGGTCGCGCCGCAACTGGATGCGCACGCGGATGGGCAGTCGCCCGCTCTTGTGCAACCGGGTCAGGGCCGTGATTTCGGCTTTCGAGGAAACGATGCAGTGAACGCCGGTGAATCCACCGCGAAGCGCCAGTTGCATCGCGTGCTCCGCGATTTCCTCCCACTCGTCCACGCCCGGTTCCGGGATCAAGGCGTACACAGGATCCATCCTGTCTTCGGTCAGGATGCCGTCATCCGAGGAAACACCCGCCAACTCGAGCGCTTTCGAGTTGACGACCACGAGGTGCTCGCACACGCGGGAAATGATAGCCGGCCGGTTCGGAGCGACCTTGTCCAGATCGGCTTTCGTCGGGAACGCCCGGTCCGGAAAACGTTCCTGGTCGAATCCGTGCCCGCACAGCCAGCCTTCCGGCCGGCGCTTGTCGTGATCGGCGAGGCGCTGAAGCAGTTCATCGACGGAGCTGGAACCCACAAGGTCCGCCTCGGTCAGGTCCTGGTTCGCGTGCCACAGCAGATGATCGTGCGAATCCACCGGACCTGGAAGAATGGTTCGTCCCTGCAGATCGTAACGCGTGGCGATCGCCGCAAGGGGATGACCGGTCACCTGACTGCCGACTGCCGCGACGCTACCGGTGTCGTCCACCAGAATCTGTGTCACAACACCGGAAGGGCCGAGCGTACAGATACGTCCATTGCTGTAGATAACGGGCATGGAAAAACCTCCGGCCGAACGGATGCGCTTCGAGCCAGTTCCGTCTAGAAGCGTTCGTGCCCCGGCGTCGGGCACCAGACCTTACCCGTGCGGGGATCATACTGATAGGGTTGGTTGGAAACAGGGCATTTCCGCATCTGCGGCGAAATTCCGTTGCGCGACAACACCTCGAGATTGGGTGGTAGCGTAGCCGTGTCCGGGTCGTTCATGCGCTCGAGGCCGATCGCATAGCGGATCTGGCTGAGGTTGTTACTGCAGTCCACCGCCCGTCCACTTTCAAGGCCCATGCCGACCGTCGTGGTCGGTCCGCCCGGTCGTGTTGCCGTCGTATTGTTACGAAAACCGCGTCCGTAGAGGAAGGCGAACAGAACCGCAATGATCACAAGCGCCGCAAGAACGCTGAGCAAAGCGGCGCCTCTGGTATGTGAAGCCGGGATTCGCGATTTCACTTCGTCAGCCTTTCGCCCCCTGAAGAACGAACAAGGGCTGACCGTATTCCACCGGTTGCCCGTCGTCCACCCTTATCTCCACAATCTCACCGTCGAATGGCGAATGAACCTCGCTCAGCAAGGTCAGCGCTTCGATCTGGCCGAGCACATCACCGGCCCGGATGGGGCGGCCGAGAGCAACAGGCGGCCGGTTGTGGTGGAACACACCGACCATGGGCGCATCCACAACCGTCTGCGAAGGAGTGTGGTCGGGTTTCGGCACCGGCGCCTGTAAACCGGGCACCGGAGTCGCCTCGGCTTCCAAGTTATCCTTTGGCTTGGGTACTTCTCGGTCCAGCCTCAGTGCCCAGCCGTCGCCGGCGATTTCCAGTTTCTTCACAGAACTGTGTTGCAGTAGACCAGCCAGTTCCTCTATCTCTTCTTTACGCATCTTGATTACAGTTTAGCCGTAAAGCACCAGAACTCGACCGCTCGCGCGGCGAAAGTGAGAAGAAAGATGCCCAGAACCAGGTAAAGCATGATCTCGATCGTCGGCGTGGCGATGGAATCGCGCATGCGGTCCGAAAACATCGCTTCGGCCGTGGGGCTGTAGGCAACGTGTTCCAGCATAAACGTGTCCGCGGCTGTGATGGCGTTGTGATACCACGTGCGCGCCTGACCTGCCATGAAGTACATCACCACCGGAACGGCGAGGCACACAATGGGCGCCACAATCCGGTGCTTCTGCGTTTCGTGGTACAGGTAGATCGGGCACTCGGCGCAGGCGCGCATCTGCCCCTTCACACGGTGACTCGTTGAGCGGAAGCGGTCCCAGAAGGTAGGTTCCGGAGCGGCGGCGGGACGGGAGATAACGGATGGAGCTTTCTTTCCCGCACGGTGGCGGGCTTGTTCCAGCACCCGGTCTGCAAGACTTGCATCGCAGAAACAACCGTTTTTATGCCGCCAGCAGGATTTTCGGAATCCTTCTCTGCCGGGCGCGCACAAACGGTTGATTTCCGGCTTGCAGTGGTGCGTCTGCCAGCACGCGCTGTAAAACGGAAGCTTCAACCCCGGCACTGTGCGGCGTCTCGGCGCGGCCAGGCTTTCCTGCAACGCGGATATGCCCAGCAAACCCACCGCCAGAACGCCCAAACCTCCGACCACGATACCGGTTTCCCGCCACGCCGTCAGCAGATCAAGGCCCGGATGGTTCTGCCTGGCGGGATTCAGCGACGCTGATGACATGCGCCCAGCGCTTAACAGCGGAAGACCGAGGTAAAGAATCAGACCGATGGCCAGCGGAACAAAACGAACCCAGCGGACCGTGCGGTTCAGGATAAGGAAAGCGAGAGTGAATAGCGAACCGGACCACAGCATCACCCGGCCTGCTACATTCACATCGTGGGTAAGCCGGTTGGACGTGACCGTGTTGAATCCGACCGGGTACACGCGGAATGAATCACCGAACAACAGCATCCACGTGTACGCGACTGCGAGCAGGAATACCAATCCGGCGACGATACTGACGGTATTGAGTATGAAATCCGGCAATCCGGATGTATTGCGTTTACCGGCCACGGATCAGGCACCTCGAACAGCATCGTGCGGATCGGAACACGCCTGGCTCGCGCGTTACCGAACCGGATTACCCCGTAACGCGTCCCAGATAGGTATCGGTGCGCGTATCGACCTTGATTTTGTCGCCAACGTTCAGGAAGAGGGGCACCGTCACCACAGCTCCGGTTTCCAGGGTCGCGGGCTTGCCGCCTCCGCTTGCCGTATCGCCGCGCAAGCCGGGGTCGGTTTCCGTGATTTCCAGTTCCACGAAAGTCGGCATTTCCACACCGAGGATTACGCCATCGTGCGTGGTAACCGTGACCATCATGTTTTCCTTCAGGTACTTTACGGCAGGGCCGATGGCATCCTTCGGAATCTCCGTCTGGTCGTAGTCTTCTGTGTCCATGAAGACGAAGTCTGAACCCGTGCTGTAAAGGTACTGCATATCGCGGCGTTCCACGATGGCCTGTTCCATCTTCTCGCCGGCACGGAACGTCTTCTCGACGGTGGTTCCCACGCGCATATCCTTAAGCTTGGTTCGGACAAAGGCGGGGCCTTTGCCCGGTTTGACGTGCTGGAACTCCACGATTTGGAAGACCTTGCCGTCCTGAATGATACTCATTCCGTTTTTGAAGTCACTGGTATCGATAGCCAAAGATGAACACTCCGTTCTGTTGCTGAAACCGCGATGGAGAGGCTCCATCGCGCCATGTCATTCTGCACAGCAGGCAATATAAGCGTCAACTGCCCACTGTCGGCCGCCCGGCGTTGAAACGGGACCGCCCCCGTGCAGTAAAATGGAAGGAAACACCTGTACCAGCCGCATCAACCGGTTTCACGACCGGCAGGAGATAAAACGTTATGGACCGATTCCGAGGATTTGATGTCAACAACCTTCGCCAGCAGATGGATGACCTGCTGAACGATTTCTTCGGCCCCGCGCCGGGACGCAAAGGCGCTTCCGGAACCGGCGAGCAGGAGCGTTCACAGGCTATGCCGCTGAACGTGGTGGAAACCGAGGACGATGTCACCATCGTGACACCTCTGCCCGGCGCCGGACCGGAGTGTGTGGAAGTGTCGATCCGCGGCCAGATGGTGATGATCAGGGGACGCCGGTCGGACGTCTTTCCGGATGGCACCCACTACTATCGCCGCGAATGGGGTTACGGCCCGTTCCATAGGAACTTTGAGCTTCCTATGCCGATTGACCCGGAACGCGCGCAGGCCACCGTCCACCGCGGAGTCCTGAGACTGACCATCGCCAAGGCTTCCGCCGCTTCCTCCGTTGACACTTCCGTCGAGACGACTCCCGAGGTCGAAACAACGGAAACCGAAACCGTCGAAACAACCGTGCCCGTGGAAGCGGAGCCCGTTCAACTGGAGATTATCACGACGGAACCCGTGGAGGAACCGGCACCCGAGGAGACCGTGGAACCGGCCGGCGAAGCACCCGCGTCGGAAGATGCGCCCACGGACGAAACCGCCGAGACCGAGCCTGCCCGCAAACCGCGAGCCACCCGAACGCCGCGAAGACGCGCCAGGTACTGATGCTACACACCCGCGCGAGATTGGCATCCGTGTGGCTTTGCGCCGCCCTCATCCTGCTGGCCGGTAGCCGTGGTCGCGCGGCCGATCCAGCCAGGGTCAGGGTTGGATATGCTCCCTACGCCACGCACCTGACAGCCATCACGGGATTCTCTCCGCAGAAACGCTCTTTTTACAAAGCGTTCCCAAAGACGCGCTTCGACAACCGCCTTTTCCTGCAGGACAGCGCCGCCCTTGCCGCACTCAAGAAGGGCGAAATCGACATTGTCTTTGTGGGGGCAACGGCCGCCGTCGATGCCCGTATGCGCGGCGAAGACATCATTGTAATCGCGCGGGCCGCCAACGGCGGCGCCATACTGCTTTCACGCGTCGGTTCCGGCGTGATGTGGATGTCCGACTTCGACGGTAAACGGGTCGCCGTGCCGGAGGCGAAAAGCGTGGAAGATGTGCTGTTGCGCTACCAGTTGGCGCTGAACGCCCGTCGGCCGGTGGACCGAGGCGGCAAGGTCACACTGAAACCGGTGGTCCCCACAAATGAACTGTCGGCCTTTCAGCACGCAACGGCGGACGTCGCCTGTCTTCCCGAGCCGCTAGGTTCGGTTCTGGAGCGGCGCTCCAAAGCCGTGGCGCTTCTTGGAGCCGCCGGCCTGTACAACTCCGGCGACTACCCCTCCGTGGTTGTTGTGACACGCCGCGATTACGCAAAGACAAATCCGGATTTCTTGCGGGCTTTTCGGACCACTGCCAAACACATTACCCTGGACATCGCCGCGCACCGCGACTCCTACGCGCCGCTTTTCGCCGCCGAGTTCGAGCGGTTGGCCGGCCAGAAACTCACCCTGGCCGAATCCCTGGCGGCCCTGAAGCGCACGGGCTTCCGGTCCGAAATCAAGACGCACGATCTCCAGTTGCTGGTGAATCTGCTGGTCGTGGCGGGCTACCACACCAAGGCGCAACGCCTCGACGGCATCATCTGGCCGTAGGCTGAGTGAGTAGTTGAAAGGTGGTTCCGGCTCCCCTCCTTTCCAAGGAGGGGACAGGGGTGGTTGCCATGCTTGTTTACACCCCAAAACCACCCCCAACCCCTCCTTGGAAAGGAGGGGAGCATTGGCGGAATTGCCGAGGTACTGCTGGTACGACCGGTTACGACGAAGACCGACCGCCTGTCGCGTTTCCGCGACGGATACGGCCGGTCTTCCGGTATCGATTAGCCGAAGTAGAAGTTACTTCAGTTCGATGGTGGCGCCCTGCTCTTCCAAGGCGGCCTTCATCTTCTCGGCTTCGTCCTTCTGAACGCCTTCCTTGACAGGCTGAGGCGCCGACTCAACGAGGTCCTTGGCTTCCTTGAGGCCCAGGCTGGTCAACTCGCGGACGACCTTGATAACCTGGATCTTCTTGTCGCCACCGCTGACGAGGATAACGTCGAACGTGGACTTCTCCTCGGCCGGGGCCGCGGCTTCGCCGGACGGCGCGGCGGCCATCATCATGGCGGCGGGAGCGGCGGCGGTGACGCCGAACTTCTCTTCGAACGCCTTCACGAGTTCACTCAACTGCAAAACGCTGATTTCGGCAATTGCGTTTAGAATCTCTTCATTGGTCATGGGCATGGTTTTCGTATCTCCGTTCTTGAATTATCTGGTGTTATCTGATTGGAAACATCGGGTTTCCGTAAGTTATGCAGTAGCGCCCTGCTTTTCCGCGTG
>JAKQQT010000127.1 GCA_029564025.1 Armatimonadota bacterium | reverse complement strand
TGTCTGGTGTCTGCGGATTCAGGCCCTTATGTGACGCGTCTGATTTCGCCGCGAATCGTTTTCGCGCCCGGCGCACAGTTGCCGCAACTCAGCTTCTGGCACATCATGGGCAAGTTCGATGTGCGGCAAGACCAGTTGCGCGTCTACTACAAGAGTGCCTACGAAGATCCGTGGACGCTGCTGGCGGCTTACACCTCTTCCGTCAACCTCTGGACACAGCGCACCCTCGCGCTGCCCGATCCTTCTGAATCGTATTACCTGTGTTTCGAAGGAACGGCACGTTACGGATACGGCATCCACATTGATGACATCGTGGTCCGCGACGCATACCAGCCGCTCGCGATCATGACCCCGTCCGTGCTGCCGGAGGCGCAGGTGAAGACACCGTACGCTGTGTCTCTGACGCCGCAGGGCGGATTCGGACCCTATACGTTCGACTTGAACGCGGGCGTGCTGCCGGTCGGCTTGACGCTGTCGACCAACGGCGTGATCAGCGGCGTGGCCAGCAACTTGGAGACCCAGGTGTTCACCGTGCAACTGACCGACCACGGGGAAGGCGTTTCGGTCTTCGCTGATTTCACGCTGTCTGTGGGGCCGCCGCGCGTGACGCTGTTCGCCGAGGGATTTGAGTACGGCGGCATGTTCCCGCAGCGCTGGATCCAGCAGACAGTCTCCAATCAGGTGTCGTGGACGTTCCTGAACGGCGGCGGAAACGGTGACACCTTCCACCTGCCGGAAAGTGCCTACGAGGGAAACATTAACGCCGTCCTGTGGGTCGGCAATCCCTCGAACCACGTGACCCGCCTCTTTACCAAGAACGGGATTAACCTGGGCGCTGCGCCATCCACGCCGCGTCTTGAGTTCCAGCACGCCATGCGCGCCTTCCAGGGTATGCAAGATGAACTGCGCGTGTGGGTCAAGAGCGACGCCGCGGAGCCGTGGTCGCTGCTGGCCGCTTACACCAACGACACGCCGGATTGGACGTTGCGCACGCTGGCACTGCCGAACCCGTCGACCAACTACTTCGTGATGTTCGAAGGAACGGCGCGCTTCGGGCAAGGCGTCTGCATCGACGATGTCAGGATTACGGACGGATCG
>JAKQQT010000094.1 GCA_029564025.1 Armatimonadota bacterium | reverse complement strand
CCAGGGCGGTCGCGGCCTCCATCGTATAGGTTGCCGCGGCCGATGGGGTATCGGTGTTTGCGTCCAGCCAGGCGATTTTCACATCGCGCAGGCCGATTCGGGATGATGTTGCCATGTTTTACAGTCCTTTCGAATTCATTTGGTCAATGACGGCCTGCTTGACAGTGTTCCAGGCTTCGTCTTTTTTCAGGTCAAAGGCGGGTCGGATGAACGGGTGCGGTGGAGCGGGTCGCGGCCCGCCGTGTCCGTACTCCACATAGGCCGGGTAGTATTCGTCGCCACTGAAATCGCGCCGGTGGACACCCACCGTCACCTGGCGGCCGTTTCGGCCGTTCCGTGCTTTCCCGACCTTGATAGCACTCTTCAGTTTTCCAGATTTGACAGGCGCCAACTGCCGCATTTCCTTGGCGATGACTTCTGCCCCTTCCGCCAATGCCGCGTCCACGTTGGTGTCGCTGGGAATCATCCTCTCCAGGTCGCTCAGAAACACCTCAGTGCCAGATAATGTAATGGCCATCAAACCACCTCCAGGTAGGAGAAGGTAAACGCGACGTGGTAGTCCCTCAGTTCGGTGACGGTGTTCCCGGCCTGCCCTACGTCCCGCATCTCGACCTCATCAAAGCCCGCGCCTTCCATGGCCGTCCGCACAGCGCTGGCCACCGAGTAGGGGTCGGTTTCACTGAATACATCCAGGTACACAAAGTGTTCCCGTTCGTGAAGGGCATCGTCCGCGCTGAGGTCAGGCCGGTTCACCGTCTGGAAGGTGATGTAGGTGGCGGGCGGGTTGGTGTCCCCGGCCCATTTCATCCAGTAAGCAGGCGCCCCTACACTTGAAAGCGCCGTCACAATCTTTGAGCGTATGTCCATCTCATCACCTCAACGCGCAGGTCAATTCCACGCGGCCTCGGCCGGAGGCATAGGACCTGACCACGTTGTATTTCGTGCTGTTCCACTCCACCTCGGTTTGCCCCGTGTAATCGTCCGCGTTCACGCTGAACACGATGTCCACACGGATGCCTGCGGCATTGGCCGCGTAGTACTCGGCGCGTTTGGCGCTCAGTTTGTCCGCCCACACCGTGGTCTTGGTTTCCGTCAGTACCGGGATGCCCACGCTGTTGACGCTCGTGACGGTATCGACCAGCACCAGTTGCTCGTCCATTCTCATGGCGTGGCCTCCACGGTGTAGGCTTCTCTGCGCCGCATCTCATCGCGCTGGGTCAGGTAGTCCTGCATGTTCCACAGGGCTTCTTTCTCGTCCTGGGCGAACTTCCATCGAACAAAACTCCGCACCGCGCCCAGCACCAGCACGTCGGTTTCGTCGTTCGCCTTGGTGGAGAGGACGCCGAGCTGAACCAGGTCAGCCCGGCATTCCTCAATCAAATCGGTCAGTTCAGTCGAGATGTCAGAGGCGGTCGAAACGGTCCGCACCGCCCGCTTGATCTTAGCGAGATAACTTACTCCGACCGCCATATGCCCTCCTTATACCAGGTAGTAGATGTCGATTTGCGAGCCGTTCAGCGCCACCGTCGGGTTGACCCAATTTGAACCCAGCGTGGTCGGGTGGAAGGAACTGGTCGCCACAGTATCCGCAGTTCCGCCGCTGACGATCTTCAGGATCGTGTCATACGGTAAACAATGCGGAAGTCCCAGGTCGTCCGTAGTCCCAATAGACACGTTCCCGGCCGGGTTGCCGGACACGATTCCGGCGTATGCGCCCAGGGTCACGCCGGTCCCATTTGCACCGGCCCCGGAAAAGGTGATGTTGTAGGTGGCGTCCTGCGCGGCGAATGCTTTGGCCGTCATAATGACGTCCGCGCCGTCGGACGTGAAAGTGAAGTCGCCGGTAATGTCGGCATTTAGATTGGCAGCGGCGGCAATGGCCGCAGCAACATCCTCCACGCTGTCACCCTGCGTCACTCCCACAGTCAGCACTTCAGCACTGCCGGTCAGGGCAGCCGCAGTCACGGTGATGGTCATGTCGGCCGTGGCGGACGCGCCTGCCGTGACTTCGATGCCGCCGGACTGATACCTCGCCACCGGGAAGGTGATGCCGGTGATGCTGGCGAACGCCTCATCTCCTGCTACGGTTTTCGCGCCATTGAGCGCAATGGTGTCGCTCATTGCCACACCGTCAGAGTCAAGCCCGGTGATCAGCACGTTACCGACGCATCCTGCCGTG
>JAKQQT010000068.1 GCA_029564025.1 Armatimonadota bacterium | reverse complement strand
CCTTGCTTGATGGTCAGTCCCACAACCCCGTTGAATGTCGTGTCCACGTCGCCGCAAGCGTCGCGCACGGATACCACCGGTTGCGTGGTCATCGCGTAGCCCGCCGTTGCGCCGGCCGGCTGTGTGGTAAATGCCAGCGTGTTCAGCCCCAGGAACCGGTCGCGCACGAAGATATCGCGCACACTGTTTGTATCGTCACTGACCAGGTTGGTGGCAATCGAGGCGAACGTCACATATCGGCCGTTTGCGCTGATGGCGAGACCGTAATCACCGCTGTTGTGATCGCCCTCCTGTCCCGACAACAAGACCGAAGCCCGCTCTATTGCTCCGGACTGGCGGTCTTTAACAAACACGTCGTACTTGTTGTTAGCGTCATTGACAACGAGGTTTGACGCAAAGGATGTGAAAGCGACGTAACGCCCATCCGCGCTGATGGAGGCCGAGTAACTTTCTTCATTCGCTTGAACGCCGCTTGCGTTCACCGATACGCGTTCCGTGACATGCGTTACCCGGTCGTGCACGAATACGTCCATCTCACCGTTCGTGTCTCCGGCAACCAGGTTCGAAGCGTCCGAGGCAAACGCGATATAACGTCCATCGTGACTGATGGCAGGCCGGTAACTATCCGCATTGGATTGATTTCCGGCGCTGTCCACCGATACGCGGATCGTTGTTGCCGTGTCCCGGTCGTGCACAAAAATGTCAACGCGATTGTTCGTATCGCCCGCAACGAGATTGGTGGCGTATGACTGGAACGCCACGTACCGACCGTCGCCGCTGATGGCGGGGAACTCGCTTTCATAGTTACCATCTGCGCCACCCGGAGCACTGCTGACTCGCGTGGTGACTCCGGCCACTGTGTCGCGCACGAAGATGTCATCCGGCCAGCCCCAGTCATTGGTGACCAGGTTGTAGGTATCAGATTGAAATGCCACGTAACGCCCATCAGCGCTGATGGAAGGTCTGAAGGATGAACCGTTTTTGCCTTCCTTCCCCGTGCTGGAAAGAGAAGCCCGCTGGATTGTTGAAGTCTGAAGGTCATAGACGAAGATATCGCCGTTGTTGTTGCCATCTCCTGTCACTAGGTTAAAGGCATCCGATTGAAATGCCACAAAACGCCCGTCGGCGCTGATAACGGGATCATAGTTGTGATTGTTCGCCTGCTCGCCGGCGGAGGAAACCGATACTCTTCTCGTCTGATTCGTCTGTCTGTCGTGCACGAAGATGTCTTCCCTGGCGTTTGTGTCACCGGCCACGAGGTTGGTCGCGATCGACGAGAACGCCACGAAACGGCCATCTCCACTGATGACAGGTCGCTTGCTTTCGGAGTTTCCCTGCTCTCCCGAAGAGGATACCGATACCCGGCCCGTGGTCGCCGTGGGAGGGGTGACATCGAACGCGTTGGAATCCGCAGACGCAAGGGAGCCGGATGTTGCCGTGAGCACGTAATCCAGACCGCACAGGTTGATGCTGAGGCCGGTGAAGTCCGCCACGCCCGCCACCGCATTGACAGTCGTTGTGCCGGACAGAACCGCGCCCGCCTTGCCGGACCCTGCCTTGATGGTCAGGGTTACCGCGCCGGTGTATCCCGTCGCCACAACGCCGAAGTTGTCCGTGGCGCGCACGGTCGGTTGCGGATACAACAGGCCGCCCGGTATGGCGTTACCGGGATGGACGGAAAACTGAAGGCGCGTTGGTGTGACCTGCGCGCACGCGGATACGGCGATGAAGATGAGCGCAAACAGGCTTAGAACAGGCCTGCGTGAGAAGACGTTCATGATGGGATCCTCAATATCAACGGGGCAGATTCAAGTGTCAGACTACCGTTTGAAGGGTGTGTGTCGAATACCGGAGATCGCGACAGCGGCATCGAGCCGGTCGCACAACAGGAATACCTCCGCGGTTCAATTATAAGCGATAATCCTGCACATCATGCCCCTGAATTTGTGCGGGATCGAGGTGTTCTACAAGCGTGGGCAGAGATCAGGACCGGTAATGGCTCACCGGACAGGGAGGCGTTCAGAAAGGAAGGGGCTGAGCGGCGGGGTCGAGAGCCAGTAACGAGGAGGGATTGCGCCACACCCGGCAGAGAGGTACCGCCGAGCGCGTTGCGCTGGTCTCAGGTACTTGGTCGCCAACCCCGTACCAGCGTCTTCCGCTTTTTGCATCGAAGTATTCATACAGAGGAACCACGTCAGCCGAAGGCTGTTCGTCCTTCGCTTTGTCGGGGGGCAACGCAAAAAAGAGCGGCCTGATGGTGCCGGCGGGCTTGGTTTTCAGGAGGCTCTCAAGAGACGTGAAGAGTCCTTCAGGAGAGGAATAGACTGGAACCAGTCCCTCGCGGCGGCGGTCGGGAGGCACGGCGAAGAACGGAACGCTCTGCACCCTGTTCCATTCTCCCCTACCCGCGATGGTTTCGCGCACGGCATACCGCGTTTTCTCGCCATCCGAGACCGCGTAGACCGGTACCGGCAGGGACAGGCGCGGATCGTCGAGAGCGAGGCGGTACATAACCTGGTTGTAATCGTAGCGCGGCGTCTTGTCCGAGTTGCCCGAGAAAGTGTTGGTGTAGGTGCCCTCAAAGTAAATCAGGCGGCCGCCTTCCTGGTCGAAGAACGGGTGCTGGGTCGGATTGTAGAAGCTGTAGCGGTCGTGCGTCACAATCTTGCGGGCGTATGCCCACGGCCCAACGGGCGTGTCGGCCTCGGCGAACCACAACTCGCCAAGGTAGGATGTGCCCCCTGCCTGGCCGGCGATCATCACCCATCGCTTGCGGAACGGGTTCCAGAACACCGAACCGCCGTGAGCCTTGATCTCCGCTCCCGTCTCGATGTCCCGTAACGGAAACGCCGACTCCCCCGCATTCATAACTCCCAGCGACACCAGTTCCTTCCTCTGGTCGAAGTTCAGCGGGGGTGTGCCGGGCTTCCATGCGTATATCAGTTTTCCGCCGGCGTCGCGGTCCAGTCGCGTGTTCCTGCCATCGTAACGCGCTCCCGTTTCGAGGCACGTGAAGCCTTCGAAACGGCGCGAATCGGCAATGTGTTCGGCAAGCGCCCGGGCGCGAACATTCGGAACCGGTTCCGAAGAACCTGTTGCCTGAAAATACACATACTCCCGCCCGATGACCTTGCAGTGGAAGGGATGACCGTCCGGGAACAACGGCGCGGTTGACGCGGCCGCTTTCTCAAATACGGCCTTGTCGTCGTTCCAGCGGGCCATGCCGTATTCGTTGACGCTCATGTCCTGATGGACCCGGGCGTATTTGGCGAACAGCTGTTCTTGCCCGGCCGCGTCTTTCACCGAAACGAGAGCGCTGAGCCATACGGGCATCGTGCCTTCCATCGGCATCATCTTCCTGCTGAAGCCGCCATCATCGACCCAGTAAGTCAGATCGATACCCCTGGAAGGATCCAACCCTCCGCGTTCGGGCGGCAGAGAGGTGGCGCAAGAGGTGTTGAAGTTTCCCAACGGATACGCGGCGCGGCTTGTGTCTCCCCACAACCAGAAGATTCTGCCCTTGTACGGCACGGCGTGTACGCTGTCCTGTCCCACGACCTTGCCGTTCAAAAGCGGCTGTCTTATCGGAACCGGCTCGCCGACCAGGATGCTGTCGCGATAGATGCCGCTACCCGTGATTCGGTACATGCGCTCCGCGATGTTATGGCGCTTGATGCGTATCTCACCCCGACCGCCCGCCTTGATCTCAAACGAACTGCCGCGGTAGCCGAAATCATCGGCCGGGTACTCGTATCCGTGGCTTCTGACGTGGAAGAAGACGGTTTGCCCCATCAACTCGGGATCGTTGATTGCGACGATGCCGTTGCTGTCGGTGTAGTAACGAACCGCGTCGGTGGTGGTCAATTCCACGAGGGGCACGCCGCGACCGGTGTCCGAGTCCAGAACATCGATGCGAAAGCAGTCGGCTTCTTTTGCGCCGGCCGGAACGACCGTGGAAAGCGCGATCAGCAGAACCACCACCACGGCGATGCAGGTCGCGTCAGAGACCGGTTTCATCCCTTCAAGCCCGTCATGACGATGCCTTGAATGAAGAACCGCTGGCCGATGAAAAAGATGACCAGAAGCGGTAGAACAACGATCACGGCTCCGGCCATCATCAGTTCCCAGTGTGTGCCGTACAAGGTTTGGAAGGTCTGCAGTCCCAACTCCAGCGTCTGCTTTTCCAGGCTGTTGATGAAGATCAGCGGACCCATGAAGTCCTTCCACGCGCCGATGAACGAGAACAGGGCCACCGTGGTCGTCGCCGGTCCGGCCAGCGGAAGCACCACCTGCCAGAACACCTGCCACCAGGAGGCTCCGTCAATGCGCGACGCTTCGTCCAGTTCCAGCGGGATGGTCATGAAGAACTGGCGCAGAAGAAACACGTTGAACGCGCCTCCGCCGAAAAACGCCGGCACCCACAGCGGTTTCAATGTGTCGATCCAGCCCAGTTCGCGGAACAGAATGTATCCCGGAATCAGCGTGACGATGCCGGGCAACATCATCGTCGAGAGCATCAGCACAAACAGCGCATTTCTGCCTGGGAAGCGAATCCTGGCAAAGCCGAACGCCACGACACATGCGGAGAGTGTCGTTCCAATCGTGGCCAGCAACGCAACCTGCAATGTGTTCTTCGTGAACAAACCGAACGGCACTGTTTTCCACGTCTGCACGTAGTTGGACCACATGAACTTCGGCGGTATCCAAACGGGGGGATACTGCGTCACCAGGTCCGGCGTCTTCAGCGACGTCGAAAGCATCCACAGAAACGGCATCATGAATACCAGCGCTCCCAGTATCAGCACCAGGTACAGAATCGCTCCTCCGACATAACGGCTGACCGGAGCCCTGCGCCCAGTGCGAACTTCCACTGCGTCCGTCATTTCTGTTCCGCTCCTTCGTAGTAAACCCAGTGGCTGAACTTGAACTGGATCATTGTCACCACCAGGATCACGGCAAACAACAGCCAGGCGAGCGCGCTGGCGTATCCCATCCTCAGGAATTGAAATGCGTTCTGATACAGGTAGAGCACATAGAACAGCGTGGCGTTGTGCGGGCCGCCGGACGTCATCACGAACGCCTGTGTGAACACCTGGAAACTGCCGATGACGCCCATGATGAGGCTGAAGAAGATGGTCGGCGTCAGCATCGGGATCGTAACGTGTCGGAACCGGTGAAACGGCCCGGCCCCATCCAGGTGTGCGGCTTCGTACAACGCGTTCGGAATACTCTGCAAGCCTGCCAGGAAGATGATCATACCGCCGCCGACTCCCCACAGTCCCATCAGGATCAGCGACGGCTTGGCGAGACGCTCATCACCCAGCCACAACACCCGTTGCTTCTCCGGATCGAGCAGGCCCAGCCAGTTGGCCACCGGCGTCAGATGCAGACCGTCGATGAAGGTATTCAGCAAGCCGAACTCCGGGTTGAATATCCATATCCACAGCACGGACGCGGCCACTGCCGACGTAACAGCCGGCAGATAATACATAGTCCGGAACAATGCCAGACCCTTCGCCTTCGTGTTCAACAGCATGGCGACGGCAAGGCTTCCGACCATCCCCAACGGAACGCTGAACACGGTGAAGACCAGCGTGTTCCAAAGCGACTTGCGGAACAATTCATCCTGCCCCAATATCTGCGCGAAGTTGTACAATCCCACCCATTGGGCCGGCTTGATGAGGTCCCACTGGCAGAAAGCGAGCAGGAACGAGGCAATCACCGGACCTATGGTGAATATCAGGAATCCCAGTATCCACGGCAGGATAAACAGATACCCCGCTCTGGCGTCGGCGCGGCGCAGTCGGGACTTCATCTCGGTCCATTCGTGCCGTGAGAACCACCAGACCGCCGCGACAATGAGCGCGAGAAGCGCAAAAAAGGCCAGCACTCCGTATTTCCACGGGAACGCTTGGAACGCTTTCTCGCGGCGGTATTCGTCCAGCACTTTCTGCGCGAGAGGCTCGCTCTTGTCCAGTGCCTGTTGCGCCGTCTGTTTGCCCAGCCAGACAAGGTCCAGTTCGGGATTGATCTTGGACATCATCTCGTTCCAGGCCGGGGTGAACGGGAGGAACACAATGCGGTCCGCGGAGGTGAGGGTAATCTGCTTGTTGCGCGGATTCTTGCCGTCGATCCAGACCGGCGACTCCGCCAATTTCCTGATGGCGGGCTGTGCGAGTCCGGTCGCCGCCAGACGGCTCATGCCTTCCTTGCCGGACAGGTACCGCACCAGTTCCCATGCGAGGTCGGGGTGCTTCGTGGTTCGCGCGATGCTGTAACCCGAGCCACCCGTTGGGAACTCGTGCACACCGTTCGGACCGCGTGGAAATACGGCTACATCCCAATCGAACGCCTTGATATCCCGGAACTGAGGCGTGTTCCAGATTCCGCTGAAGTACATCGCCAACTTCCCGGACATGAACAGATCCGGTGTGCCCACACCCAAGCTCTGCAGATCGGTGGGCGACGGCATGACCTTATACTTGTTCATCAGGTCGGCACGAAACTGAATGGCTTCGGTAACCTTCGGGTCGCTCATCCGGAGCCTGGTCGGATTCTTTACGTCATCGACCAGGCGCCCGCCGTTGGTGTACACCAGCGGTTCCCAGCCCAGGTCGATTCCGTACTGCTTGTTCCGACTACCGGGAATGACGCGCGTGAGTTTCTTCGCGACCGTGAGGAAGTCCTTGTTTGGATCGATGCCCTGTTTCGCCACGCGGTCGGGATCCGGCGACCACGACCAGTCGTCGGTGGGATACGGCACACCGGCCTCGTCGAACAGTTTCTTGTTGTAGTAGATACAGCAAACCGGAGCGATGTCGCGGGGGATGGTGTAGACCTGACCGCGCACCGTGAAGCGGTCGACAAGTTTGGGGTAATACTCCTCGATCGGGAAGTTCGTGTCCCTCATCAAGTCGTTGAGGGGCATCAGCACCCCTTTTTCGGCGAGGGTCACGAAGATGTTGACTTCCACGAACAGAACGTCCGGCGCGGTGCCTCCCGCGAATTCTACGAGGACCTTCTGCGTGTAGGAGTCGCCGGAAGGCGCCCGTTCCGCGCGTACCTTGACTCCCGGGTGCGCGCGCTCGAAGTCCTTGACGACACTGTTGATGATTCCAACTTCCTTGATATCGCCCCAGTAACGGAAGCGCAGGACGGTGGGCTCATCTTTGGACGAGGCGAAACCGGGGAAAACCGCCAGAACCATCAGCAGAATGCGTAACACTGTGCGGACGGGCATTTTCAAGGCTCCATGTCTTTGATTCGTAACTTGCGCTCACAACCCCCGTTTTGCGAGGGCGATTGCGTCCACCATGTCAATCCTGTTCACCGATGATCCGGTGTTGTAAACGTCCAGGTTCCGGAAGGCCGAATCCGTTGTTATCCACAGGCCGCCCGCGTATCTGAGTGCGCCGACTGCCCTGCTCAATGGTATCCTGGAGTCGCTTCGGGCCTGCCGGTACGCCGTGATGCCGAGGTTCGTCTGCCTCATGCGCGTGGCAAGGTCCCACTTGATGCGGTCGGTGATATCGACGATACCGAAAGCGTAGTTCTCGCCGTACACGAGTTCCGTTCCGCGCCCGGGTCCCCTGCCCGTTATCGGCTGGTCGCGGTACTGAAACCAGCAGACTCCGACACAATACGGATTTGCGGCCCCGGCCTCGCAGTATGCCGTGTAAAGATCGCCGGACTCCGCGTCGTCGTTGGCCCACGATTGATACGCGCCAAATCCCCTTGTGCCCCGATAAAGGGCCGGGAATGAGAACTCACCGCATAGAACCGGCTTGTCGGTTTCGCGGATCAGCCTGGCCAGCCGGTTGTCCTCGAAATCGTGGTTGTAGAAGTCGTAGCCGATCACGTCGCACCATTTGCCGATCAGCCGCCAGTCGTTCTCGTTCTCCCACCATCCGGGCACGATGTACGCCGCGATGTACAGGTGGTTCGGATCGATGCTCTTGATGGTCTCGTAGACGTATCGGTAGTAGGCGTCGGCGTAGTACTGCCGCAATGCTTCCACATCGGCGTCGGAGGGATTCGGAGAGGAGTTATAGACGTCCTGGATGTTCGAGGCCGCTATTCTCCAGGCCGTTGCCAGCGCACTCAAGTTTCCGTCATAAAGCGCCGAGAGCGCATAGTCGCTCAGCGCCTTCTTCGCGGCAACGGAACTGTTCTTCGCGAGGACTTCGCGGATTTCAGTGCCGGTGAAGATCTCGTCAATCTCACTGCCAAGCGACCAGCCGACAATCATCGGATCCGTCTTGTGCGGATTGATCTGGTTATAGAGAACCTGCCGGAATGTGTTGCGAACGGTCAGGTCAAACACATCCGGGTGGCGTGAAACCACCGGCACACCCGATCGTCCGAGCACCTGCAATGTCGGCATGCCGGGATAGAAACCGCACCATTTCGCCATACCGCTGAAACCGAGCGTTTTAACACGCAAGGTTGCCGAGTTCGTAGCCTGCGATTCCCACGCGGTACCGTACTTCCGGACCAGATTGGCCGCCTGGGGGGCCACGTACCGGGTACCGGTACCGTCGCCCCATACGTCCGTCCCCCACGCGGAGGCGGT
Source organism: Armatimonadota bacterium (assembly GCA_029564025.1). GTDB lineage: Bacteria > Armatimonadota > DTGP01 > JAKQQT01 > JAKQQT01 > JAKQQT01. Next base: position 18,672 of record JAKQQT010000068.1, on the reverse strand, counting down.
GGTTCCGGTTTGCGACGGAAGGCTTTCGAAGATCGAGAAGCGATCACTGACCGGCGTCTTCTCCCACGTGGCGGCCGGCGCATCGCAGACTCCCGTGTAAAACATCGGATTGCCGCTCGGTGAGATCATCCACCAGTAACCGTCTCGCTTGACAACCCGGAAATAGAGAGTGCCCGTCTCCTTCCACCCCAGGTCGGTGTAACCGCCGTAATTGTCGACGTTGGCCCGAAGACCCCACTCGGCGAGTTGAGTCTCTTCAGCCGTTTTGTCTGTGATCAAATCCGCATCAACCGCCACCTTGGCGGGCCAGGAAGCGTAGCGGCACTGGCCGTAAGTGTCGACAAACGGATCGGACAGCCTCGGATTTGAGAATTGGTGCAGGCTGAACGTGGCCGATAGAGTCTGCGTCTGCGCATCCGGTACCAGCCAGGATACCCGTTTGCGGCTCTGCCGGTTGAACATAAACAGTTGCTCATTCCGGGTTGATTCAACGCTGAGGTCGAACAGAACGGAAGCGTCCGGCGCGACGGCCTCGGCCAGGCTCTGCCGCACGTAATAGGTGGAAGGATCAAACGACCAGAGATCACTCCAGCCGGCGACAAGAGGACCCGGACTCGATGTATAGCCTCCGTAGGAGCGTTGTATCAGCGTGTTGTCCAGGTACAGTTCGGCGTAGCCCGGTTTGATGACCGCCTTCACGTTGTACGCACGCTCCATGGTCCACGCCGGTTTCGTTTTAATGTAGCGCCAATGGGAGCCGTCCGCAACGCCTAGGATTAGATAGAGAGTAGACGGATCAAGGGCGCCCGCCGCGGGTCCGTCGTTCTCGAGAGTAAGGTAGAATCCCTTGTTGGCGGACCAGTCGTACTTCGCGAACAGAAGGTGGCGGTACGACGCGGCGGTGGCGGTCCCGCAAACGAACCATATCATCAGCGGGATAATCCATGCCGAAAGCAAACGTCGAACGTTATCCGGCATCGACCGCATTCTCCCGAATCACGCGGGAATACCAACGGGCGGAGGCCTTCGGGATACGCTTCTGCGTGTTGTAATCCACACGAACGATACCGAACCGCTTGGCGTAGCCGTAGGCCCATTCGAAGTTGTCAAGCAGGGACCAGACTAGATACCCCTTCAACCGAACGCCTTCGCTGATGGCATCGCGGGCCGACAGAAAATGCGCCTTCAGATACGCCAGTCGGTCCTGGTCGTCCACGTAGCCGTCGGCATCGGGTTTGTCCGGATAAGCCGCCCCATTTTCGGTGATGTACATCTCCGGGGCGCCGTAATCGCTGTGCAACCAGGTCAGCAGTTCGTAGAGTCCTCTCGGATAGACTTCCCAGCCCATGTCGGTGTATTCGGAACCTTCCACCCGGCCGTCCTTGTTCAGCAATCCGCGTCCAGGTTGGTACGGACAGATGGACCGAAAGTAGTAGTTCACGCCCATGTAGTCCAGGGAATCCGTAAGGGCGGACTTGTCATCGGCGGTCAGCGGCGGCATCCGCGAACCGACTTCGGCGAGCATCAGATCGGGATATTCCTGACGCATCACGGGATCGATGAACCACCTGTGGTAAAAAGCGTTGCCCTTTTTTACGTCCAGCGCGGCTTCCGGCGAGTCGTCGATCGGGTGCTGGGCGCTGAAGCTGTAGGCAATGCCAATCTTGCCGTCGGGAATCACCTGCCGGAACCTTCGGGCAGCCAGGCCGTGCGCGCGGATCGCCGTGTAACCGGCCTTCAGGCAAATATCAAAATCCCTGTGGCCGGGAGCGTGTTCGCCGGACCCGTGCCCCATGTGCACGAACACACCGGGTTCGTTCAGTGTCATCCACTTCTTCACGCGACCGCCGAGAGCCTTGAACATGATTTCGGCGTAATCGGCGAAGGCGTCCGCCGTTGCCGGATTGGCCCAACCGCCGTTGTCTTCCAGCGCTTGCGGAAGGTCCCAGTGAAACAGGGTGGGCATAGGTTCGATGCCGGCTTCCAACAAGGAATCCACCAGATTGCTGTAGAACTCGACACCCTTCGTATTGGCGGCGCCGATCCCGGCAGGCTGGATGCGCGGCCAGGAGATTGAGAACCGGTACGCCTTGAGGCCCAGTTCCTTCATCAAAGCCACGTCTTCGCGGAACCGGTGGTAATGATCGCACGCCACGTCGCCGGTGTCGTTGTTCGCGATCTTTCCAGGCGTGTGTGAGAATCTGTCCCAGACACTCTCTCCCTTGCCGTCTTCCTGATGCGCTCCCTCAATCTGGTACGAAGCCGTGGCGGCGCCCCAAAGGAAGCCTTCCGGGAACCTTGCTGATCCCATGTCGGTGTTGATTTTCCTTTCTCGTCAAAGGCACGGTTGACGGACGGAGCCGTTCTCAGCTCCGTCCGTCGCACATGTGTTGTCTCTTACAGTTTGCCCTGTTTGGCGAGTGAAACGGCATCGGCAATCGTGATTTTATTGTCCACGACCACATCCAGCGCGGCGAACGCCGATCCGGCGGGCGGACCCGCCTTCAGTCCTGCCGCGATCCTCAGCGCCTCCCCCGCACCGGGTTGCGCCACGGGTTCGTTCACCTCGGACAGAACGAAAGCATCAAACGTCGTCGAACCGCCCGTCAGTTCGATCTTGATGACGTTGTGTCCCTCCAGCAAATCCAGCGGATCGGGGAACAACAGAACACCGGGAGTGTCGTAACCAACAGCGGGGCCGCCCGCCCACGAACCGTCTTCATTCTTCGGCGTCGTGTTCGGGTGCAACGCGTAGATGTAGTTCTCGTTCGCCGTCCCCGGATTGGCGGTGAACTGTATGTCTCCGTCCGGATACGTGGCGTTGTCCCAGTAACCGTTGAAGTACTTGTGCGATAACCAGTAAAGCCCGGCGGCTCCAACCGGAACGTCGACGTGAATATCGATGAAGTCGCCCGGATCGGTGTAGCCCGGCCGGATGCCGTTCTGCGCCGCAGGAACGCCCTGCAATGCGATCACACTAGGCGCGTAGCCGCCGGTGCCGAATACATCAGTCGGCTTGGCGAAAAAGTACTCCGCTTCCACCTGTACTTCGTACTTGCCCGCCGTCGTCTTGTAGTAACGTGAAGGCAGGCTAAGATCCACCGTGGAAGTCGCGCCGGAGGCAGGGCTGGACGACGCCTTGTTCGATCCGGCAAACGCGTACATATCCGGCCTGCCTGCTTGAACGACATACGAACCGGCCAGTACGGGCAGGCTGTAGGATCCGTCCGCGGCGGTGGTCGTCCAGAAGCCCTTCTGATGGAACGGGCCGGGCTCTTCCACCGATGTCGTGGTCGTCGGCACCGCCATCACCCAAGCGCCTTGAACGCCGAAGTTTCCGATGTCGGAAGCCAGTACCTTGCCGCTGATGACAGCAGTGGGAGGCAGATTATAGGTCTTGGTGATGACCATGGTGCCGAAGTTGACCGCAGTGCTCCGGAACACCGGCGGATTTACGCTGAAGTCGCTCATGTATTGCGGTTCGCGGTTCGCCGCCGTGTGGTTGTGAAGGCGCGTAGTGTTTCGGACCCTGAGGATGTAGTTGCCGGCAGTCAGCAACGGCAGTTCATCAACGACGATAGAGTGGTTGAAATTGCCCATGCCACCCGTGTTGGGAACAGGCATATCGGGTGTCGAGTAGTGAGCCTCCGTTCCCTCCGGCCGAATGTCGAACTGCAACATGCCGTCATCGATGTTGGTGGCCACGGGCGTTGTCAGTTTGTACAGGCCGGGAGCATCAACCGAGAACGGTATCTCCACATAGGAGCCCTTGGTGAAGTTCGTGATGGTGCCGTCGCCGGGTTTGGTGGGAGTTGTGACAAAGCCCGCGCTCGCTTCTCCGGTGGCCCAGACGAAGGTCGCGTTGTCCGGATTGATGGCGCCGGGTACCTCCTCCACAATCTGGGTCAAACGGAACGAATCTGTGTCCGCCGCGTACTCCACGTCGTGCTGTCGGATGATGTTCAGACCGGCCTTCAGCGTCAGCGGAGGCGCGTTGAACACCTTGATTTGTGGAGCTACATAGTTCCCGGGAGTCGAAGGCAGAGAGCCTTCCGTGCTGTTCTCGTCCACGGTGCCCGGATTGGCGGTGAAGCGGTAGAGAGCCGCCGTGTCATTGCCGTTGTAGTAGGTCAGCGTGACCATATACTGGCCGCCCTTACCGGTGGGAACATCGACGTAATAGTCCATATAGTCACCGGCGCTCATGTAGCCGACCTTGAACCCGTTTCCTTCGGTTCCACCGGGATTGGTTCCCGGAGGGCCGTCTGAATACCAGTCGCCTGTTATCAGCACGGTAGACTCGTTATACTGGTTTACGTCGTCCAACGCCGGCATCGAATCCGGGTTCTTGCTGAAGAAATACTCGCTCTGGACCAGCAGAGTCAGCCTGCCGTCGGTCAGAGTACCCCACCGGGAGGGGAGTGTGATGTTTGTGATCGACATTCCGCCGGCTGAAATGGTGATGTCGTTGGAGGTGTATCCCGGAAGGACATAGGTATCCGGCCTGCCGGCGTGGATTTTGTAGGTTCCCGCCCCGACGCTGAGGCTGTACGAGCCGTCCGCATTGGTCTGGGTCCAGAAGCCCTGTTGCCAGAAGGGACCCGGTTCCGCGGGGCCTGTCCCGCTTGGCGCGGCCATCACCCACGCCTTGCCGACGTTGCCGATACCTGTGGACGTCACTTTTCCGGAGATGGTCGCGCCGGTTGTCGCGGCGCCGGTGCGTGTCAGTTTTACCGCTCCCAGGGTGAACGGCCGTGGATTGAAACCGACTGCGTCGTACTGGAAACTCTGCGGTCGCGTGGTGGCTGTACTGCGAAGCCACGATACGTTACGAACGCGGAGTATGTAGTTCCCGGTGGCGGTCAGCCGTATCCCGGAGGTCGTCACTGTTGCCGGTGGCGATGAAAGAGCCAAATCATTGGTGTTCGTCAGCGCGAGGTCCGGAGACACCCAGTGGTTTTCGGTTCCCGCGCGCCGGACATCAATCTGAATCGCCACGTTGTCGTTGATCGCGGCATATTCAATCGACGCCGAGTAGATACCCGTTGTCGCCACCGTGAAAGGTATCTCAACCCAGGATGCCGGACAGAAGAAATAGATGGCGTAGCCTGTCGACGAATTATAGTCGGTCAGCACGCGCGGAATCGGTGTGGACACATCGTATCCCGAGCCGTGCAGGTAGCCGCCCTGGGAAGACACGGTAGTGGCTGTTGAGGGGTCAATCGTGATCGTCTGAGCGTTCGCCCGAAATCCCGAAACCGCAAGCACTGCCAGCAACGGGATCAGGCGCAAGAGCCGTTTCCTAATCTGCCTGTCGATCATCATCTGATATCTCCTGTTTGGGCCTGAACCGGCCCGATGAGGCGAACCATCGGACGGCCGGTTGACCGCCCGATCACTGTTACTTGCTCTTCAATTCGATTCCTGCGTGGCCGAACCGGTCAACCCTCGCCGCGAGATTCGACTCGCGAACGGCGGTAACGAGGTCCCATTTGGGCCTGTCTGCGACGTCCACCAAGCCGAACGCGAAGTTCTCGTCGATGACCAGTACTTCCCCACGCCCGGGTCCTCGTCCCGTGATGGCCTGGTCGCGATACTGGAAGTAACATACACCGACACAGTACGGGTTGGCCGCGGCGTCTTTCATCCACGTTCGGTAGTACCTGGCGGCGTCGGCGTCATCTTTCGAATAGATGGTCGAGTATCGCCCGAAACCGCGCATTCCGTCGTAGTAGGGCGGGAAAGCAAACTCGCCGCACAGAATAGGCTTGTTGCCTTCCTTGATAAGTTTGTCCAGGTAAGGCTCTGTGAAGGTTGCCGCGTAACGGTCGAATCCCATCACATCGCAGTACGCGGCCGTGATACGCCAATCCTCGTCGTTCTCCCACCAACCCGGAACCGGCCAGCACCCGAGATAAAGGTGGTTGGGATCGTTCTGCTGAACCGTGTCTCGCATGAATGCGTAGTAGTTTTCCTGGTAATACCGGCGCATCTTCTCTATATCAGCCGCGGGCGCGTCCGGGTGACCTTCGTACAAGGCATCTTCACCCGTCGGTCCCAGTCCCCACGCCTTTCCTGCGTCTTCGGTACTGCCGTTGTACGTTGTGTGAACGACGTGATCGATCAACGCCCGTTTCGCCGGGACCTTTCCCGGCATCGTCAGGATGGAACGGATCTCCGCCGTTTTGATGATTTGCGGATACTCGTTTCCTACGCTCCACCCCACGATCCACGGATCCTTGATTCCGTCGCCCATCTGCTGTTTCAGGGAATCGGCGAATACCTTCCGAACAGCGGGATCGAACACATCGGGGTGGTCTGCCAGATTCGGCACGTCCCAGTGGGCGAGATACGGCAGATACGGCACATTCGGTACACCGCTTACCCACTTGGCAAGACCTGTGAATCCCCATTTGGACAACCGCTCACGTACCGAAGCGGCGCTTTTTTCGGGCCAGGACTCGCCGTACTTCCGGGCCACGTTCCACGTGTAATACGATACGTACTCGATGCCGGAAAAGTCGCCCCACAGGTTCCTGGCCCAGGCGCCGGCGGACGGACCCGTGCGGGGTGGAAGTTCATCGAACAGGTAGAGGCGCTCGTTCACCGGGGTTCGTTCACCAACGCCGGGCTCTACCGTGCAAAGGCCGGTGTAGAAGCAAGGATTACCTTCCGGTGTGATCAGGAACCAGTAGCCGTTTTTCTGGGCCACGCGAAAGAACCCCGTCCCTTTTTCCTTCCAGCCCGTGTCGGTTCGACCGCCGTATTTGTCGTAACCTTTTGGAGCCGGCCACGTGGCGTGAACGCGTGCTTCCTCCCGTCCGCCGGCGATGATATCCGCTTCGGTTTTCACTTTTCCCGGCCAGTCCGAGTGCCTGTACTGGCCGTAGCGGTCGACGAAAGGCGAGGCTTCATACAGCGACGGCGATTTGGAGAACCTCACACCCGCCTCTATCTCGATGATAGGCGCCGCGCCTTTGCGTTTGATTGCCACGGGAGCCTGCGGACGATAGACATTGCTGTCATTCGGAGCGCTGATATCCGCCGTCTGGCTCGTACCCCTGAAGTCCTTGAATGTCAACTTCGTCTGGGTCGCGGCATAATCGCCCGGGCCTCCGGTGAAGCCCGTACCCTGTGCGCCGACCAGGTCGCCGTCAAACGGAATGAACGATCCCTTCGCCACCCCCTGAGAGACACCATCCAGAAACAACTCTGCCTCGTCTGGGCGAATCTCCATCCGGATTGTGTAAACTGTATCCCACTTCCATTTCGGCGTTACGTTCACCCACCGCCAGTTGGCCCCATCCGCCACACCGAGCACCAGTTTCGTCTCGGCCAGCACCGGCGGGCGCCCGGCGGGATTCTCCAAGGCAACGTAGAAGCCCTTCACGGCGCCCCAGTCCATCTGGGCGGCGAGGGTGATAGCGCTTTGTGCGTTGAATATTCCGGACAGTAATGCGACGGTAGCCAGCATTCGGGTCCAGTTGTCAGTCATCAGCGGTACTCCGGTAGCATATTGGTGTCCTTGGCAAGGTCGGCGTATTTCGTACCCTGTGGATTGCTCTCCTTGCCCGGTTCCACGGGCCACATCGGCGTCGGGATAAACGTCTGCCGCAACTTCAGCGACTGGACGTGGGTGTCTGCAAAGATGAAGTTCATCATCCCGTTGGAGTGAGCGTTGAAGGCGCCCTTGGTCGGCTTGGGATTGACAATGGTCGACCGGATGGCGCCCGTTTGAGCCCACCACGTGCTTCCGCCGTCGGACGGAAGGTCCGAATAGGTCGACCTCGTCTCGACAAACAGGATGGTTCCGCCCGGACTCTTGAATTTGGAGATCGGCACGGCCTTGTGCTGGTTTGTCGGATTCTGGTAAAAGATATCCCCGTTGTAGGCATACGACCTCGGGAACCGGCCGCATTCGTCGCCATTCTTGCCGGTTCCGTAAGGAGACGGCGCGGGAGACCACGCCTGGTCGTTGCCGGGGCAGATCCATACGTCCTTGCTCTTGATGTAGGGATCCAGGGCGTCCTTCCACGTCGGACTTCCCAGCGACCAACCGGGCGAGAGAACGCGTTCCGGCGGGTAGCACTCCTGCCAGTCGTCCGCGTAGGTTGTCAGCGCGATACCGATCTGTTTCTCGTTGGAGATGCAGGCGCTCATCTTCGCGCGGTCGCGCGCTCTGGCGAAAACGGGGAATAGGATGGCGGCCAGAATGGCGATTATGGCAATCACCACCAAAAGTTCAATCAACGTGAACGCTTTCAGGCGGCGCATAAGTAATCCTCCTCGTGCATTTCAGTCCGCGGCCGTGCGGGATTTATTCGTTCCGCACGAACGCCGCAGAACAAGGCGGGGACGCAGAACCAGGCGGTCGGGTTCCGACTGGTCTTCAGGACTCTCGATATGCCTGACCAGTAATTCGACCGCGCGGGAACCCATGCGGTACATGGGTTGGTGCATGGTTGTGAGAGACGGCTCCACATACTGAGCCATCGGTATATCGTCGAATCCGACCACTGCGACATCCCTGGGAACGCGCATTCCCAGCCTCTTGAGAGCCATCACGGCTCCGATGGCGGACTGGTCGTTTGCCCCGAAAATCGCAGTTGGCGGCTTGGGAAGGCTCATGAGGGTTCGGGTTCCTTTGCGACCTTCCGAGATGATATAGGAACCCGGCACGACAAGACGCGGCTCAAACTTGATACCGGCTTCCTGCAGTGCCATTTGATATCCGAGCATACGGTCTCGCGCGTCGGGCAGGTCGGGGGGGCCGGACAGAAATCCGATGCGTTTGTGACCGTGTTGTATCAGGCGGGACACAATCTCTCTTGCGCCGCCCGTGTTGTCGCAATCAACCGATAGAGCCCCGGCTTCGGACGGTTTGCGGCTTAACGCGACAACCGGCAGACCGGCTTCGCGGCAGATCCGAACGGCCGGATCCCCTTCCCGCATGCCCATCAGGAGAACGCCAGCGACCGAAACTCGCGAAAACAACGAGCGGTAAGCGTCCTCCGACGCTTCCCTGTGAATAAGCAGATGGATATCCCGCCCGAACTGGTTGGCCGCATCCATCGCGCCGCATACGATTTCGGAAAAGTAATAACTGCGGAAGACGTGCGAATGGTAGGGAAAAACCAGACCGAGGGCATCCGGTCCCTGCTGTTTGACAAGCGCGACTGCCTGGGGATTGGGCCGGTAGCGCATCGCGCGGGCGATCTCCAGCACGCGCTCCCGGGTTTCCACGCTGATGCGGCTGTCGCTGGTGTCATTGATGACACGCGAAACGGTGGATATGGAAACCCCGGCTTCTTGAGCGATCTTTCGCAGTGACACGGTATACTCCCTGACGTGCCGGAAGGGACCTCAAAGCATACGCAAGGCGCAAACGTTTGCGCACCTGCCTACAGGGTATCACTGGCGGTGTGAATTGTCAAGAAGTTCGGTCACTGTTTCGTTTTGGTTGCCGACTGTCGCTCAGCGTCTTCGCGAATCATGACGCGCGTATCCGCCACCAGGCGGTCGACCGATCCGTCGCCCCGGATGACGGGCACGAATTCCCTCGACTCGTTGGCCACGAACTTACGCAACTCCGGCGGTATCGGATGATGTGTGCAATAAACCAGCACGGCTTTGCGGTTACCCCACTCCACCCACGGCCGGTAGTGGAAACTCGTGCCGCCGGCGTGCGAGGGTTCCGCCGGACAGCGCAGGTTGACGGGTGATTTCATATACGTGGGATATACCTGATCCAGCCGTTTCGGGAGCGCACCGTTGTCCTGGTGATAACGCTGTAAGGCGCCCGAAAGCTCGACCAGGCGCTTCATCTGGCATTCGTTCACGTTGTCCGCCCATTTAAGCATCACGCGACCTCGATGGGTGTTCAACAGGGACAATCCGAGCGTCAACAACAGCACGAGACCCAGGATGCCCAGCAGGAGGCAACTCCAGACAGCCCAACGGAATGGACGTCCGGAAGAACCGCCGGTATTTCGGTCTGCGGGTCCGAATGTCAACGGTGTTTCGGTCACCGGGCGCCCCCCTCTCCAATCTCATACTCCCGGGACCACTCGGATTCCGGAATCGAACGCAGGCACGGCGAAAATCGGAACCGCAAGCCGTTCTCCGGTATGATATCCTTCAGCGCCACGGCGTGCTCCCTGGAAGGAACATCGATGCGCGACACGAAGTTCTCCCACTGACCACCGCGCAGAACCTGAACCCGCGAACGTACGGAAGGCTCCGGAGTGGTCCACTTGACGACAACCGCTGAACTGTCTGTTGCGTCCCGGGTAATCGTGGGGACGACATCGGACAGACTGGCGGGCACTTCCACCAGCAGACCGCTTTCTCGTAACAGGATGTAAAGTGTTTCTCCCACCACGATCAGCCTCGCGTCGCGGCCAAGCCCCCCGCAAGCGTCCGCGCGAAATCTGCGCGTGTCGTCGCCCCGCATCAAAACCGCATCACTTTGCGCAAAGACCGTCTTTCCGCGCATCACTGTCGCGTCACGGAACGCAACAGGCGTTCTCGAGATAAAATCCGGAAGACCAAGTCCCGTCAGACGAAATTCAACCCGTTCGCTGTCGTTGCCGGCGTATATCTCCCCTGTCGACCCTTCCGCCACGCGCAAGGGGCTGAACGGCCGGTCCTCCATCTTTGTTATGGTTCGAACCCAATTTCCCGCGGCATCGAAAATCGAAAGCCCTCTGGCTCCGGGATCAGCCACCAACACACGTCCATCAGACAGAACGGCGACATCGGAGGGCTCTTTGAGTTGCCCCAATCCGAACCTTTTATTGATGCCCCCATTCGTTTGATAGACAACGACCTCCGCCGGTTTTCGGTTCAGAACATAGACCATCCCGTCCTTACCTACCGACAAGGCCACCGCATCCGGCAGGTGACCCGCCAGACGCCGCCCGAAACCTCCGGTGACATCGCCCTTCGCGTTCAGCGTCCACACGCACGTGGCATCCGCCATCAACGCGAGGATTGAGCCGTCCTGGGCGACTGCAACATCCCTGATTCCTGTCAACAATCCCGGCTTTCGCAGAAGTGCCTTGTCCTCGTTGGTCAGCGGTTCAATCAGCACGCGGTCCACCCCTACCCTGGCGCCGGCCATCACAGACACCGGTCCGCCGGGGTATTCGGGTGACCAAGGCTTGCCGATTGTCTTGCCGTTCCACTGCACGGCAACGGCGTTGTCATCACCGGAAACCAGAACGCGCAAAGTAGCCCTGTTATCACTCACCATGCCCAACGAGACGGGAGAACGCCGCCCCAGGGTGGTCGGTCCGTCGGCTCCGGTAACAAGCGAAGCAGACCGGTCCGCCGAAACCGATACCATCACCACATCCGCGGAATCGAGGTCGGTATCTGAAGTTGCATTCAGATACAGGCCAAACTCGACGTTCACTTCCTCTTCGGGAAAAGTGGCTTCGATTCTGATGGAATAGCCGATTGGCGGACGTTTGTTCCAGCGCGACACGACGGGTCCTCGCAATTGGCCGTCCCGCGCGTGCCACGTAGTACCGGCGAGAGCGCTCCACGACGGCGCGCCTGTGCTTCCAGGGCCGTAGGCACTGAAGTCGTCGTCCAACAGTGGATCGGCACAGGCGCAGACTGCCGTGACGCACAACAGCAACAGGATGAACAACGTTTTCATGCGGCTTTCGGCTCCGGTTGTTTCCCCGACGTATCCAGGGACCCAATGATATCGTGAACTGACTCAAAACCGTGGCGCTGAAGATACGCCTCTATGCCGTCGATTACATCCAGCGAGGCCCGCGGCGACACAAACGATCCGGTTCCCACCTGCACCGCTGTCGCCCCGGCAATCAGGAATTCCAGAGCGTCATTCGCGTTCATGATGCCTCCGACTCCGATGACCGGAATGCGAACGGCCTTTGATACAAGCCACGCCATTCGGACCGCCACCGGACGTATCGCCGGGCCGCTGAGTCCGCCTGTAATGTTTGCCAGCACGGGTTTTCGTCGTTCCACATCGACGGCCAGACCAATAAGCGTGTTGATAACGCTCACCGCATCCGCCCCACCGGCTTCGGCGGCGCGAGCGATGACTGTGATGTCGCTGACGTTCGGGCTCAGTTTACATATCACGCACTTGGACGTGCGTTGACGCACGGCAGACACAACCCGTTCAGTCGCTTCCGGCTTCAGGCAGAAGTCGATGCCTTCTTCCACGTTTGGGCAGGATATGTTGATCTCAATTCCCGACACGCCTTCCACATCCAGCATACCCGCCAGTGTTGCGTACTCGTCCACCGTCGTTCCGGCGATGTTCACAATCACGGGCACATCATAAACTGACAGTGCCGGTAGTTTGTGCTGAAGAAAAGCGTCAACTCCGTCGTTCTGCAGTCCGATGGCGTTCAGCATGCCGGAAGGAGTTTCGACGGTGCGCGGCGGAGGGTTGCCGATTCGCGGCCGGAGAGTGGTAGCCTTGGTGACCACCGCGCCGAGACGGTTCAACTCAACAAAGTCGGCGTATTCCAGGCCGAATCCGAACGTGCCGGACGCTGTCATCACCGGATTCCGGAGCGACAAAGGTCCGAGCGTCACGGCCAATGGAGAACTGGGCAAAGTCGGTTGCATCCATGCATTATAGGCGCACGCCGCGTGGCTACCGGCGTGAAAGGACCTCGTCGGAATCGAGCCAGATGGTCACCGGACCGTCATTGTGCAGTCGAACGCTCATCTCGGCGCGGAAGACACCGGTGCTGACTTGAATGCCGTGAATGCGGAGCGCCGAGCAGAATCGTTCGTACAGCCTTTCGCCCTCTTCCGGACCGGCGCTTTCAGTGAAACTGGGCCGCCTGCCGCGCCTGCAGTCGCCGTACAGTGTGAATTGGCTGACAACCAGGGCCGAACCTCCGTTGTCCAGCAGGCTGACGTTCATTTTGCCTTCTGCGTCCTCAAACACCCGGAGGTTGGCGCACTTGTCGGCCATTCGGTCGGCGATGTCGTCGTTGTCGGCCCGCCCGACCGCCAGCAAAATGACGAGGCCGCGGCCGATTGCGCCGACAGTCTCGCCGTTGACCACCACGCTTGCCTCTGTGACACGTTGAATTACAGCCCGCACAATACCTCCCGGATTCAGGCGTCGGTTACACGATACGCGTCGATCACGTCCGCCATGCTGTTCAGTTTCGCCAGTATGGCCTCCAACTGCGCCACGCTGGCCACCTCGGGCAACAGATCCAACACGGATTGACGGTTCATCTGCCGGCGGACGTTCGCCTCGCTTATGTTGATATCCGCGATGTTGAACACACTGCCGATGTCCTGTAGCAGACCCACGCGGTCCAACGCAATCACCCGAACCGGCACCGAGAATCGCTCGCTGTTTCCGGACGGCCAGGATATCCCGGTCAGGCGATCCGGCGACTGGGACTCAAGTGAGGCGACGTTCTTGCAGGCGCGCCGGTGCATCGTTACACCCCGCCCCTGGGTTACATAGCCGATGACATCCTCACCGGGCAGGGGATGACAGCACGGTGCGCGCGAAATGAGAAGGTCCTCCAATCCGCCCGCCGAAATGGTGAGCGAGGACTCGCTGGCCTGTCCAGTCAGTATTCGGTCCTCGCCAGGGGCTTCAGGTTCGCGAAGACGGCTGACAACTCCCTGTGCTCCGGCCTGCCCGGCTCCAATCGCGGCCAGCAGGTCGTCCACGGACAGGTAGTTCATGGCCTTTGCCACTTCTTCCAGTGCTTCCGGTTTAATCGAGGCGCGCGCATCTCCCGAAAGCCTCTGCATCTCGCGTTCCAGCATTTCGCGTCCGCGTTGCACGTTGTCCGGGTAATTCAGTTTTCGATGAAACTGCCGGATTTTGGTCCGAGCGTGCGGCGTCTTCACGAACGAAAGCCAGTCCAGGCTGGGTTGGGCGTTCGCGCGCTGAATGATGGCGACGACGTCACCGTTCTTCAGTTCGGTGTTCAGAGGCACCATTCGGCCGTTGACCGTTGCCTGCACCGTGTGGTCGCCGAGATTGGTGTGAATCCGATAGGCAAAGTCGACGGGCGTACTGCCTTTGGGCAGGTCGATGACATCGCGCTGGGGTGTAACCACGAACACCTGGTCCGCCAGCAGAACCTCGATGATGTTCTGCAGGTAGTCGGAGCCGGACTGGTCGCCTTCATTCCACTGGAACAACTGCCGGTTGATGAAGGCCATCTTGCGGTCGAACCATTCACGCGTCTGGCCGCTACCCTCCTTGTAGAGCCAGTGCGCGGCGACGCCGTATTCCGCCATCCGGTGCATGTCGAACGTCCGGATCTGAACCTCCAGCGGTTTCTTGTTCGGTCCCATCACCTTCGTGTGCAGGCTCTGGTACATATTCGGTTTGGGATTGGCAATGTGATCGCTGAACAATCCCAGCAACGGGGTGAACAACTTGTGAACCACACCGAGTGAGGAATAGCACTCCAGTTCGGATTCCACGATGATACGCACTGCAGTCAGGTCGTAAATATCCTCAAAACGGATGCCCTGGTTCAGCATTTTGTTGTAGATGCTGTACAGATGCTTTGGGCGCCCCTGAATGACCGCATGAATGCCCTCGCGAGCCAGGCTTTTCTGAATGAGATCGATCACGACCTTGATCTCTTCTTCGCGTTCCGCGCGCGTTGACTCAACAAGATCGGCGATTTCCTTGAACTGATCCGGTTCCAGAAACTTGAACGCCAGGTCCTCCAGTTCCCATTTCAGCTGATTGACACCCAGCCGGTGGGCCAGCGGCGCGTATATCTGGCGTGTTTCCAGCGCCGTTCTCTGCTGTTTGTCCTCCGGCATGAACTCCAGCGTCCGCATGTTGTGCAGTCGGTCTGCTAGTTTGATCAGCATCACACGAAAATCGTTGGCCACCGCCAACAGCATCAGGCGCAGGTTTTCAGCCTGACGCTCGATATCAACCACCTTCCCCCGCTTCCTGCCTTCGGGACGGGTCTCGTCCCCGGCGGAAAGCGGAGGTTCGTCGTCTTCCTTCTTGCTCTTCAGTTTGGTGACGCCCTCGACAAGGCCCGCGACCTCCGCTCCGAACAGTTTCCGTATGTCCTCTATGCGGATTCGCTCGTTGTCCTCAACGGTATCGTGCAACAAGCCGGCCTTGATAGACGGAGCGTCAATCTCCATTCCGGCGAGGATGGTGCTGACCTCGAGGGGGTGAACGATGTAAGGCAGACCGCTGGCACGCTTCGCTTCCGCATGGGCATTGGCCGCGAAGACAAATGCGCGCTCAATCTCGTCGGTGTCTTCTTCGGGGTGATACGCGATGATGGTTTGTATCAGTCGCTGGAATCGGTCCTGCAGGTCGTCCAGGCAATTGGTGTACTCTTCAATCTCTTCCAGTGGGCGAATCTCAATCATCTGCAAGAACCGGTGGAGGAAGTTATGTCCGATTGTAACACATTATGCGAACGAAACTCAACAGCGAACTGCCACATTTTTCACAGTTTCTATCGGTGTATCAAGCGGCGTTTTCCGCTAATTGCCGGCAATCGGCGGGTCTCACGTCCTGAAGCCGCAGGCGGTACTCGGCGCCGTAGCCGACGTTGGACTCCAGGGTGAAGACGGCATCCACACTGGCCCACAGGCCGATGTCTTCGCTGAGTTCGCCCTTCTTCCACCATATGGCCTCCACGGAATCCGAATCACCCGTTGACAGTTTCAGGCGCAAGTGCGAGTTGCCGTTGGCGGAGCGGAACCGCTGGGAGTCAAGCAACTTCAAGTTCCGGCACAACCACAACGGCTCCGCATTGCCGGTACCAAACGGAGCGAGCGCCGCAACGTCCGCCAGCAGTTCGGCTCCAATCTCGCCCGGCTCAAGCTCCAAGTCGATCTCAATCGTTGGGACGAGATCATCATCCGTTAGAACGGAATCGGCATATGTGTTCAAGCGTGTGCGTATCTCGGATAGCTTGTCCACGTGCGCGTCGAATCCCGCGGCCTGGCTGTGACCGCCGTAATCCTTGAGGCAATCGCTACAGGTCTTCAGCGCCTCGACCACGGAGAAACTGCCGGCGCTTCTGGCCGAACCGCGGGCTTCTTCTCCTTCGCACGAAACGACAAACGCGGGACGGCCGAACTCCTCCGCCAATCGCCCCGCGACAATACCAACCACGCCGGTCGGCCAATTCCGGCCGACAACCATCAGAACGCGGTCTTCCAGAAGCCTGTTCTGCTCGATATATTGAATGGACTCTGCCTGAACCCTGTCCTGATATTCGCGTCGAGTGTTGTTCAACCGTTCCAGCAGTGACACGAGTTCACCGGCCCGAACCGGCTCGTTGGTCGTCAGCAGTTCCAACGCCTGTGCGGCGTCATCCACGCGGCCCACCGCGTTGATCCGGGGACCGATCTGGTAACTGATGGTGCTCGTGCTGATGGGGCGGCGCATCGAATTGACCAGCATCTGAAGACCCTTCTTGCGGGTTTCGACGATCAGAGGGAGTCCCATCGTTACAAATACGCGATTTTCATCTACTAGTGGAGCGCTGTCCGCAACGGTTCCCAGCGCAACAAGATCCAGGAAATGTTGACGGTAACTGGATACATCCAGTTCTCTCGCCTGGCACAACGCTTCGCACAACTTGAACGCCACCCCGACACCGGCGAGATCGCGAAACGGATAATCCGTGTCTTTCCGCTTGGGGTTGATCACCGCCAGCGCACCCGGAAGTTCATCGCCTGGTTCGTGGTGATCGGTGATAATCAGGTCAACGCCACGTTTCCGGGCCTGTTGAACCGCATCGTATGACGAGATGCCGCAATCCGCGGAGATCAGGACAGTGCATCCTTCGTCGGCGGCTTGATCAACGGCGTCCGGACTGAGTCCATACCCATCCCGGACTCTGTGCGGCACGCGGGCAAATATCAGGTCGGGTGATTGAGCCAGACGGCCGAGGGTGCGTTTGAGAAGAGCCGCGCTTGTCACGCCGTCGACGTCATAGTCGCCGTATACTCCAATGCGCTCGCCGGCCCGCAATGCCTTGTTCAGGCGTTCGACTGCCTTCTGCATATCGGCCAGCAAAAAAGGATCGTGGATACCCGATTCGTCGGGACGAAGAAAACGTTGCGCGTCGGCAACAGAGGAGTATCCCCGGGACGCGAGCAGATCGGCGACCGCCGGCACGACATTCAGGGCTTCGGATAGTTCCGACGCTTGACCACGCTTGCCCCTGGTTACCCACTTCCTTCGTTGCGCCACACTCAGTCCTTGTCTCCGCCGTGGTCATACGCTGTGATATACGAGTCCGCGAATGTCACCGGATAGTTCATTATATTGACGCGGGAACCTCTGTCAGATCCCAAAAAATGGAGTGGCCGGAATATTCCCGACCACTCCATTCAATCGTCCTGATACCGCGGGGGCTAGAAGCGCCGACGCTGGGTCTTCTTCGATCCCGGTTTCGGCTTCTCCGTTTCCTCGCCGTTCTTCTCCGCCGGAGCCTGGCCCGGCTTTGGAGCGGTGGAGGGCGTAACAGCCTTCGGCGCGGTCACAACCGGCTTGCGAATCGGCTGGACAACCATTCGCTTCTTGTCCTGCTTCATCTCGAAGAGCATCAACAGCGGTGAAGCGTTGAAGATGCTGGAATACGTTCCGGAGATGATTCCGACCAGAAGAACGGAAGTGAACACCCGCAGGTCCAGGTTGCCGGAGGTTCCAAACAACAGCAACGCCGCCAGTGTGATCACAACCGTCAGGGTTGTGTTGATGGAACGGCCCATCGTCTGGACAATGCTGTCGTTGGCGATCTCCTTGAACGGCTTTTCCTTGCCGAAGAGCTTCAGGTTCTCGCGGATTCGGTCGTAAACGACGATCGTGTCGTGTACGCTGAAACCGATAACCGTCAGCGCGGCGGTGACAAACAGCGAATTCAGTTCCCAGCCCATCAGGTAGCCGGCCAGTCCCATGAAGCCGAAGATCACGAGGACGTCGTGGAACAACGCGATCACCGCGCAGAGGCCGTACTTCAGCCCGTCCGAGAAGCCGTACTGGCTGAACATAACCGCCAGGTAAAGCGTGATCAGCACACAGGCGATGAGCACGCTGGATACGGCGTCCACGGTCAACTGACGGCTGAACGACGGTCCGACGTTCGCGAATTCCTGCTCCAGTTTGAAGTCAGGCGCGGCGCCGACCTTCGCGCGGATGTCATTCTCAAGTTGCTTTTTGAGCTCGATCTGCTTGGAGCCCTCGATCGGCTTGGTGCGAACGGTGATGTTCGAACCGCCGACCTGGCGCTGAATAGTCACGTCTCCGAGATTGCGTGCGGAGAACACTTTGCGAACCTCGTCGTCCGTCAGCGTTTTGCCTTCGGGCATCGCGTAAGTGATGTAGGCGCCGCCCGTAAAGTCGATGCCGTACGGCATCAGTTGACGTGTCGGTGACTTGGCGTAGTGCATTCCGATGAACGCCCACCCGATGCCGATCAGAAGGGCGCTAAGCGTGAACCACAAAGGCCACTTGCCCATGATGTCCGGCTTGCGTCCGCCGACGCCCCAACCGAATCCCGCGCGGTAAAACTTCGGATCGCTCCAGCCCTCGGCGTTCACCACCACGTGCAACAGCGCGTGGCTGACCGAGATGGCTGTAAACAGGGAGATGATGACACCGATGGCCAGGACCAGGGCGAAGCCCTTGATCGGACCGGT
>JAKQQT010000054.1 GCA_029564025.1 Armatimonadota bacterium | reverse complement strand
AAGGTGGTGGAGGAAAGGCGGCAGGACCAGGTGCCCGGATGGGCGGACATGGTGCTGTATGTGTCGCCGAGTGGGATGGAGTTCGTGCCGGCGGTGCTGATGGAAGTGGTGTACGCGGGCAAGACGTGGGTGGTGGTGATGGTCAAGCCGACGGCGTTCAAGGGTCAGACGGTGCTGTACGAGTTGGCGGTGAAGGCGGTGGCGTGAGTTTTGTTTGTTCAGGGATACCTCTGAAAGGCAGCAGATAGAAGTGGACATAAACGGCTTCAATCGAGCGATCGGTTCCTATGCGGCGGTGGACGTGCCCAAGAAGGTGCGCGAGATCCACCAGAAGGTCGCGTTGGAGGCGTTGAAGAGTCTGGTGATGAAGACCCGTGTGAGGACGGGGCGGGCGCGCGGCAACTGGCAGGTGGAGAACGACAACCGGCCGGCCGCGGCGCTGTTGACCACGGACAAGGACGGGCAGTCGACCATCCAGAGGGGGCTGACGACGATTGTTCAGGTTCGGCCGTTCAGTGTGACCTATATCACCAACAACGTGCGGTACATCGTGTTCCTGGAAGACGGTCGTGGCTCGTTTGCCGGGGACCACATGATGGCCCGCACGATTGAAGAAGTCAAAAGGATGTTCCGGTGACGTACGCGGAGATTCACAACGCGATTCGCAGTCGGTTCAAGACCCTGATCGAGGATGGGCAGGGCTTGCCGACGTTGTACGCCAACGACGGCCAGACGGCTCCACAGGACAATGCGATGTGGTGCCGGTTCTACATCCACGATTCGGCGGGGCAGCGGTTGACGGTGGGGGTGAAGAACTACCGGCGGTCAGGCATCGCGGTGGCGCAGTTGTTCGGGCCGGCGGGACAGGGGGACGGGGAGTTGATCGAAATGGCCGATGCGATCGTGGAGGCGTTTACGAGCGTGTCGGCGGGTGGCGTGCGGTATCTGACGGCGTATCAGCAGCCGGTGGGGCTGGAAGAAGGACGGTATCAAATCAATGTCATCTGCCCGTTCGAGGCAGAGCACCAGGCGTAGAAGGGAAACGATATGAGTGACACATCGAGAGTTCA
>JAKQQT010000033.1 GCA_029564025.1 Armatimonadota bacterium | reverse complement strand
TAATAAGTGATAACCTGCTTGTTGTGCAGTGGTGTTGTGTCAGGGTTTGTCCGGCTTCGGCCCGTGGGTGCGCAGTGTTTCCCAGCCCTTGGCGATTCCGGCCAGTGTGGACGCCATCAGGACGACCGGTTTTGCCACGCGTTCCGTGACGATGTCGGAGGTTCCCTTCACCTTGCGGGAAACGTCCTGCACGGTGGATTCGCCGGTCTGGGCCATGCGTTCCACCTTCGGCGCCACGGTGGCAACCGTTTCGGAAACTCGTCCGGTAATCTCCGTCACGTTGGTAATCACGGGTTGAACGCGGCTCAGCGACTCGTCAACCACCTCGCGGACGGCATGTTTAACGACTTCCTTAATCTTGAAGGCAAGAAACACCAGTCCCGCGAACACGAGAAGGTTGCCGGCGGCCATCAGCAGGATGGCGATGTTGGTCAGCGGGCTGAGCGAGACGGTGTCGGCCAGGAATAGGGTGTACACGTGACCTCCCCTGTCATACGGATTAGGCGTGGTGTTCGCCGCACAACTTATGAAGCCATCCTAGCACGCGGCAGTGCACAATCTATAATGTTGTAGCAATGGGCCGGAACCGGCCGGGACGCGCTCTTGCGTTCCAGTGTTCTACTCAGCGGGTGTATTCAAATGCAGATCGGAATTGTCGGACTGCCGACCACCGGAAAAACGTCCCTTTTTAACGCACTCACCCGCGGCCACGCGGCGCTGGGACGGTTCGGCTTCACCTCCATGGAACCGAATCGCGGAACGGCTCACGTTCCCGACGCGCGCTTGGACGCTCTGTCGCGCCTCTATGAACCGAAGAAAACCACCCCCGCGACTGTCGATTTTGTTGACATCGCCGGACTTGTGAAAGGTTCCAGCGCCGGAGAAGGACTCGGCAATCAGTTCCTTGCCCATATCAGGAATGTCGACGCCATTGCGCACGTCATTCGATGCTTCTCTTACCACGACGATCCCGACAGACAGCCGGATCCTGTTGGAGATATGGAAACGGTGGAAATGGAGTTGATTCTGGCGGACCTCCAGAGCGTGGAGAAGCAGAAGGATAAGGCGGTACGCAACCTCCACAAGGGCGGAGCCGAGGCAAAGAAGGCTCTGGATGTTCTTGAGGCGCTGTATGAGCACCTCTCGGCCGGTAAACCCGCGCGCGAACTGCCAGGGGCCGACGAACGGCGCGACATTTTCATGCTGACGGACAAGCCGGTTCTATATGTGGCCAACGTCGCAGAGGAATACGCGAACGGCGGCAGTC
>JAKQQT010000019.1 GCA_029564025.1 Armatimonadota bacterium | reverse complement strand
TGTCCAGCGTGAACTCGTAGGCTTTGACTGCGTTGGTCACACCGGCCGGGACATCAACCTCCTGCACCGTCGCGGTCGCGTTGCTCCATGCGCCGGCGTTGAGCGCGGCCCGCCAGTCGAGCGCGGGCGTGACGAGCGGCGCCTGCGCGACGGTGGCGAGGATCGTCACGCTCTCGGCGTCGGCGGTGAGGGAATGCACGCGGACGGTTTGGTTGCTCGGATCGTAAGGCACGCCGCCGATGCTCTGCACGTAGACCGTGCTCGTGACAACGTAGTTGCTGCCGTAGAGCCGCACCTTGTCCACGCAAGCCGCAGCACGATCCTCGATGTTGGTGGCCGCAGCATGCACCGTTTCGGTCTCGTTGCTCAGCGCCGTAACCTGCGCTGGCGTGGCGACGGTGTTGCTTGGGATGGTCGTGCCGTCCTGCGCGATTAAAACCGCGTTACCGATCAGCCTGTCGGCGCGGGCCGCGCACGCGCAAAGCGCCGCGATGATGAGGGTTGAGAACTTCACGGTGTCACCTCCCAGACTTGCATGGTGCCGTTGGTGAAAATGAGGCGCACGATCGTGTTTGTTCCGTAGTGCGGCATGATGATGCCTCCGGTCGTGCGCACCTCAGAGGCGGTGTTTGTGCCGGACGCGGTGATCGCTCTAAGCAACAGTGTCCCTGTAGGGGAAGCGGACGCACCGGATGCGAGCCCGGCCACTCCGGCATCAACTCGATAAAACATCGTGTCCGTAGGGAGCCACCATTGTCCGGATGTCCATCCCAAGCGGCCTGACGCACCTATCGAAACCCCTGCCTGAGACTCGCCCGGATTGTATGCATTGTCAACAATCCCCAGCGTCGAATTGTCCATCGTTGCGAACGCAGAGCCATAATAAATCCCATCGGACCGTATATAAGCCCTTGTCTGTCCGTCTCGTCTTAGAATCTCAAACAGATACTGGTTGTAGACAGGATTCGTCTGGCGTAGTCTCATTTTATGTTCGGCTATCGTCATCAGCCCGGCATATCCGTTGGTGATCACGCC
>JAKQQT010000005.1 GCA_029564025.1 Armatimonadota bacterium | reverse complement strand
GGTGACGGCGGCGTCATTCATCGCCATCTCATCGGTGTCGTAGACGGTCGCGGCGAATGCCTGCGTTGCCCCGACAGCGAGTTCCGCTGCCGGCGGGGTGACGACGATGCGGGCCGGCTGCGGCACGTACAGTTCGGTGACGGTGATGTAGCCGGTCTTGACCATGGAGTTGCTGCCGGCATCGTTTGAGACCGTCAGGTTGACCGTGTAGGTGCCGGGGGTGGTGTAGGTGTAGGTCGGGTTCTGCTCGGTCGAGGTCGCGGCGTCACCAAAGTCCCAGGCCCAGGATGTGATCGCGCCCGTGGAGGTATCGGTGAAGGCGACCGCGAGCGGGGCGTCGCCACTGGTGATGTTGGCGGTGAAGTTCGCGACCGGTGCCTGCAGAGCCGCGGTGACCATCACCTCGGCGGTGTCGGTTGCACTCCCCGCGGCGGCGGTCACGGTGGTCGTCCCGACGGCAAGCGCGTCAAAGGTTCCGGTGATCTCATTCACGACGCCGACCGTCGTGTTGCTGCTCGACCAGAGCGGCGAAACGCCGGCGAGTTTCTCGCCCTGCGGGTCGAAGAGTTCCGCGGTGAATGTCTGGCTCTCGCCCACGCCGAGGGTCGCAGGGGACGGCGTTATGCTGATGCTCCCCACATCGATGATGGCGAGAACGTGATAGTGTTCCGGCGGGGAGATGAGGGGGTGGTGGTCATAGACGGTAATCGTCGATCCTGCTGACATCGGTTCATCGACAAACGGCGTATCGCCTATCCCGTCGCCGTCAGCGTCTGTGCCGGTGTACGTGCTGTAGTAATTGCCGAGGTACCCGGTGTGGGTGGTATTCGCATACGTGTAGGTGACGGGGGTCATGGAATTGATCGACGGCATCTCCCCTTCGACAAGACCCCATTCGTTCGACTGAGTTAGCGTGAAATTGTTCAGCCAGACCTTGAAGCCGGTCAGGCGGGACGCATAGAGTCCCGTGCGACTGCCGGTGATGATCGTGTTTCCCCGTAAGTCGGCATTATTAACATCGCTGGCCTGGATCGCATGCCAACTGCCCCCGGTGATCCTGTTATCCAATACCGAAATGTTCCGTGTGCCATACAGCAGGACAGTTACCTGACCGCCGGAGAACGAATTCCCTTCGACATGCACGTCCTCGATGTTATTGTAAATACGTAGTGAAATGCAATTGGTAGAACTACCCGTCGATTGAAGGGTATTGCCGGTGACGGTCATATTGTGAGAATTGGTCTGAATGTTGATACCCATTGAAGTACCTGATACGGTATTATTC
>JAKQQT010000696.1 GCA_029564025.1 Armatimonadota bacterium | reverse complement strand
TTTTACCGATTCCCCGGCCAGCGCAATACCATCAATATCCGTAAAGCCTATCAATGTGCCTGCCGGCAAGTACCCGTTCGCCAAGCCCGTAAACGTATAGACCAACTGCCAGCGGTTGTCCACCCCCGGCACCTCAGGATCCCCATCCCACACACCGTCTCCGGAACCGCTGAAACGGAAAGCGCCTTGCCCATAGACATTGTAAATCTCACCGGAACGGTTCTGGATAGCTCCGGGGCTATAATCGTGGTATTCGGTTAAACCGCTTCCGGCGACATGGGATACGTTGGATACCGCATTGACATCCAATTTACTGAACGAAACAGAGACCGCGCCCGACCAGTCCGCATTCAGGGTCCGCCCCGCCGGTATGTAGGTATTGGCAAAGGTAGCGCCGAACATCTCCGGCGCGGCAACAAAGGCGTGGGCATATCCCGTGCCATCCGGGAACGTATTACTCGGGAAGCCCCCCTGATCGCTGCTCGTCAGTACCAGGGCAGCGTAAACGTTCGCCCCATTGCATGCGACCAGGTTATAGTCCAAAAAGTCATTATCCGCGCTTGCCTGTCCTGCCGATAAGACTATTTTGACCCTGTTATCGTTGCTCCCTTCACTATCACCAGAAGAGGTATACCCCGCCAAGTCCATCTCGGTCACCACATAATTCCCCGGCAGGACATTATCAAAGCTGTAGTTGCCCGTGGCATCCGTTGTGGTTTGTGCAATCATCACGCCATCCGAGGGATCACCATCGCCATTCGGGTCAGTTGTCAGAGTGATGGTCACGCCGGCGATACCACCGTCCGAATCATTCAGATCGCCATCGAAATCCACGTCATAACGGACCTGTCCCGAAATCGAAGCGTACGCTTCCTCGACAAAGGTATTGCCGGAATTCGTCGCGCCGGCCACCACCGTAATCAATGTCACATCGCCAATGATATCGAGGTCGCCGCCATCCTTATCACTCACCGACACGAAGCCTTCCGGCTGTGTCTCGCTCACCCGGTAATCGCCCGGCGGTAAATTACCAAACGTGTAGTTTCCCGTCCCGTCCGTCACGGCTGTCATCGGCTGAATGCCCGGCACGTTCGGATCACTGTCATACTGGGAACCATCACTGTTGAGCAGAGTCAGCGTCACGCCCGGGAATGGCGTATCGCCTGTATTGTCATTATCCGTGTCCTTGAGCACTTGGCCCGAAATGGCGCCATATTGCTCATCCACAAAATTGTTGCCATCATCCGTCTCGCCCGCCGCCAAGATTATCGCCAGTATATTATCTTTGGTATTGGTATTTGGGGGATCTGCCGGCGTGGCCGGGCTGTCCGCGGTAGCATCACCGTCACTTAGGCTTTGATATCCGGCCAGATCGGTCTCGACCACCACATAACTGCCTTCGACCAGGTTCATAAAGGCATAGGCGCCGCTACCATCGGTCAACAGACTAGCGTAAACAATGCCATCTGCCGGGTCCCCATCACCATTCGGGTCGGTGTAAAGGGTCACCGTCACGCCTGACAACGGCGCGTCACCGGTATCATTGTTGTCCGTATCCGCGGTTACAGTACCCGAGATGGCACCAAAAACAATGCCGGTGTCCAGGAAATCCTGATCCGTAACGTTGGCACCACTGATGGCGACCTGGATTTGATTGGGTCCATTGACCGCAATCCCGTCCACGTCGGTTACACTAGTGGTGTTCGCCGGATCCGTTTCGACCACAATGTAATTACCGTTGGACAGTCCGGAGAACGTATATGTCCCTGTGGGGCTTGTCTCCATGCTCGCAAGGGGCCCGGCCGCCAGTTCGGCCGCGCTCAGCCATCCGTCGGCATTGATGTCCGAATAGATGGAAACCGTCACAAAGGGAATGGGAATATCACCCGCGCTGAAACCGCCGGTGCTGTCCGAGTCGTTCCATACGGTGCCGCTGACGGCATAAAGGTTGACCCCCGTATCCAGGAAATCATTTCCAATACTAGTTTCACTGGCACTTAAAACAACCCCGACCTGGTTGTCGGTATTGACGCCGGGGAATTCCGTGGCCGCCGCGCGGTCGTCCACGCTGGTTGCACCAGCCGGATCGTTCTCAATGACCACATAACTGGCGGCGCTGAGGTCCGAAAACAGATAGCTTCCATCGGCGGCCGTAGCTTTCTGACTGATCAGCGGTTCCCCGGCCACCTTGCCATTATCATCCGTATCGGGAATGGCGCCGTTCCCATCTCCGTCCAAATCCAGGATTCCGTCAATGACACGAATTCCGTTTAAGAAACCGTCGTCGTCCGTGCTAATCAAACCGTTACCGTCAATGTCCACGAAACCGTTAAGAATAGAATACCCCAGTATAGTACCGTCATCCGTGCTGCTGATGGTGCCGCTGCCATCCACATCGACCAAGCCCTCTATCACGTTATAAAACGGCACAAGATGGTCGTTGTTGGTATCCAGGTACAGGTCCACGACGACACCGCCGACCGGCACATCCCCGCCGCTGAAGGCGAAATCACTATCCGCATCATTATAAACAGTGCCTGCAATACTGGCCGGATTGATATTCGTATAGGGGCTGAAGTACCCGTCGTTACCCATGGAGGTGTTGACACCGCCCACGGCGATAACGGTTGTCGGATTGGTTCCTTCCGTTTGTGTATAGCCGTCAGGGAACACGGCCAGGAACTGTGGATCCGAAACCACCACGGAAGCGGTGGTTGTTCCGGGCGGAACGGAAGCCGTCCAATTACCGCTACTGTCCGTGGAGACCGTGACCAGCTGCCCGGTGGCGTCTTCAATCAACACATCCACGCCCGTCAGGTTGGGTTCGCCGCCGTCCTGAATGCCGTTCCCGTTCGTGTCCTTGTAGAGATGGCCGCTGACGGTCCCGGCAATGGAGTCAAGGAAATCACGCCCCGTCTCGCCGCCGTAACTCAATGCCACGCCGACCTGGTTGTCGTTAATGCCGTCAGCGGACACGTCCGCCGTACTTATCGCACTGGCCAAATCCGTTTCCACCACGACATAATCGCCAAAGGCCAGGTTGCTGAAACTGTAATCGCCGTTGCCTGCGGTAGTCGTCGAGGCGACCAGCGGCTCGGTCCCGATGGTGCCATCATCGGCTGTCGTAATACCGCCCCCGGGGACAATATCCAGTCTGCCATCAATGACTTGCACGCCGTTGAAACTGGCGAGGTCGTCGGCGGTCGTAATGCTGCCGTCATTATTGACGTCCACGCTGCCGTTGATAATGGGGAGTCCGAAGAGGGTTCCTGAGTCGGCGGCGGAAATCACGCCGTCTTCGTTGAGGTCAATCTGTCCATCCAGTACATCCAGAAGCGGCGTAACGCCATCGCCATTGAGATCCCGGAAAAGCCGAATGACCACGCCGTTGATACCGGTATCGGCGTCGGTAAAATCGCCGTCCGCGTCTACGTCGTTACGAACCTGGCCGGACAACCCGACCAGGAAGGCGGTACTGTCGCTATCATCGAGGAAATTATTGTTGGCGCTGACCTGCCCGGCGGTAACTGTCACCGGGATAAGGTCATCTCCTAAATCCGTATTGCCCGTTTCATCCGAGGCTTTCCCGGCACGGTCCAAAACGTTAACGAAACCGGTCGGGGTCACTTCCTCCACCGTATACGTTCCGGGCGGCATGCCGTCAAAGCGATAGTTGCCGTTCGCGTCTGTCGCCGTCGTCGCCACGAGGACGCCGGAGGCGTTGTACAAATTGATAATGACGCTCGCCAGGGCCGTGTCGGCGCTGAGCGTGCCGTCATCGGCCGTGGTAATGCTGCCGCTGGCATTAAAATCCACCATGCCGTCTATGACATTCTTGCCGTCGAAACTGCCATCGATGATATCGTCCGCAGTGGTGATCACACCGTCGCCGTCAACGTCCACTTTCCCGTCAATAATCTGGTATCCGAGGAAAAAGCCGTCATCGGCGGTGTCTGTGAGGCCGCTGACGCCATTTCGGTTGATATCCACATAGCCGTCTATGATGGCGGCATTGAGTTCACCGTCGCCCACAATCGCACCGCCGTCATTGTAAACCGTACCGCTGATGCTGCCCGGTTGCTGGGGCGGATACCCGAAGTCCACGGTCATCACACTGCCGCCGCCCGTGACCGTAGCCATGCCCACGCCGTCCATCGGCGAAGTCGGGTCCACCGTCGGTGTCGTGCTCCAGGCAAGGGGCAGCGACTCACCGAGCACCTTGGCAAAATAGGTTCCATCCGGCAGGCCGGGGAAGAGGTAAGCGCCGTTGGCATCCGTAGTGGTGGAACCGATATAGCCATCACTCGCCGGGTCGAACACGCCGTTTCCATCGGTATCACTATACAGTTGCACCACGACATAGGGCAGGCCGGGATCCGTCGCAGGCCCGTCATACGTGCCCGTTACGCCCCTGTCGCCAAACACGAGATCGCCTATCTGGCCGACATTGTCACGGCCAAAATCAATACCGGTGCGCTCCTCACCCAGCACGGTTATGCTGACATATTGTGCCGTCGCGGTGGTCGGCGCCAGCGGACCCTGAAGGGCCGGCGGAATATCAGGGTCGTTGATATCGTAACTCACGAGGTAATTGCCTGTAGCACCAACGAAAAACTTGTAACTGCCGTCGCTTTCCGTTACCGTCCACTGTTCGCCTTCGCCCTCATCCCACACGCCGTCACTGTCCGCGTCCGTCCAATCAAGCACGCCGTTCCCATCACTATCAATCCAAACGGTGATGCCGCCCAGGCCCTGTTCAGGTGCGCCGGGATACTGCGGTTCGAAAACGGTATTATGGTTGACATCCCAGAAAACCGAGCCCATGATGATGGAGCCCTGCTTGTAACCAAAGTCCGCGTCTACATAAGCCTCGTTCGGATCCAGATCCACCTTAACCTTGGTGGCCGTTGTCGGCATAAGGTTCGGAACACACGTGGGACAGCCTTCCGGGCGGACACTCTGCTCGTACACTTGCACGAAATACGTGCCGGGAGGAAGATTGTCAAGAAGATAGCTGCCGTCGGCGGCGGTGGTAGTGCCGCCGATTTGCACGTCAATATCGCCGTCAAAGACGCCATTACCATTGGTGTCTTCGTAAAGCATTGCATACGCGCCGGCTACGCCGTTCTCACCCAGCGCGGGTTCATACAGCCCGTTGCCATTGTTGTCGTACCACACCAGGTCACCGATGGAACTCGTATAGTTGTAGGCAAAGTCCACATCCAGCTTGTCCTGAAGGGTGCCGAGCGTTACAGATTCCGGATTCGGCTGCGCAGGCGACGCCGAAACCAGGGCCAGTCCCGAGGGGAACTGGGGATCCGTCTCGTCCACCTTAACCAGATAGGTATCCTCGGACAACCCCGTGAACAAGTACTTGCCCTCGGCGTCCGTCACGTCCGTCGCGATCCGGATATCCGCGGCATCCAAAACGCCGATGGTCCCCCGGTCAAGGTACAGATAGACGCTGATATCCTTAAGCACGGGTTCCCCCGTATCAAAAACGCCGTCTTCATTGCGGTCTATCCAGACCTGGTCGCCAATGGCGCTGTCCACGGCCGGGCTCAGCGGCGGGCGCAGGCCAAAGTCGGCGTCTGCATATTGCGTAACATCCGTTGCGAGCGTGGCCAAGTGGCTGACGGGGGTCGTCGGCACGTATCCCGAAGGCGTGGTGGATTGGTCATAACGCACCGTGTAAGCGCCCGAAACCATGCCGTAAATGGCGTACAACCCGCTGGCATCGGTATACTCCCAGCGTTCTCCTTCCCCGGCATCCCATATCCCGTTACCGTTGGTGTCGGTCCAATCGAACACTCCGTCATTGTCTTCATCCACATAAACGCGGACATTCGGAATGCCCTGCTCGGCCACCACCGTGGTGCCCGTCTGCAGCACGCCGTTCAGGACCGTGTGGCCCTGGAACACGCCATCATCGCCGTCATCACCGTCGGTCACACCGTCGCCGTCCAAATCAAGATAACCGTTGATGACGGCGATGGAGCCAATCACACCGTCGTCATTGCCGTTGATGACGCCGCCTTCACCGCCGTCGTTTTGAATGTCAATCCTGCCCCCGATAATTGCGTAGCTAGGATCGAAATTACCGTCGCCGTTGAGATCCGACCAGACGAGGTCGCCGATGAAACCCTTGAGCGCGGTAACAGCGTTGTCCGTGGCGGATATGGCCAGGTCGTCGCTGTAGCACGCAACGCTTTCGAAATCGGTTTCTGTGCCCGCCGGAGTGGTCTGGATAGGATTGAGGCTCGAATACCCCGTAAGGCTCGCCTTGGCCGTGGCGGGATTGATAATCCAGTAGGTGTCTTTCATGCCTGCGGCGGAACCATCGGCACTGACGGCGTGGAGCGTCCCGTTGCGCGAGAAGGTCAAACCCTCCATATCATCTATGTTCGCATTGTCGGTCGCGCGCTGGATGCGCCCGATGTCCGTCACCGTGCCGGTAGTCGGGTTAATAATAACCAGGTGGTCCTCCACGCCGGAAATGCCGGCGGTGGTGTTGGCAATCCCGTACAGCACACCCGAATAAGGATCGAAGGCGATATCATCGATGTCATACAACGGCGTCGCCATCAGGTCCGTCCGAATCGGGATATAGTCTTTGCCCGGCCCGAATGCATCTTCCACATGCAACCCCGTCAGCGGATTGACTACAAACAGTAAATCCACCTCCGTGTTGGTACCCTCGCGCCGCGCAACCGCATACAACTTGCCGGTGATCGGGTCGAAGGACATGCCGTCCACATCCGCCACGGAAAAATTCGCGGCAACATTTCCAGGGAGGAATCCCTCCAGGAGGTTGGCCGTGTTGGCAAGGCGGTTGATGGGGGTAAATACGCCCGTCGCCAGGTTCAACGTGCCGAAACGGTCACTACCGGCGCCCACCGCCGGGTCGCGGTCCGTCGTATACAACGTGGTGTAGTCAGGACTGAACACCAAGGCTTCGATGTGGGTGGTGCCCGTGAGGCCGACACGGACCACCGTGCCGTCCTGGGAAATCTTGAGAAGCGTGTCCCGATCATCCGTCAAACTTAAGCCATCGGCCACAACATAGCAATAATCCAATTCGTTCTGCTGATTTCCATTAAAAGCGGCCACATTGTCCACAAGGTCACCGGCCGGCGCATTGACGACCCGGACCTCCAGTGTCAGCGTAGGCACGGCAATCACGTTGTGGGAGGTGCCGGTCGGCCAAATCACGCCGCCGGGAAGGGCGCCAGAAGTGCCGGAAGTATACTGAGGCGCCGAAAACGTCACGTCGCAGGGCGGGGTCCCCGCAGTGACAACATACGTATAGGTAAAACTCTTGGGCACATTGGCCGTAAGGCTGGTTGAACCGGAAGGCGAAGGACCGCTGGCATACGTGGCGGAAGCGCCTCCCGTGGCCGCCACGGTCAGGGAGGCCGGCGGCGTGTAGTTGGAAACATTCTCGCTCGCCTGAACGGTATAGGTAACGGTGACTGCCTGGCCGTTACTTACGATGGAGGGTGCCACTTCAACGCTGGTTTCATAATTCTGTGAA
>JAKQQT010000672.1 GCA_029564025.1 Armatimonadota bacterium | reverse complement strand
TCTGAGCAACGGCGGGAACCGTCATCAGGATGGCCAGGCCAAGCCCGGTCAGGGCCCATTTTGACACACGGGTCATGAAATATCTCCTTGCGAGGTTGCTTGCATGTCCGCCGATTTCTACCCGGAGACAGCACGGCGCGTGCACACACCGCTATCATTATATCAAATCGGACGAAACAATACCGACACGGGTTGCCGCTGAGGACAACGCGTTTCATCAACACGTTTCTGTTCTACCTTGGAGTATGATATGAAATCACCGTTCGGTTGGTCACTCTTGCTTTTTGCCCTGCTCGCTGTTTCCGGCGGATTGAGCGCAAAAACCACCGTTTCGAAGCAGATTGCGCCGGGTGTTGAGGTTGTTCAAACGATACTGGACGCCGCGGACCCCGGCGGCCCGTTGATGATTCACGCCGTGGTTGTCGATCCGAACAGGCCTGGTGTGCGCGTTGAAGCCTGGCTTGGCGGCGACACGGTGGAGGAACCGAACGCATCACGTGAGCCTCTTCCCCTGACGGCCGCGAGGGCGGGCGCCGTGGCCGCGGTGAATGGCGACTTCTTCTCGTTCACCAACGGCGATCCCATCGGCCTGCATATCCATCGCGGCGAAATCGTCAGCGAACCGGGCATCCGGTCCGGCGCCGGTTTCACGGCGGATGGGCGCGCTGTGTTTGGTGCCGCGAAGTTGTCGGCAACAGTCAAAGCGCCAAACGGCGACAGCCTGGCGATCGGCGGGCTGAACAGGCAGGGTTCCGGCGAACTCATCCTTTACGCTCCCATCTACGGATTGAAGACACCCAAAGCCGCCGCGACCATCGTCACTCTGGAGTCCGGCGGTAAGTCAATCCGGTCCGGAGTTACCCTTTCGGCCGAGGTGGTATCCGTATCACAGGAACAGGACGCCGTGGCCATTCCGCCGACCGGCCTGGTACTCAGCGCATCCGGCACATCAGGGGAATGGCTGAAGTCGCATCTCAAACCCGGTGACACAATCGCTCTGACCGCGAAATTGACCGGCGGCGACAAGGATTGGGACGCCGTCACCGAGTTTGTTTCGGGCGGACCGTCGCTGATGCGGAATGGCAGTATTTTCATCAACACCGCGGCGGAACAGACCGGCGAGTCGTTCAGCACCCTGAGGCATCCCCGAACCGCCGTTGGGGCCCGCAAGGATGGACGCGTGGTTCTTGCGGTTCTCGATGGCAGGCAGGCTCTCAGCCGCGGCGCCAGCCTGACCGAAACGGCACAGGCGATGAAGGACCTGGGGTGTGTGGAAGCGGTTAATATGGACGGCGGCGGTAGCAGTACGCTCTGGGCGCGCGGCCTAATCATCAACAGCCCGTCGGACGGCGCGGCCCGGTCCATCACGAATTCCCTGCTTGTTTTCGCCGAGGCATCCCTACCCGCTTCGGCGGCTACCGTCGTCGTTCCCGAGCCCATCTCCGTTTCGTCCTCCGTGAAACCAGGGCGCGCCCTGGGCGGTGGAACCGACCACGTGTACGGAACCCAGAACGGCAAGGTGTTCGTAGATCAGAATGGCAGGTTGTTTGGTTACAAGACAGGTACGGCCCGGGTGGGAGCGTTAAACATCAAGACCGGGGACCGCAGGGAATGGACAGTGAACGCCGTGCCCGGCGAGTTCAGCCGCCTCCTGACAACCTGGGCGGACGGCACACTGCGCGTTACCTCGGTGGACGTGAATGCAAACACCGTTCCGGGGACAAGCGTTTCCTTCATTAAAGACAACGGTTCCATGATAATGGTGACCACCGGCGACGACGGGAGGGCTCTTCTTCCCGCCGGATGGCTGGCCAATGAAAACGAACCGGTGACCATCAAATCGGGCAAGGTTTCGCGCCGATGGCCGGACAACGCGCCCCCGGCGCCCGAATCGAAACCGCCGGCGGCCGCTGGAGTGATACAGGTCGTTCCATGAGCACCAAGGCGTCCGTCAGACGCCCATTCCTCGCAACGCGAATGATGGCTTCTTCCCTGCAATACGTGGGAGAGGTCTCGTCGCTTTTCGCCCAGACGTTGAGAGCGCTGTTCAGGACAGAAGACCCTTTTCCGCATATGGTTTCCATCGGTATCAATACGATGCCGATTGCCTTGCTGACCATTGCATTCAGCGGAATGGTGCTTGCGTTGTACACGGCGCGGCAGATGCAGGAATACGGATTGGGTTCATTCGTCGGCGGCCTGGTTGCCGTCACGATGACCAGGGAGATGGCTCCGGTGCTGGCGGCGGTTGTTCTGGCCGCGCGTGCCGGGTCGGCGATCGCCGCCGAACTGGGCACGATGAAAGTTACCGAGCAGATCGACGCACTGAGGTCCATGGCTACCAGTCCTTTGCGCTACCTTGTGGTGCCCCGTTTCATTGCGTGCGTTTCGATGCTCCCGTTGCTCGCTCTGTTCGGGATGGTGGTCGGCACCTTCGGCGGCTACATCGTGGCCACAACCGTGGGTATCGCTAACGCGGCCTATCTGGATTCCGTGCGCCAGTTCGTCACCATGGGCGATGTGGTGAACGGAATGATCAAGACCGTGGTCTTTGGCGCCATCATCGCGATGGTAGCTTGTCACCAGGGCCTGAACACAAGCGGGGGAGCCAGCGGTGTCGGGGCGGCGACAACCCGCAGTGTGGTGCTGTGCATTATCTTCGTTTACGCCGCCGACTTCGTCATCGTGCGGTTGTTCGTCGCAGGACCTGCTTGATTTCCGACCATGATTCGCATCGAAGAACTGACATACCGGTTGCCGGACGGAAGGGCCATCCTCGACAACCTGTCGCTGGAAGTGCCGACCGGGGCAACGATGGCGGTGATGGGACTCAGCGGCACCGGAAAAACCACGTTGTTGAAGTGCGTGGCCGGCCTGCTGGCGCCCGCGTCGGGACGCATCTGGATAGACGACAAACAGATCGTCGGTATGTCGGAAAAGCGCCTTAACCGCGTTCGACAGCAGATGGGCTACGTGTTTCAGTACGCGGCTCTGTTCGACTCGCTCAGTGTTTACGAGAACGTCGCCTTCGGACCGATGCGCCGCGGAGCCAAACGCGGCCCCGAACTGGACGCCCTGGTGGCGGAACGCTTGCGGATTGTGGGCATGGAAGGCGTGGAAAACTTGATGCCGTCCGAACTCTCCGGTGGTATGGCGAAACGTGTGGGCCTGGCACGCGCGTTGGCATTGAATCCGCGCTTTGTGCTGTACGACGAGCCGACAAGCGGCCTGGACCCTATCACGGCGCGGGTGATTGACGACCTCATCATCCGTGTTCGCGACAGCCTCCACGTCACGTCACTGGTTGTTACGCATGCCGTGAACAGCGTGTTCCGGTTCGCCGACATAGCAACGATGCTGTACGAAGGTTCGGCTGTTGCCACCGGCACGCCGGAGGAACTGCGAAATTGCGGCGACGAACGGGTGCGGCAGTTTATCGAGGGAAATTCGAACGGACCGATCCGGGTAGTTTAATAACCGGCATACCGCCGGTGTTACGGGTTGTGAGGTTATCGGGATGGGATCATCAGCCAGTGTAAAAGTGGGTTGTTTCGTCGTTTCGTCGTTCGCCCTGTTCATGATTGTCGCGTTCTTCTTCGCGAACTTCGGGCGAATGTTCGGTTCGTATCCGGTCAATGTCCGCTTCGAGGATGCGCAGGGCGTTCAACCCGGCGCCGCCGTTCGCCTGGCCGGTGTAACCATCGGGGCCGTCCGCGAAGTCAGCCTGGCGCAGGATGGGCGAAGCGCCGTCATCGAACTCGGTATCGACCGAACGCGCAAAATCCCGCGCGATTCCGAATTCACCATCACCACCGGCGGTTTCATAGGCGAGTTGTTCGTTCGAATCGATCCACCCGAAAACAGCCGGGCGGGAATGATTCGAACCGACGGTCGCGAACCCGTCCTCGAAGGCCAGAACGTACCGTCGTTCGACGCCCTGAAGAAACAGGCCGCCTCCCTCGGCGCACGAAGCAATGCCGTGATGGCGAACCTGCAACGGGCCAGCGAGCAAGTCGCCGATCTGACCTCGGACGACGACCTTGGTCGGGCGATCAAACTGACGTCCGACAATATCGCCAACGCCTCAGCCGAGGCCAACCAGGCGGCCAAGGCCCTCAATGATTTCGTGCGTATGCACAGCCCCCTTGTCGCCTCTTCGCTGAAGCATGTCGACTCCGCCAGTCAGAACCTCGACGACGGTCTCAAACAAATCAAGCCTCTCGCGCAGGAGGCAAAAGGTCTGGTGAAAGACCTGAGGCAGACCATCATTTTCCTGCAAGGCACGCTCGAAGACCTGGATGTCGGCCCCCTGGCCCGCGAATCGCTGGACAACGTGCGGAAAGCATCGGCAAGACTGGATACCATCGCCGCCAACGCCGAACGCATTTCGGCTGATCTCGCCAAGGTAACCGGCGATCCCAAAATGAACGAAGATATCCGGAGCACGGTCGCACAGGTTCGCAAGACCGCGGAAAACGCCGGTGAAATCAGCGACAGGCTGAAGCAGATCGCGGAAAAGGATATCCGAAAACCGAAACTTACCGTGCGCGGCAAGTTTGCGCTCGATGCGCTTCAGCGCACTTCAGGAGAAACGCGGTTCCGATCCGATTTGAACTACGTTGTGCCCACGAAGGACGGCTCGATCGTGGCCGGCATCTACGACTTCGGCGGCTCGAACAAACTGAATCTGCAGGCCGGCACCAATCTCTCGTCCAACCTTACCGGACGATACGGTTTCCACGCCAGCCGACTCAGCCTGGGGCTCGACTACCGGCCCGGCAAACGCCACTACATCGGCCTGGAGTTCTTCGATCCCAACGACGCGAACCTCGACCTGTACTACCGGACCCGCATTGACAGGAATATGGGGCTGGTTCTGGGCGCCGAAGATATCCTGCACCAGGGACGCGCCACCATCGGCTTGTCCTACTCGCCCTGAAGCGATGAGCGAGCACGATTCATAATTCATCACTCATCATTCACCGCTGATTCTGGTAGCTTCTGATGCGTTCCAGGTTGCGGCGGTCGTCCGCGGGGTTTTTCTTCGGTGTTTCGAGAATGAACGGCACGTGCGCGAGGCGGGCGTCGTTCACCAGAACCTTGAACGCCGCCGGGCCGATCGTGCCCTCGCCGATGTCCTCGTGGACGTCGGAATGCCCGCCCAGCGCGCGCCGGTTGTCGTTCGCATGGATGCACTTCAACCGGTCCAGTCCCACGAGGTTGTCAAACTCCTTCAGCATCGCGCGGGTGGCCTTCGCGGTGGAGATATCGTAGCCGGTTGCCCAGATGTGCGCCGTGTCGATGCAGACGCCCATACGGTGCGACAGATGCGGCAGGGCGTTCAGTATCTCCGCCAGTTCCTCGAAGCGGGAACCGACCAGTCGTCCTGAACCATTTGTCGTCTCCAGCAGAACCACCACATCGGAATCGTCCGCTTCCAGCACCGCCCTTAGAGCCTCGATCACCCGAGCGATGCCGGCCTCCATCCCGTTGCCCATGTGACTGCCGATATGGCTGTTCACATACTCCGAGCCTGACCTGCGCGCCTGGTTGATTGCGTCTTCCAGCATTTTCCGGGATTTCGTCCAGATTCCATCGTCGGGGGATGCCAGGTTGATGAGGTAAGGGGTATGAAGGACGCACGGAGTGATGTCGCGCGCGCGGCGTTCCGCGTCGAACTGATCGCACAGGTCCTGTTTCCAAGGAACGCCGACCCAGGCGGAGGGATTGCCGGAAAACAACTGCAGGGCATTGCACCCGGCGTCCACGGCCCACTGAAGGGACTTCATCAGGCCGCCCGCCATAGGAGCGTGCACACCGAAACGGCTGGGGAGTTGGTATTTTTCGGGCATAGTCAAATCCGGCGCTTTCTGGTACCATATCGATGGGAACGGCTTTACCGAAGCCGCACCCGTTCGGCGTGTTCCTGTTCAGGAGGACGAGTGATGAAAACGACACTGGCGCTTCTGGTTGTTCTGTGCGTGGTGTCCAGCGGTACCAGCGCGGCTGTTACAGCGACCGTGAAGGCTCAACCGCCCGCGGCGCCCGCCAAAGTGAAGGACGGCAGTCGCCCTTCGCCATCGGGCACTTTTTCCGGAGATTACCGCGACAGCAAAATTCGGGACGTGTTGTTCGACATCACCAAGGCCGGACACCTGAACCTCGTGATGCCGGCCGAAATCACCGGATCGATTACAGCCCACTTTGAAAAGATGCCGATTGCCAAAGCCCTGGACTTCGTGGCCGGCTTGGCCGGCGCCGATTACCGTATCGATGAAGGCACCGTGTACCTCACCAAACGCGCGCCCGCCGCGATTGCCTCCCCCGATCGGACATCCACAACTGAAACCAGAGTGGTTCAGCGGCGGATTGTGGAAGAAGACCGGGAATACGAACTCTACCGCCCCCGGCGTGTCGAACCGCGCGAACAGCCGGTGCGCGTGGAAACGCGCGTTATTATCCAGAACAAAACGGTGGAAACGCCGCGATACAGGCGATATGGCTACGACGACCGGTTCGGGGGACGCCGCATCGAGGTTCATCCCGGATTCTACATCACCACCTGGCCGACACAGGTCTACCACGTTCCGTTCGGTCCGTACTGGTAAGCGGCATCAGCGCGTTTCTGCAACCTCCGCGGGCGTCTGCTCCGGCGCGGATTTGGCCGACGGCGCTTTGAACGCCATGTTGAATGCCGCGTAAACCAGCAAGACGGCAAAGGCGCGCCGCAACACCACGTCGCTCGCGCCGATGTTGATCTTCGCGCCCAGCGAACTGAACAACGCAAATCCCAGCGCCACCCACGGGACAATCCACCATTCGATGTGTCCGGCCTTGTGGAAGTGAATCACCGCCGGGAGGGCCACCGGAAGAAGAACAATCGCCAGCGAGGTCGCCGTGGCGTGATGACCGTCCAGCCGCAACAGGTGTATGAAAATCGGCACGAGAATCAAACCTCCGCCGATGCCGAAAATCCCGCTCAACAATCCCGCCAGGCCGCCGACCAGCAACAGTCCCAGGGGCGCGCGAAGCCAGAGCATATTCCACCCTCCTTGCCGTCAGTATAGCCCCCTCTTTGCGCGGACGTTTGAAATGGTGGACCGGCTTTTGGGATGCTTAATTCAGGAGGATCCTCGGGTGGCGCATACGACAACGGTTCATACGGCTGACACTCTGGTTATTGGTTCGGGCATCGCGGGCTTGTGGGCGACTCTGAAAGCGGCGGACAGGGGCACGGTTCTGGCCCTCACCAAGAAAGAGAAGTCGGAGTCGAACACCAACTACGCGCAGGGCGGAATCGCCGGCGTGGTGGATCCCGATGACGATTTCGAATCTCACGTCCGCGATACCCTGGAAGCCGGAGCCGGTCTGTGCCACGAAGACGCCGTGCGCGTCCTCGTAACGGAAGGGCCGGACCGCATCCGCGACCTGATCGACTTCGGCGCCCGGTTCACCATGATCCGCGACGAGCACGGCGAGCGACTGGCCCTGGGCCGAGAAGGCGGACACTCGCGGCGCCGCATCGTACATGCCAAGGACCTGACCGGCCGCGAGATCGAGCGCGCTCTGCTCAATGCCGTCCGGCTGCACGACCGTGTGACCATCCGCGAGAACCACATCGCGCTGGATCTTATTGTCAGGGACAATATCTGCCTGGGAGCCGTGGCGCTGGACCGTGAAAGCCGCGAAGTAGAAGTCTGCCTGGCGTCGGCGACGATCCTGTGCACCGGAGGCGTCGGCCAGGTGTATCCGCACACCACCAATCCGGAGATCGCGACCGGCGACGGTGTGGCCATGGCGTGGCGGGCTGGCGCCACGATGGCGAACCTGGAGTTCATTCAGTTTCACCCGACGGCCATGTACCACCCGGAGGCAAAGTCCTTCCTGATCAGCGAAGCCGTTCGCGGAGAAGGCGGCATCCTGCGCCTGAAGGACGGCTCCACCTTCATGGAGAAGTACCACCCTCTCGCCTGCCTCGCGCCGCGTGATATCGTTGCCCGCGCCATTGACGCGGAGGTGAAACAGCGCGGCGAGGAGTGCGCATACCTGGACGTTACACACATCCCCGAGGAGACACTGGTGGAACGCTTCCCGCACATTGTGTCCCGGTGCCGCGAGTACGGAATCGACCCCGCGCGGCAGTGGATACCGGTCACACCGGCGGCCCATTACTCGTGCGGCGGCGTGGTGACCGACCTGTACGGACGCACCAGCATCGAGCGCCTGTACGCCAGCGGCGAGGTAACGTGCACCGGCGTGCACGGAGCGAACCGCCTGGCAAGCAACTCGTTGTTGGAAGCTGTGGTGTTCAGCGAACGCGCCGTGCAATCCGCCGCATCTCTTGCCCGAATCGACACATCCGGCATCGATGTGCCCATTCCCGGAGGCGATAAGGAAACCGACGATGTCTCGCCACTGCTGAACCGCCTGCGAGAAGTGATGTGGCAACACGTGGCGATCGTGCGGACCGACGCCGGTCTGGCCTCAGCGACGCGGGAAGTTGCCGCCATCCGGTCCGAAATCGAGAACGTTTATCAACGGTCGAAACCGGGCGGGACGCTGACCGAGGCCCGCAACATCGCCGCCGTTGCCGCGTTGATCTGCCGGTGCGCCACCACGCGCCTGGAAAGCCGCGGCCTGCACTACAACACCGACCACCCGGAACGTGACAATACCAACTGGTTGCGCGACACGGTCGTTGCGAACGGCGAAGGAGCAACCGTATGACGGCGCCGCAAAGTGTTGTTGTCGCCGTAACGGGCGCCAGCGGAGCCGTGTACGCCAGACGCCTGCTGGAAATCCTGATCGACCGTGTGCCTCTCGTCTACTTCACGATGAGCGTGCGCGGGTGCCAGGTTCTGAATTATGAACTCGGCACCGACCTGAGCATGAAGCGGTTCGACGCCACTCCCCTGCTCGGTCGTCAACCGGAGAACCTGCTCTTCTTTCACCCGGCCGACTTCAACGCGCCGTTCGCCAGCGGTAGCGGCGCCGCCGACGCCATGGTGATTGTTCCGTGCTCCATGAGCAAGGCCGGCGCCATCGCCTCCGGATTTACCGAGGACCTCGTGGCGCGCGGAGCCGACGTGGCCTTGAAGGAAAACAAGCAGTTGATCGTCGTGCCGCGCGAGTTCCCGCTCAACCTGATCCACCTGCGCAATCTGACCACGCTCGCTTCGGCGGGAGCGACGATTCTGCCGGCGATGCCCGCATTCTACCAACTGCCGAAGACGATGGACGATCTGGTGGACAGCGTGGTCTACCGTGTCGTGGCA
Organism: Armatimonadota bacterium; assembly: GCA_029564025.1. Taxonomy (GTDB): domain Bacteria; phylum Armatimonadota; class DTGP01; order JAKQQT01; family JAKQQT01; genus JAKQQT01. The sequence goes on along the minus strand of JAKQQT010000672.1, from coordinate 12,413 downwards.
CAACTGGGACTCCCCATCCCCGATTCCGCTCGCTGGACGGGCGAAATCCATGTGCGGGACGAACGCGCGGATTCGGTCTAAGATATGGATGAGGGGTAATGACCGTGTACGCCTGACAAGGAGGTGTCCGCGATGCGGTATTTCCTGGCGCTGTTGACCTTGTTGTATGCTACGTCGATCGGTAATGCCGCAGAGACCGTGTATGTGCTGGACATCCGGGGAGCGATCGACACACCACTGGTTGAATACGTTAAGATTGGACTTTCGGCGGCGGAGAAAGACCCCTCGGCGGCGCTTGTCATTCTGGAAATGGACACGCCGGGCGGCCTGGGTGAAGCGATGGAGTCCATCGTGGAAGCCCTGCTCTCCTCCCGTGTCCCCACGTGTGTGTACGTCAGCCCTTCCGGAGCGAGGGCGGCTTCGGCAGGAGCGGTCATCGCGCTGGCCGCCAACTATGTGGCCATGGCGCCGGCCACGCACATCGGCGCGGCGACTCCCATCGATATCGGCGGCGGCGACCTGTCGAAGAAAATCCGGAACGACGCGGCCGCCCGCGCGCGAACGTTGGCCGATCACCGGGGCCGCAACAAGGAATGGGCGGACAAAATCGTCCGCGAAGCCGCCAGCCTGACAGAATCCGAAGCGATAAAAAACAAAATCGCCGACCTTCAAGCGAAAGACACCAACGATCTTCTCGCGCAATTGAACGGCAGGAAGGTCGCCGGCAAGCCGATGGAACTGGCCAATCCCGTCATTACCCGCGTGCAGATGCCGTTTCGCATCGCGGCGCTGAGGGTTCTGGCCAATCCGAACATCGCCTATCTTCTGATACTCATCGCCTTCTACGGCCTGATTGCCGAACTCAGCCACCCCGGCGCGGTGTTTCCGGGTATAGCGGGCGGGATCGCGGCGATTCTGGCTTTCTACGCTCTGGCGATCGTCACTGTCAATGTGGCTGGTCTGTTGTTGATGGCCCTGGCCGTTGCCCTGTTCATCGGCGATGTCCTTCTGCCGGGGCACGGCACACTGTCTCTAGGAGGAGTTGTGGCTTTCATCGTCGGTTCGCTGATGCTTATCCACGGTCCGATGGGTACGGTATCTCCGTGGCTCATCGCCGTCGCCACCATCATCACGCTCGCGTTTTTCCTGACCATCGCCACTCTGGCAATCGGCACGTGGAGGCGCCCCAAGACAATGGGCAGGGAAGCGATGATCGGCCAGACGGCAATCACACAGACCGACCTTCAGCCGGACCAGACCGGCCGGGTGGTGTTTGAAGGGTCCATCTGGAACGCCGTCTCGGAGTCTCCGATTGCCAAAGGCCGCCGCGTTTCGATTGTGGATATCGATGGTCTCACGCTCATCGTGAGCCCCAAATAGGGAATTCGCCGGTCTGCCGGCGCGGAAAGGAACTCACATGGAAACCTTGCCATGGACACTCATCGGGATTCTTGCCTTCCTGGTTCTGATCGTGGGCCCGATGTTGCGCATCACGCAGGAATACGAGCGCGCTGTCGTTTTTCGACTGGGCCGTCTGGTATCGGTTCGGGGTCCCGGACTGATTATCCTGATACCGTACATCGAGCGGATGGTGCGCGTGGACCTGCGCGTCGTCACAATGGACGTTCCGAAGCAGGACACGATGACAAAAGACAACGTCCCCGTGGCTGTCGATGCCGTGGTGTACTTCCAGGTGGTTGATCCGGCGATGGCCATCACGAAGGTGGAGTCCTACGTTCGCGCCACGGCTCTGATCTCGCAGACAAACCTGCGGAGCACCATCGGCCAGAGCGAATTGGACGAACTGCTGGCCAAACGCGACGATATCAACGACCGGTTGCAGAAGCAACTGGACCTGCAGACGGAACCGTGGGGCGTTAAGGTCAACATGGTCGAAGTCCGCGACGTCGTTCTGCCGGAGGCCATGCGGCGGGCGATGGCGCGTCAGGCCGAGGTGGAGCGAGAACGCCGGGCGAAGATTATCAACGCCGAAGGCGAGTTTCAGGCCGCCGCGAAACTCCTTCAGGCCGCCGACACCATGGCTCAAAACCCGATCACGATCCAGTTGCGCTACCTTCAGACGGTTTCCGAAGTCGCGACGGAAAACAACAGCACAACCCTGTTCCCGTTGCCCATCGATCTGTTGAAACCGTTCCTCCCCGCCTCGGGTTCCGAAAGTGGATATCCCAAGCGGCCGATGCCGCCGCCGCCACCGGACACATTGACCGGTCTGGAGGACCTGGGCACGACAGAAACATAAGTTCCGCATGCTGACACAGGATACCACCGGGCGCTTTCCGCTGGTGGTACCCTTGCGGCACTTCACGTGTTATCATTGATTTTGGATTCGGGCAGGGTTGGGCCGCTCTGACGGCTCAACCCGCTCCGGTCAGGATTTTGGCCGTCATGCCGTTTCGGGCTAACAGTGGCGATGCATCTTGTTGATTCCACAACCGCGCGCCGGCGTTGGGTCGCCAAAGGGGCGATGTTGTTCCTCGCCTGCTCACCGGCGTTGGGACGCATCGTATCCGGAAACGTCCAGGGTTTCTGGACATCGGCGGACAACCCGATTGACGTCGTCTCCGATATTGTCGTCCCGTCCGGAAGGACGCTGACAGTCGGCAATGGCGTGATCATCCGGGTTTCCCGCCAGACGACCATTACCGTCAGCGGACGCCTGGTGGTTTACGGAAAACCCTCGGATCCCGTTCACATCGACAAGATTCCGGAATCCGCGCCCTGGAAGACTATTCTCGTTACGGATTCCGGTCAGGCCGAGCTTTACTCGTGCGTGGTTCGCGGCGGCGGCGCCGTCGCCTACAATGAAAACTCCGGCATGCTTCGCCTCTCTGGAGGTCGTCTGGTGCTGGACGGTTGTTTGATTACGGATTCGCTGTCCAGCGGTGTACACGTTACCGGTGGATCTCTCTACGCGTACTCGTCCCGTTTCTCGAACAACGGCGGTTCCCAACCAATTGACGCGGCAATCCACGTGGTCAAAGGCAGTGTTGTGCTGGGATCAGGCGCGCGCCGCAACAGCATCACCAACGGCGTGTTCGGCATTTACAACGAAAACCTCACGCCTATCGACGCCGCCGGCACGTGGTGGGGCGATCCCACCGGTCCTCAGCACGCTACCAATATCGGGGGTAGCGGGGTCTCCGTCAGTGATGACGTCCTGTTCGCGGGGTTTGCCGACTCGGCGCCCAGACACGTTCGCGGCGACGTAAACGGTGACGGTCTGCTCGATTACCGGGATTCCGAGATGGCCATAGCCATTGCCGGCGGTATGGCTTTCGCTGAAGGACAGGCTCTGGAAGCCGGCGATATGAACGGCGACGGCTTTATCGACCTGCTGGACGTGCTCTCCCTGAACCGCGCCGTCATCGATGCAAGCCGGCACAACGCCGCGCCGATGCGCCAGGTACCCGGTATGGCCCTGCGTTCCCACCGCTGACATCCCGTTTGATTTCCCTCTCTGCCTCACGGAGTGTTAGCATGACTGCAACCATTTCCCGCGAGGTGAACAATGCACAAACGTGTCCTGCGAGCGTCCCTGACGGTCTTCCTCCTCCTGTGTTTCGCCCTCTCCGCAAGCGCCGACGACAAAGCCATCCGCGATGCCGTGACGCGCGAATTGGACCACCCCTCCATGCGACACGGGTGGACGGGTGTCTGTATCCAGAGCCTGCGCGACGGCCGAACCATCTTCGCCCGCAATGAAGACGTCCTTCTGATTCCGGCCAGCAATATGAAGTTGCTCGTGTCGGCCGTTTGCGCCGATGTATTGCCGGCCGACTTCCACTACACAACACCGGTGTTGCGCAAGGGCGAGGTCGTGGATGGAACGTTGAACGGGGACTTGTACCTGAAAGGAACCGGCGATTCCACGATGGAAAACGCCGACCTCCGAAAACTTGCGAAAGCCGTCAAGGCCGCCGGTATCACACGGATCACCGGGGACGTCATCGGGGACGGTTCGGTATTCGACGATACACGGCTCGGTTCCTCGTGGTCCTGGGATTACCTCGCGGCCTACTACGCGGCGGAAATTGACGGATTGACCGTCGACCGAGGATGCGTGCGCGTTCTGGTGAAACCTGGCGCGGTTGGGGAATCGGCCAAGGTGACGCTGGAACCGGATTGCGGCTATGTCACCGTCAGCAACTCCGCCGTGACCGTTGCCGCCGGAGACAAGGACACAGCCGTCATCGATCGTCCCTTGGGTAGCAACACCATTGTTGTTTACGGCAATATACGGGCAGGAAGCGCGGGTCTGGACGAAGCGGTAAGCGTCCGCGAACCATCACTGCACGTCGCTTATCTGTTCCGTCAGTTTCTGCGCGACGAAGGAATAATCGTGGACGGATCGGCCCGCCAGGGAGTCACACCCCCCAACCTTACCAAGGTGGCTGAGCACGAATCGCCGAAACTGGGAAAGATTCTGGACCTTCTGAACAAGCCGAGCGACAACCTGATTGCGGAGAGTCTGCTGAAGACGCTGGGCGTTGTGAAAAAGGGAAAAGGCACGGCCGATGCGGGCGCCGAGGTTGAACGCGAATACCTCCGCCGGATAGGCGTGCCGGACGCCGAATGGAGCATCGTGGACGGATCCGGTCTGGCGCGTATGAATATGTTGACACCGCGCGCGCAGGTCAAAAATCTTCGACACGCCTGGAAGATTCCGAACAAGGACCTGTTTGTGAACAGCCTTCCGGTAGCCGGCGTGGCCGGTTCCATTCGAAGCCGCATGAAAGGCACTCCCGCCGAAGGCAACGTCAAAGCCAAAACCGGCTACATCGGGCGCGCACGCACGCTGTCCGGTTATGTGACGACCAAAGACGGTGAACCTCTTGTGTTCTGCCTGATGATGAACCATTACACAGGCACTACGTCCGACATTAATGCCGTCCAGGACAGAATCTGCACCATTCTGGCCGGATCCAGCACAGGGAAGGTACCGGTTGCGAGGAAGACAAAATGAGTGAAAGCGAGAAAACCTATTCCGTCTGGCCGTGGTCCGGAGCCAGTCCGTTCAGTTCATTTGTGATGGCGGTGAAGAACACCCTTCCAGCGGAAGATCTCGACGGACGCGTGCTGGCGGACAAAATCCTGTGGGACGCGAACTGGGAACCGGACGGCATGTTCGTCCTTCGCGAGCACGGAGACGCCGATCATAAATCATCGGGCGGCGGCGTGAGGGGATTCTGCGTGGCTATCCACCGCAAGGTTCCGCTTGAGAACACGCCAATGGATTCGGACCGGGGCTATATTACCCTCTTCGGTGTGGATCCGCGCGTCCAGCGTCGCGGTTACGGCAATATGCTATTCGACCACGCCGAAGCATATCTGCGCGTGGAAGGCGCCAGGAAAGTCCTGATTTCACCCTATGCTCCCAACTACTTCTGGCCCGGTATCGACATAGAGCGCTACGAACCGGCCCTTCGGTTTCTGCTGGCGCGCGGCTACCGCGAAGTCAACCGTCCGCTCGCCATGGAAGCCGACCTGCGGCAATTGAAGTGGCCGGAATGGGCGCGGCAGAAGGTGGCGGACCTGAAGAAGGGGCCCGACAGCGTCGAAATAAGAACCTACAGCCAGGACCTCGTACCGTTCATCCACGATTTCATGTTCGCGGAGTTTCCGGGCGACTGGCAAAGATGGGTACGCGAGGCGGCACTGGATATCCATGCCGGGGTGTCCAAACCGGACCGACTGCTGTTCGCCTGGGACAACGCCACCCACAGCATCGTGGGATTCTGCCACTGGAACGGAGAGCGGTTTGGCCCGTTCGGAACCTCGGAATCGGTGCGCGGCCGGGGCATCGGCGCCTGGCTGATGTTCGACTGCCTGGAGCGGATGAGGTCCGCCGGAAAACCGAGAGCTTACTTCCTTTGGACCGACGACCGGACGGCGAAACTGTACGCCGAAGCGGGATTCCGTGAATGGCGGCGCTTCGCCATCATGGCCAAGGACCTGTAATCCGCTAGACGATCCCGGTCTGCAGAAGATCCTTCAGCATCAGCATGCCGATCGGCCGGCCTTCGTCGTCGACGACCGGCATATCCCCCACCCGGCGGGGCTTGCCGTCGACAGTTGTGGTCCGCGTGTCGAAGAGGTGCAGACCTTCGGCGGCAAGTTCGTCCGGCCCGATGGTCAGCGGGCGGGGCGACATCACCTCGGAAACCTGGCGTTGCAGGGCGGATTCGTCGCTCAGGATACGGCGCCTGATGTCGCCGTCCGTAATCAGTCCGCACAAACGCCCTTCGTCATCCACAACACAGGCGGCGCCGGCGTTCGCCCTGGTGATGGCGAACATCGCATTCAGCACCTTGGTGTCCTGCGACACAACGGCAACGGCCTCTCCGGTGCGCATCACGTCGGCAACCCTCAGCAACAGCCGCCGACCGAGCGAGCCCGCCGGATGCAATACCGCATAATCCTCGGGAGTGAATCCCCGCGCTTCCATCACACACAATGCCAGCGCGTCACCCAGCGCCAGCATGCAGGTTGTGGTGGACGTCGGCGCCAGGTTGTGCGGGCAGGCTTCCACGGCGGAGGTGTTTAGTACAACGTCACTGCGCTGGGCAAGCGTGGAACCGACGGCACCGGTCAGAGCGATCAGCGGCGCCCCCACCCGAGCGAAAGCCGGCAGTATCCGCAGAATCTCCTCCGTTTCTCCGCTGTTGGAGAGAGCCAGTACGGCATCCTGCGAACCCAGCACACCGATGTCTCCGTGAACGGCTTCGGCGGGATGGAGAAAAACGCTGGGCGTGCCGGTGCTGGAAAGGGTTGCCGCGATCTTGCGTCCTACCGCGCCGGCCTTTCCCATACCCGTCACGATGACCTTGCCTTCGGTGGCGTTCAGAATGTTGACTGCCCGATCGAAGGACTCGCCCAGGCGGTCGGCCATTTCGCGAATCGAGTCTGCTTCCTGAATCAGATAGGAACGCGCGTGTTCGAGATAAGACCTGTCGTCAGACACGGGCGGCCTCCCGTATCCGTAACGCGGTTTCCAGAACAGCGTCCAACCGGTCCAGCGGCCACTGGGTGGCGGCGTCGGACCAGGCATTCGGCGGATCCGGGTGCGTTTCCATGAACAGGCCGTCCACACCCACCGCCACCGCCGCCCGGATCAACGCCGGAATGTGCTCGCGCATTCCCCCACTGGCCGAACCGGCGCCGCCCGGCAACTGGGCGCTGTGCGTGGCATCAAACACAACCGGCCAGCCGAAGCCTCTCATCACCGGCAGTCCGCGGTAATCCACCACCAGGTTGTTGTAGCCGAAGGTCGTGCCGCGCTCGGTCAACAGAATACCGCTCGCTCCGGCGCCTTCCAGTTTCTCCACGGCGTTCTTCATATCCCACGGGCTGAGGAACTGGCCTTTCTTCACATTCACCGGTTTCCCCGTGGCGGCGCAGGAGAGCAAAAGGTCGGTCTGCCGGCAGAGGAACGCCGGAATCTGCAGAGCATCGCACACCCCGGCGGCTGTGGCGGCCTGGCAGGATTCATGCACGTCAGTCAGCACGGGCACGTCCAGCGCATCCTTAACCGACTGCAGAATCGCCAACCCCTCGTCCAATCCCGGTCCGCGAGGCGAGGTCGCGGATGTGCGGTTCGCCTTGTCGAACGAGGCCTTGAACACGTAGCCGATGCCAAGGCGCTCGCACGCCGCCTTTGCGGTTTCCGCGATGCGCAGGCACAGGTCTCTGCTTTCGGAAACGCACGGCCCCGCGATCAACAGAAGCCCGGGGCCTCCGACTTCGACTTTACCAATGCTAATTGTCCGGTTCATTTCGTCTCCGGGACTCGCCCTCTGTTACGGTCTTGACAGAATCTCACGGTAGTCGTAGTCCGGCAGTGTCGGGAACGCGGCGTGCGGCTCGGTCTGGTACCAGTATGCCGTGCTCGAGATGTCGTCCTGCAACGGCAGATACCGTCCGCCCTGCCGCCAACCGAGCGCCTGGATAGTGACCTTCAGGTCCTGCTCGAAGCGGATCGGGTCCATCACGTGCCAGCGGTACAGGCCGAAACGCTGTTGCGAATCATACAATCCGTCCGGCTTGATCACCTGCGGAAGGCCCATAAACGGAGTACTGAACACGCCGTATTCGCCTTGCGGGAACTCGAAGTTCCAGGCGCCGCCGAAGTAATCCTCGGTTCCGGTGCCGCAGATGGTGGGAAACTCGCCGTCGCCGTCCAGGTAAAACTTGATCTCGCCCTCGCCCCACCAACCGGTGTTGTTGACGCCCCAGGCAAGGTAGGTGCCCACATAGTGCCCCCACCCCTTAACGCCGTCCAGAATCGTGTGCGGCGTCTTGTACTCCAGTGGGTGACTTCGCCTCCACTGCGCATGCAGATAAGCCGCGTCCTCGGGCACGTCGGTCAGTGTGTAGTCAATCTGGTAGTAATATCCGGGACAGTCCTCTGTCTCGGTGTTCTCGATGGTGACAAGCGCGGCCTTGCGGAACGGCATTTCCCAGTAGGAATTGAAGCCGCCTGCCGGATTCACAACGATGGGCAGGCTGTTCACGTTGCAACGCCGGCACCAACCGTTACAGAAGAAGTCTCCCAGCGGGGCTTCGATGCTCGGTGTGCCTTCGCCGTCCCAGTAACACCTCAGCACCAGTCCGCGCCACCACTGAGGGGCAACGGTGTTCCAGAAGTGCTGAATGGCGCCGGGACCCTTGATGTCAGCAATGGTGATGGTCGCTCCGGCGGGAATATCGATGCTGGGGGAGACCTTCCAACCCTGACCGAGGTCACGGGCGCACCGGGCGCCGGTCCCCTCAACGGCCATACCGGCTTTTCCCTTCTCACCGGTAAAGTTCTCCGCGCTGATACTGCGCGTTTTCGCCCTGGACAGGCGCGAAATGTTGTGAAGGCCCATGCCGAGGCCGCTAAATGTTTCCATGGCGCTTCCTCTTCCGGAATCTATCTGAGAGAGAGGCCCGCGACATAAGCCGCGGGCCTCCCGTTCAATCGATCTTCCTCGCGGTTCGGATTACCGTGTCGCGATGAAGTGGATGATGCCTTCCGCGTTGACGGCCGACACCCAGTCCTTGGCCGGATTCTGGCCGGTCGCCACGATGGCGCCGGTCGGAACCGATACCAGGTTCACGATTTCCTGGTTGTCGCAGTTCAGGTTCACTTCCTTCAGCGAACCGGCCGAAACAATCTGCTTCTTCATCGTGCCGCGGTAAAGGATACCGTTGGACAGAACCGGAGCGTTGACGCTACCGCCCGTCTGCTCGTTGTTGAACAGGCCGGCGATGGCCAGGCCGGTCGGTGTGCCGTCAGACTTGAACGTGAAGACACGTCCGTCATTCACACCGGCGATGATCAGCTTCGACTTGGCATTCTCGTAGAAAGCCGACTGCGACAGCGGGCTGGTCAGGTCGTAGAAGCCGATGACCGTACCCTTCGACGAGTTGATCTGAACGAGCTTCTGACCGGTGCCGGTTCCAACAAACACGTTGGTGCCGACGGCCAGCGGGGATGTGGCGGTCTTTTCCATCACGATTCCCGTCGGGGCCAGGGTGGCGTAGTTCAGCATGTAAAGGGCTGTGTCGGTTCCAACAAACACCTTGCCCGTGTCGGCAACCACCGGCGACGAGGTCGACGGCGTGATGTCCAGGTCCACGGTCGGTGTCAGAGGAGCGGCCACGTTGTCAGCGGCGACCTTGGTCACCACGGACGAGGTCGGGGTGTTGGCAACGATGATCAACTGGTCCTTCACGTCACCGGTCAGGAGTTTGTCAACCGGAGCGATGGCGGCGATCTTGGCGCCAGCGCCAATCGGCTTGCCGGTGCTCACGACCGAGCCGGTTCGCAGGTCGAGTGCGTAAACGGTACCCTTTTCGGTGCCAACATACGCCTTGTCCTTCAGAACCGCCGGGCGGGAGGTCGCCTGTCCGTCGAGAGCGAAGCCGCCCTTGAATCCCTTGGAGTCAAGACCGGTCGCCGGATCTATAACGAACAGGGTGGAACCGGAGGTGACAAGCACGCGGCGCGCGTCGTCCAAAGCCGGATCGGATCCCGTGTTGATCAGTGTGGCGGCCGCCGGTGAACCCTCAATGGCCGATCCGACCTTGCGGGAAACGAGCGTGCGAACCAATGTGCCGCCCTGCCAGAAGAACCGCAGGGTTCCCTTGCTGTGATCGGCCGGGTTCTGCGCGTAGAAAGCCTTGAACTCGGCGCCGTTGAACGGAGCCCAGTCGGTGACGTCAAACGGAGGCGCCGTGAATTCCGCGCCGGCCTTGGCAATCAGCGTGCCGGTGAGGGCGGCTGTGCCGTCGGCGGCGTACTCGGCATCCGCCGAAACAGTGCCGGTTTCAACCACGGCGACCAGGTCCGGACCCGTGTAGGTCAGGGTGAAGGTTCCGTCGTAGTGAACCTTGGTGCCGGCCACCGAGGTCGCGGTGCCCGTCAGCGACAGCGAGTAGCGGTTCAGGTCGTTGTCCATCAGCAGGGGTGCGCCGACTGCCATATAGGCGGACAGCGGTCCTGTGGCGGAGAAGGTTTCACCAACGTCCACACGGTCGTTGCTGTTCGTATCCGCATTGGCCACAGCGGCTTCGGCTACGCTAGCGCTGAAGCCGAGGACGCCGCCCACGATGGAGCCGCTGACACTACCCTTGGCGCCGTTGCCGATCGGCTGATAGGTGCCGAAGAACACGCCAGGGTTGAAGATGGCAAAGTCGGTATTCTTGAAGTTGATGTCGGTCGATTCCGCGCCGGGCGTGGCGGCGAACTCGCCCATCAGGCGGGCGGCGCCGGGGGTGCCGAGTGCGTAATCGGCGGTCATCGTAAACGTTCCGGATTCCACCTGATGCCCCGCCGGATAGGCCGGACCTGTGTAGATGACCTTGAACAGGCCGCCGTAGGTCGCCTTGCGGCCGACCACGGTGGAGCAGGTGCCGTTCAATTCAACGGTGTAGCGGTCCAGGTCGTTCTGGGTGATATCAGGACCGCCGAGCGATGTGTAGGAAGCGGCCTTTGCGACCAGTTTGAAGGTTTCGCCGGGATCGGCGACGCCGTTGCCGTTCTTGTCGTCGTTGTCCATCACGCCGTTGTCGAGAGCGGCGGCGATGCCGACGGAACCGGCGTTCATATTACAACCAATGCGGCCCGTCTTGCCTCCGGGTAACGGCGCGTAAACACCGAAGAACCGACCGGAGTTGTAGGGGGAGAAATCGGTGGTGTCGAACGGAGCGACAGCGCCGGGTTCGGAGCCGGGGGTTGCGAGGAACAAACCGCGCAACATGGCGATCTTGTTCCATTGATAATCCGCCCAGATATCCAGCGTTCCGGATTCAACGGGGCTGGAAACCACGGGACCCTTGTAGTTGATCTTAAAGGTCCCGACATAGTGCACGGACTGACCAACCACGGCCACCACGGTGCCGGAGATATCGGCGCTGTAGCGGTCCAGGTCGTCCTGTGTGATAGCCGGCGCGCCGGCGGTGGAGCGATAATGGCTGAACGGGGCCCCGGTCATGGTGAATGATTCACCGACGTCGGCGATGCCATTGTTGTTGAGGTCGTTGTTGGTGATGTCGGCGCCGGCTATGCTGAAGCCGAATCCCCCAGCCAGGGCGCCGCATGCAACCGAACTGCTCAGCAGTAAGGTCGTGACCCATCGCGACAAGCTCATCTTCTTAGGTCCTTTCGATCGACAGACGGCCCCTTCCGCGGATCTCCTGATCACCGCCGGACCGTACTCGGTAAGCAGTATGGAATTCCCGGTGCCCGGGTTTTCCGAAGCAGATGGTAATGTCATCCGTTCCTTTGCGGTGTGAACTTCCCGGTGAAACATCATTCCCGGTAAAACCCTCCGCGCCCTGGAAAGGTTTGATACAGGATCGGGCGATGTACTCACCAGACGCCCCACGTGGGATTCCGCGCTGCAGGAACGCTGACCGGATTATCAATACTTGCACATAAGTGCGTTGCTACGCGCCTGCCGCACCGACGTGCGAACAGGCCGACGCAACCTTACATCTTCCTCGTATCTCATTATAGCGTATGCGGTTCCTGATTATAAGGTTTTGCGGTGGACGCAAGGGTACATGAGTAAAATATTGGTTACAGGCGGCGATATTTGCAGTGGAGAGGCAACCGGCGGCATCAAGACACCAACCTGTTAGACGTTCGAACGATCCTGCAAGGTTTCACGTCACCGGTACGTGTTGAAAACTCCGCCAGGCGTGGTTCAACATTGCTGAAGACCGCTCTCTTACCGCAAGGCGACGAAGCATGAACCGGCTGGCCCCTCTGAAAACTCAGGTATTGTCAAACGACCGGTATGATCTCTGGAACGATTTCGTGTCCGAGCATCCGTACGGAGACATCCTTCAGACAACCCATTGGGCGCGTCTGAAGGCATCCAGCGGTTGGACAAGCCGGGTCATCG
>JAKQQT010000662.1 GCA_029564025.1 Armatimonadota bacterium | reverse complement strand
CCGGTCTGCAACCTGTACAACGAGGAAGGCCTGCCGGCGTCCCCGTTCCGGACGGACAAGTGGCCGGGAATCACGGAACCGAAAAAGTAACCCACCGGCCGTCAAGACCATAATGAGAGGGGCGGCCCATACGCCGCCCCTTTTCCGAATCATCACGGGGGAAATATGGAAAAACAGGAAGTGACAAAGGAAGACGGAAGGATCGTGTACTTCTACACGTTTGACGACGAGACGGAAGCAGAATCGGCGGAGGAGACCAGGGAATGAGTGAGCGCCGATGGAATCCCACCCTGGAACAATGGGTGCTGACCGCCACCCACCGCCAGGACCGAACCTTCCTGCCGCCCGCCGACTACTGCCCGTTGTGCCCAACCGCGCCGGGCGCCGCGAAGGAGTATGAGACGGACATCCCCGCGCCGGAATACGATATCGCCGTGCTGGAGAACAAGTTTCCGTCGCTGAGGTACCCGGCACCCGTTCCCGACGTGGAAGGAACCGAACTCTACCCGGTCGGACCGGGCGAAGGAGTCTGCGAGGTCGTGCTGTACACACAGCAACACAACGAAACGCTGACGGTTCAACCTCTTCATCGCATCGAACGCCTGGTCCGCGTGTGGCAAGACCGCTTTGCCGACCTGGCATCCCGCCCTTTTGTGGACTACGTTTTCATCTTCGAGAACAAGGGCAAGGTCATCGGCGTGACCATCGACCACCCGCACGGTCAGATATATGCCTATCCGTTCGTGCCCCCCGTGGCCAAGACCGAAATCGACGCGGCAAGGCGATACCGGGAATGCACCGGGCGTCGATTGTGGGACGATATCCTGGACGAGGAACTGCGAGACGGCCGGCGTATCGTGGCCTCCAACGCGAACTGGGTTGCCCTCATACCGTTCTACGCTCGATATCCGTATGAGGTCCACCTCATGCCGCGCCGCCATCTGACAACCATCACGGAATTCACAAAGACGGAGCGATGGGACTTTGCCCGAATCCTGAAGGTGGTTCTACAGAAGTACGACAACCTGTGGGGATTCTCGATGCCGTATATGATGGTGATGCATCAGGCGCCGACCGACGGGGG
>JAKQQT010000627.1 GCA_029564025.1 Armatimonadota bacterium | reverse complement strand
ACCGTCAGCCTGCCCTCCAGATATGCAGCCAACTGACGGAACGCCTCATCCAGCAGCGCCCGCTCCGCCCCCTCAGCCGGGGCAGAATCCTCTTCCTCCGCCTCGGCAAAAAACACCTGCGTGACCGCGCCGTCTTTCACCTCGACGCCGATCCACCCTACCCTTGTTTTTCGATAAGCAAGCATGGCCACTTCATCGGAGCATGAGTCATTGTTAGCGGGACTTCATTCGCCGTACATTTCCGTGATAAGACGGCGCAGGGCCGCAGCATCGGACTCTGCCAACGACCCTAATTTGCGCCCGAGCCGTTGTTTGCTGATGGCTCGGATTTGGTCGACCGCGATTTCTGCCGACTTTCCAGCGCAACGGATTTGAATGCGCGACCGCCATCCCGGATGTATCTGACTGGTCAACGGACAGACCGTCACAGTTGTCAGCACCTCATTTAGGACATCCAGACTCACAACCACAACAGGACGGGTTTTGGCAATCTCTGCCCCACGTACAGGATCCATTTCAGCCCAGAGGATGTCATACCGCTTCATGGCCGTTTCCGAGAGGCTGTTTGCCGCACCTTACCGTAACCGGATCTCTTCTCTGCAACCTCCACAGGCTCCCACGGAATTGCATCAAGACCGTCCGCGTTTAGCGCATCCCAGTCCGACCAATCTTCAGCGTCGGCAGCCATAGCCTTCGCGGTATCGGCCCACGACATTTTCTCGTCCACCTGCCGCTTTGGCCGTAACAGCACACCGTCCACACTTTCAACCATAATGGCCGTATCCGTGAAGGCGTAACGACGCAGCACATCGGCGGGGATCCTCACGCCGCGCGAGTTTCCGATCCGGGCGATTTTCACTTCAACCGTTTGCATCAGAACCTCCCATTTCAAACACGTAATTACAGTATCAACATTCACCTGTCGCGTCAATGCCGCAACAAGCCGTCCATCCACCTTCTTTCTTATAAACCAAGAACGCGCCGATCAAAAACCCGTTATACACCAATCCCTTCGGTTTCATACCGGATTAATGGCACAGCCGCGCGGCGGGCTTAGTTCGATACCGCCGGCAACTTGGACATTCAAAGTTTGACGTTAAGCACTGAGAGATGAATGTTCGGAATGACAATATTCCTGCTTGACTTTGCGCCCCTCATCATGCCGCCAGCAAACACGAATAACAGCGAAGACGCCTTTTAGTGAATGACGGAATATGGAAATGACAGAACCCGCTAACCGGTCATGCCGATTATATCTCATGCAGGGCGCGGGATTCACCGCACTGACCCGCATCCTGACGCTGCTGGCCGCACTCGTGGCGGCGGGCGCCTCCGGCGTCCCGGCGGACACCGCGCCGGCGCGCGCGGAGTCGCTGTACAGCCGGCAGCAGTGGACGGATGCCGAGGCGGCGTTTCTGGCCTGCGCCGCGCGTGCGCCGGGGACGGCAGCCGCCGCCGGCGCGTACGTCAAAGCCGGGCTCTGCCGCCTGAAAACACGCGACGAGAAGGGCGCGTTCGCCCTCTTCAGGCAAGTCGCTGACGACCCCGCCGCGGCGAAGTCGGCACCCGACGCGGCCGCCTCTGCGTTCGACCAGTCAACGTTCAACTCACAACATTCAACGTTCAAGTGTATGTGCGGGGTGAAAGCGACGCGCCGGGACGATTGCGGCGGCCGTTTTTTGAGACCCGGCGTCGACGGCGGGTGCCGAAAGACGTATGTTGGGGCCGTCTTCAGGTCTGAGAGGGAAAGCCGGTCTGACGTGCGGAAGCGGGTGCGCCTGCACGGAGAACATCGGAGGGTCGGATGGGTAAGGCGACTTCATACGGCGTGGAGGAGATTATTCCTCGTCTGCGGTCGGGTGCCGTTCTGCCGCTCGGAGTTTCAACTACTTCGCGAACGCTTATGGGACGGTGGGGTTTCGCCTGGCGCCGACGCAACGGTGAAACGGGCGAACCTGCGCCTGACTTCACGGCTTTTTCTTTTAGGGGTCGAGACGGGCACAGAACGGGTTCATGAGGAGGCGTAACGCGAGTGAGGGGCGGCGGTCGAAGCGCTCGCGCAGGGCCGGAGTCGATGTCTTCTTTCTGATCCGGAGCGTGTTGGTGAT
>JAKQQT010000614.1 GCA_029564025.1 Armatimonadota bacterium | reverse complement strand
TCTTGGGCCGGGTGCATTGGAAGGGTTCTTGTGTTGGGAGAAAAGTTTTCTGCTTCGAAAATGCCTATGACATTTCCGTGGTTTCCGGGTGAGCCATAGGCTCATGGCAACTCGTTCCCAAATTCCATTTGGGAACGAGAGGACGAGAGGACAAGAGGGTTTGGAAACGGGAGGCAATTATGTTATTACACGTTATGAAAACGAAGAGCGATTTTGGGCGTTACCCCTCCCAACGGGATGCCATAACAAAGAGGGCAGCAGCGAATGTAACAAAGCCGGAATACGGTCACTTCCGAAGTTCATCTGGATTCATGTCTGCATCGCGAAGGATTTGAAGGAGAAGACCTATGCCTACAGTGCGGGACGCATGCATGGGAATTGTGACACGGCGGCCATCTGGATGGCGATACACGGCATGGCTTCCCTTCTAACGGTCAAAAGAAAATCCTTGCGATTCCACAAGCCGGACCACCTCGCGCGATGTTAGATGGGGTAGGTGAGGACTCATAGAGCGAGGGAAATGGCTTCGCTATGGATTTCGGTATAAATAGGGTCGCCATGGGCAATTCGTGATTCTATATGCGCTTCAATGGCCTCCCGAATATTGGCGCGCGCTTCTTCCTCCGTCTCGCCCTCAGCATAGCAGCCCTGCAGTGCCGGAAAGAGAAAAATAATACGACCGTCTTCATCCTGTTCGTAAACTATTGTAAACCGATATTGTTTCATAACTGTATCCTTTGCTCCATTTTATCAGGTAATGCGCCGAAAGACAACGTGGTGTCGCCAAACTCCGGACAGCCAAAGGCAACACAAAGAGCGCGGAAACCGTTGTGTATGGGAATCCGCCCAATGTACTGTCAGGCAACACGAAGAAAGGGCCGTGTAGTTTCCCCTTTCCCGAGATGAGCATGAGCGCGAGTTTCTTTTCCGTGCAGGAGTCATTCTGATGGGACACTTCGAAAATGGCGTCGCTGCGCAGGTGCTTGGTGGCGTACATGGTAAGGACCAAATTGTATAGCGTGATCGGTTGGGGTGGGTTGTACTGGAGGCGCGGAATTCCGGGAACGTTGTTCACGCTTTTAGCGTGCTATGGCGTGCAAGCTCGTTGTGTTGGCGCGCACCCTAACGTGTGAACAACCTACACGGCGTGTTTTTTTGGGGTTGCGAGCAGTGCACGCGTTGGAGGCTGTGTTACGTGGAACGGTAGCGTATGGGTTTTGTCTGGGGACCTGAAAGACGGTTACAATGTCTCCCAAGCTGAAACTTCCAATAAAGGAGTATTGTACAACCCAGAGTATACAAGTATCGTCATTGCGAGCAAACCACCCCGACGCGTCGGGGTTTATTATGAACAGAAATGCGAACCTGCGTGTTCGATCCCGATTCCGAATTCCGATTCCGACCAGAAAATTCGCTATCGTTATCGGTATCGGTATCGGTATCGGGCTTAATCCCAATCGTTTAAGGGCAAACAATAGATTTCCTATCTTACTGAAAGTATGCGAGTAACGAGTCGCAATGACGAGCACGGTGATCTATTTGTCGATTCAACGTTGTTTCGTTAATAAGGGTAGGGCAAAATACACTGCCAACAAGGAGACCGCCCATGATCTCAGCACGTATTATGTTATGTTTAATCCTTGCCGTCGCGACTGGCTGCCCGACCGCCACTGATGATCGGGAATGCACAGGAGACAGGTTATGAATTACCGCATGTATCGTTATTTGACTGGACTGACCCTGGTTATGTTGCTTGCCGGCGTTTCGGCGCCGGCGGCGCAATTCACGCCCCTTACGCCCCTTACCGATATGACGATTGATTCAAGCACCACGGCTTATCCCGGCGGCAACCATAACGCGAGCCATCTGATCGACGGCGACAGGGAGACCGAGTACGCCGCCGACAGTGCGGGGGTCGGGACCTTTGTCGCGTTCCGGTTTGCGGCGCCGGTGCGTGTGGCCGCCTTCAGACATATCGATCGGAACGATCCGGCCACGGTTACGGATTCGGAACTGATCTTCATGGATGACCAGGGAACGGTCTTATCGTCATCGGCGGTTACGCATACGGGCCGCCCGGCCGCGCACACCGTTTTTGTCCTGCCGTCGCCTGTAACGGCGCAGCGGGTGCAATGGAAGGTGACGGGACTCGGACCGCAGCAGTATGGCACGGTCGGCGGTGCCGAGATCGCTTTTTTCACTTCTGAACCGCCTGAAGCCGCGCCCACGCGCGATACGATAACGGTCAAGCAGTTTCCCATACTCGCTAAAGAAGCCGTCGGTCCTGTGCAGCATCTGCGCGTGACGGTTACGCATCCCTACGCCGAAGCGGTGGACGCCGTGCTGCATCTTGACGGCGCGGCGCCCCATCCGCTGCGGCTCGAATTCGGTACGCAGGAACTGGACTTCTCCGTTCCGGCGGTGGCGTTGGAGACCGTGGCGGCGATGGCCCTCGAGGTTGTGGGTGAGCGGGTGGCGCAAACCGGGGTGACCCGGCGGCCCGTTCGGCCGTTGACCGTGTATGTGCTGCCCCATTCGCACACGGATATCGGCTACACGGAGATTCAAACGGCTATCGAAGACAAGCAGGTGCAGAATCTGCTTTCGGGCATGGAAATCGCGCGGCGCACCGCGGACTACCCGGAGGGGGCGCGGTTTGTTTGGAATGTCGAGGTGCTCTGGGCCGCGGACCTCTTCCTGCAGCGGCTGGGCGGGGACGCGCAACGGCAATTCTTTGAGGCCGTGAAAGCGGGCCAGGTTGCGCTCAACGGCCTGTACCTCAATGAGTTGACCGGCCTCTGTCGGCCTGAAGAATTGCTGCGCCTCTTTCGGATGGCGGCGCAGTTGGGCGAACAGACCGGCGTTCCCATCGAGGCGGCAATGATCAGTGATGTGCCCGGCTATACCTGGGGCACTGTGAGCGCCATGGCGCATGCCGGTATCCGGTATTTCAGCGTCGCCCCCAATTATTTCGCCCGCATCGGCGACATTCTGGTGCAGTGGGAGAACAAGCCGTTTTACTGGGTGGGGCCGGACGGGCGTTCACGCGTTCTTGTCTGGATACCTTTCTGGGGCTACGCCATGTCGCATCGATACCACGAGATGACGCCGCAACTTGTCGAGGACTTCTGTGACGGGCTGGAAAAACGCGATTATCCCTACGAGATTGCATACGTCCGCTGGGCCGGCATCGGCGATAATGCCGTGCCCGACCCTTCCATTTGTGAATTCATCCGCGACTGGAACGAAGCGCACGTTTCCCCGAAGTTTATCATCAGTTCGACCGCCGAAGCCTTCCGCGCCTTCGAAGAGCGCCATGGCGCCGAACTGCCGAGCGTAGCGGGCGACTGGACCCCCTACTGGGAGGACGGCGCGGGTTCGTCTGCGCTCGAAACCGCCATGAACCGGGTCAGCTCGGACCGTCTTGCGCAGGCCGAAACCGTCTGGGCACTGGCGAATCCCCGCGACTATCCCCGGGCCGCCTTTGAAGACGCCTGGCGCAACGTGCTGCTCTATTCTGAGCACACCTGGGGGGCGTGGTGCAGTATCAGCGAACCGTTCCGGCGCGAAACGCGCGAGCAGTGGGCGATCAAGCAATCCTATGCCGTAGCCGCCGACCGTCAATCGCGCGATCTCCTCAGCCAGGCCCTTGCCCAGTTCGACGGCGTGGCAGTCCCCGACGGCATCGACCTCATCAACACGGCGTCATGGGCGCGAGACGAACTTGTCGTGCTGCCGAAGTTCCTGGCGGAAGGCAAGGACCGGGTTGTGGGCGAAAATGGTCAGCCCGTGCCTTCGCAGCGGCTGCGCAACGGCGAGCTGGTGATATGGGCGGAGGGGGTGCCGCCTTTGGCCGCACGGCGCTACCAGTTGCAAACGGGCACGCCCCATGCCGAAGGCGCGGCCGTTGCCGCAACCGCCGAAAACGCCACCTTGGACAACGGCATCCTGCGCCTGCGTGTGGACAAACAGACCGGCGGCATCGTCGAGCTCTATCTCAACGGACTTGAGGCCAATCTCGTTGATACTACCGATGGACAGGCCTTAAACGAGTATCTATATTTTATCGGGGACGATCCGGTGGACGTGCAGCGGGCAGAAAAGGTTCGTATTCGTGTCGGGGAATCCGGTCCGCTTGTCGCCTCGCTGCTCATCGAGTCCGATGCTCCGGGATGCTACCAGCTCGAACGGGAGATTCGCCTCACGGCCGGACAGGATACGGTCGAGATCATCAATATGGTTGACAAAGACCGGCTGGTTGCGCGGCAATGGAAATACCACGGCAAGCGGAGCAAGGAAAGTCTTAACTTTGGGTTTCCTTTCGCCGTTCCCGACGGTCAAGTGCGCCTTGACGTTCCTTTTGGGGTCATCCGTCCCGATGCGGATCTGATTCCGGGCGCATGCAAAAACTGGTTTACCGTGAGCCGCTGGGCTGACGTGTCGAATGATCAGTATGGCGTCACGTGGGTGACGCTCGACGCGCCGCTTGTGCAGGTGGGCGGCCTGACCGCCAACCTGATTAACTACCAAACCAATCCGGATGCCTGGCGCAAGGAAGTCGACCCCACGCAGAAACTCTATTCCTGGGCGATGAACAACCACTGGGATACGAACTACCGCGCCTTCCAGGAGGGGCCGCACGTCTTCCGTTTTCTGCTTCGACCGCATCGAGGCTACGATCCGGCAGCCGCCGCGCGGCTCGCCATTGCCGCCGGTCAGCCGCTTCTGCCCGTGGCGGCGCACGGAAACCACCCCCCTGGGGGCCAGTTCGATCAGATTTCGGGTCAGGATGTTCTCCTCACCGGACTCAAGCCCAGTGATGATGGCCAGGCGCTTATCCTACGCCTCTGGAATGCTGCGGGACGGGATGCCCGGGTGGACATCGCCCGGAACGGGGATGCACCACGGCGCCTCTGGCTAAGCGATGTCAGCGAGCGGCCAATCGAGAAGATCGCAGGACCGGTGAACGTGCCTGCCTGGGGCCTGGTTTCCATTCTCGCGGAATGAAGTATGCACGTGGAGAAAGGTCCCTGCGAAGACATGAATCAATAGCGATGCCGGTTCCTGTGCTATGTTCATGGCTTTGTCTGCAGGCCTGAAAGAGGGTTACAATGTCTCCCAACCTGAAACTTCCAACAAGGAGATTCCTCATGACTTCAGCACGTACTCTGTTCTGTTTAATCCTTGTCGCCGCGACTGTCGGCCCGGTTGCCGCCGATGACCTGGAAGGCCTGTTCGGTAAT
The DNA here is from genome assembly GCA_029564025.1 of Armatimonadota bacterium. GTDB lineage: Bacteria > Armatimonadota > DTGP01 > JAKQQT01 > JAKQQT01 > JAKQQT01. Next base: position 639 of record JAKQQT010000614.1, on the reverse strand, counting down.
CCGCCGGAGACGACGAAGCCCCGATGCTACTGGTACTGGATGGACGGGCACATCACGAAGGAAGGCCTTACGGCGGACCTGGAGTCCATGAAACGCTTCGGTATCGGTGAGGGGTATATCGGCATTATCAGCGGCCAGAGCGGGATGGACCCGAAACCGGAACCGAAGGCGCTTACGGATGCGTGGTGGGACTTCATTGTCCATGCCGTGCGCGAAGGGCGCCGGTTGGGCGTGGACATCGGATTCTTTAACTCTCCCGGCTGGAGCCAGTCGGGCGGGCCCTGGGTGCAACCGGACCAGGCCATGCGCTATGTTGCCCTGCCGGAAACGCGCCTGCGCGGACCCCAACGTTTCGAAGGCAAACTGCCCGTGCCGGAGGGCCCCTTCCAGGACGTGGCCGTGCTGGCCTTTCCCGCGCCGCAGGGCGAGGACGTCGTCGCGCCGGAGAAGAAGCGTACGCCGCGCAAGATAGACTTTGAGGTAACGGCACCGTTCACTGCGCGCAGTATCACGGTGATGCCTGTGACGAAAGTCCATGTAGAGGCGGAATTGCTGGCTTCGGATGATGGTAAGGACTACCGGACGGTGAAGACCTTCACGGTGGACCGGCACAACCTGAATATCAACGTCGGCCCGGTG
>JAKQQT010000612.1 GCA_029564025.1 Armatimonadota bacterium | reverse complement strand
GCCTGACGACGTTGCGGGCCGGGGTGACCGGGGTGGCGCAGTCGATCAAGACGAACGTGCCGACGACCACGACAAAGTAGGGCCGCCATGAACGCTATCGGGTCGGTCATAGCGACGGCGTTCGTGCTGGCCCTGGCGGTGTGGAGGTGGTATGCCTCACGCAACGAGAAACAACAGCGAGAACAGAAGGAGCGGGATGCGGCGATTCATCAGGCTGCTTATTCTGACGACGATAGCGATGTCAGCGACATCCTGCGCCCGTAGGTATCTGGACGTGGGGCCGGTGTTCGTGACCAGCGACCCGAACGACATCGACATGCACTATGTCGTGGCCGGCTCGCTTATCATCGACCCGAACGACCCTGGCAATTCCCTGCGCGTGGGCAAGGACGGCCGATTCCTCAGCAACAAGTTCTTCGAGTACCTGCTGAAGAGGGCGGCGAAGTGATTGCGTGGTCGATCCACAAGCGTTTTGTGCATCCACATCCAGTGAAGAAGCCGGTGCTTCTCGGGTACGGCAGACTGCTCGGTGGCGAGCCGTTGTTCCTGCCGGCCGAGGATGCGGGAGATTGGGACGACCCCGACTCTTGGATGGACGTGGACGCCTGGCGTCGATGGGTGGGTGGGGCGCTGACGGACCACGTGACGGAACTGGTGACAGAAGCGGAATTTCGCGGCGGGTCTTCGTCGGACGCCCGGACGGTCGGTGCCGTTGCTCCACGGCTGACTGCCGCATCAAGGAAGGCTGCACAGGCAGATGAAGTCCAAGAGCCGTCCGGGCAACTTTGAACTGGGGGAAATGAGTATGGCGAGTATGCCAGTGGACACAACGCATCCCGCGTATGACCAGATGCTTCCGGCGTGGGAACTGGTCGATGACCTGATGGGCGGCACGCAGGCGATGAAGGCGGCCGGCACGAAATGGCTCCCACAGGAGGATGGAGAGGGGTCCGATGCCTACGAAAGCCGGCTGGCCCGATCCGTCCTCTACAACGGATACGCCAAGGCGGTCCGGGAATTGTCCCGGCGTCCGTTCGCCAGGGCGGTGACGATTCGCGGTGAGCTTCCCGAGCCACTGAATGCGATGGCGGAGGGCGTGGACGAGGAAGGCCGCAACCTGACACGCTTCTCGAAAGACGTGCTGACGGTAGCGGTCAACCGGGGCCTCTGTCATATCCTGGTGGACTATCCGCCGAACGAGGCGGCGAACCTTGGC
>JAKQQT010000609.1 GCA_029564025.1 Armatimonadota bacterium | reverse complement strand
CGTTAAAAAATCCTCCTTCCTCCCTCCTCCTTCCTCCTTTTCCCCTGCGTCTCCCCGTCTCTGCGTCTCTGCGTTAAAAAATCCCCGGCGCGGCGCGACGCTGCTGGTCACGCTCGGCATCCTGACGGTGCTCAGCGTCATGGCGGTCACCTTCCTGGTCACCGCCCGTCTCCAGCAACAGACCGCCGCCGCCAAAACCCACCGTCTCGCCACGCGCGACCAGCTTCACGAGGCGCTGCACTTGGCCATGCAGACGGTTGAAAGCGCGTATTGCTACACCAATTTCACCGAGGTCCCGCTCTCCGCCGAAGAGACCGTCGAAAACATCCCGCCGCAGCGCCTCGCTCCGGTCGGCGCCTGGTTCTCAAAGAAGTGGACGGACGACACGCTCACCGCCCCGGATGACATTCAATTCCAAGCCCCCGGTGTCCTCGCCTCACCTCCGCTGCAGAAAGTCGACGAGCCTCGCACACCCCGATTCACCACACCTGAAATCCGCGATCGATGGACCGTCAACCTGCTCACACCCGAAGTCCTTGCGATGATTCCGCCCACGCTCACGAACGGTATAGATTTAACCTCCTCAACCTCACCTTTCCGTTCATCGTGGCAAACTCTCGCCTTCCCATCCACAGGCGAGCCCTGGCGTGACACCGCCTCCCGCGTCGCCTTCGCCGTGATTGATGTCTCGGGCTTTCTCGACGCCAACTACTTCATCACCGGCCCCACCACGCAAAAACTGCCGCGCGTCTGCTTTAGCCAGGCCGACGTCACCAACTGGGTCGAAAAACTCTCAACGCTCAACGTACAACTCTCAACGTTCAACTCAGACCCCGACCGCACGCCGTTCTCCTCGCTCTCGTATGATCCGAATCCGGATGCGGATCCGTTCATCTCTGACTCGGCAGAAGCGCACCCGCTCCTGGGTTATGAGGGATTCGCACTCTCCCGCCAGCGCAAATTTGACATTAACTCGATCACTAATCTGATCGGCAAGGCCCCTTCCGAGTCGGGCAACTGGTTAATAGCAGACTCTCTGATGGGGGATTGGCTCCGTCCGGTTTTCTCAGCCCTCTCGCGCGCCAACCCGCAGAGGTCCGGTAAAAAGGAAACCGAAGAGGAAGCCGACAAACATCCCGACACGCTCAGCACACTCCAGACCGTCTGTGTCCCTTGGAATCTTCTCAATTTCATCGATGGCGACCGTGTTCCGCAACTCTCGCCATTTGCCAACCTTCCGGCCTCACTCGAACGTATTGCCACGCGCTCCAATTTCGCCATCGAAGACGTGCCACTTATCAACAAGGTAACTATTTTTGATATCGGTGAGGCTCCAGCCGATAAGGATCCGGATGACTATTACGGAATCAATAATTATGCTGAGCCTGGGGAATACAGAGAGGGTGGCGTTTCCAACCACTACGCCGTGGCCGTCGAACTCTGGTATCCCTTCTCGCCCAATCCCATGCCATCCAACATGGCCTTCTACGCCGTCCTCTCGACCAACGCAGCCGACACCGCCACAACCACGAACCGTCCCCTCACCTCGTCTGAGCTGCGTGACTGGTTCAACTGGAATGAAGCCGCGACCTCCAACACCGTGATGCAGACGCTCTTCTATGACTGGGCCGACGCCTACACCCATGCCGTCGGACCAGCCGTCTGGCAGCATCCGCTCTGGCAGGTCGTGACCACCAACGCCGACGCCTGGTTCACCACCAACATGGTCAACCACCCCTCCTGGCCCGTGGCGGACACCAACGGAGTCATCGCGATCACCAACACGCCGATTTGGCACGCCTTCTATCCGGAGACGTATGAGATCGTTGTCACGAACCAGGTCGAGCAGATCGTCACGAACGACACCCTCGTAGCCACCAACCTTGTCGACGCCGTCACGACCAACGTGTACACTTACGCGAACACGACGAACGCCGCTGTGCAGTGGGTCGCTGAACCGGAGATGACGACGAACCGCCTGAGCGGACAGATCGGCGTCACTGACCCCGACCCCTATCCGGTCCTGCTGTGGTCCGATCCCGAAACGTCGCGGCCCGCCACCAATGTCTTCCTGGGGTTCATCGACAGCGCCGGCGCGACCAACCTCTTTTTCTCAGAAGGCCAGACCAATCACCTGCAAGCGTTCTACGCCTCGCCGCCAGACGGCATTTACGTGGTGTCCAGCAACGGCCTGAGCGGCGCTGTTTCCACGAATACCGCCACCGCCCTGTTTGTCGCGCCCTGGACGCCCGACGCGCCGCTGGAGGTCTCGCTTCAGACCAATCTGGTTGTCGTCACGGAGGTCGAGCCGCTGCCGCCGCTGCCTATGCCCCCCGAACTCGGCGCCACGCTCGACGCGCTCTTCGGCATGCTGCTCTCGCCCGATCTCAACCTTGACACGTCGGACAAGCTCTTCGCCTTCCTGATGCTGCGCCCCAGCGAGTTTGATCTGTGGGACTACCTGAACGGATACCTCGCGCAATATCCCATGATCCAAAACACCCTCATGCCGGTCCACCGCGAAGCGGATCTCGGCAATCTCACGGAAAGGGACCGCATAGACCTGACAGAGCCTGATGAACCAAACGCATCCGGCACGCTGATCTCCCCGTTGCAGGATTCTGACGGAGAGGAGGTTGGCGAGGTGATTGAGCCCCGTGAAAACGGCTTCGGCACGTATTGGACCGTTTATCCCAAGCGCGTGGTCTCGTTCCCGGAGATCACGATCACCACACCGGCGGACCCGACCGCCGGCACCGAGGAAATTGCGGTCACCAACTATTACGCTCTCGGCTCGAAGAGCGATTACCGCGTCTGGATGCGGCCTGTCGTGACAATCAACACCAACGGCGCACAAGAACGCGCGACCGACCGTATCGTCGACGAGGCGCTGCTCGACGGCGACACAGTTCGCGGCTGGAACGCTGTGACCAACCTCTACGTCTCCGACCCTCGCCACAATGCCTACGCAGACTACTGGCTGCCCAACACCCGTTATCCGGCCGGCACCCGCCCTGCCGAGAGCCGCCCACAAGTCGAACCGTTCCCCGATTGGGACGCCGTCATCGGCACCACCAACCTCAGCACCGAGGTCACGGAGTACCCCTTTATCCACTTGAACCGGCCGCTCGACTCGATCGGAGAAATCGGCCACGTCTATGCGTCACCGGACCGCCTGCGCCTCACCCGCATGGAGAATGCAGAACCCGCCCACAGTTCCAGCGATGCCGAAACCCTGCTCCACGACACGATCAGCTTCGCCACCCGCCCCGGCGCGGCACTGCTCGACCTGTTCACCCTTCACGCGACACCGTCCAATCTGCCGCCCCATCAGACCGGCGTCCCTTGGCGCGGCCTCGTGCAGGCCAACACCGATCACCCG
>JAKQQT010000608.1 GCA_029564025.1 Armatimonadota bacterium | reverse complement strand
ACCCTGCTGCCGTTTTTTCAGGCCTGCCAGCCCACGGCCGCCATGCTTGACGCGGAGCGGGATTACTACCGGTACAATGCGGAGATCATGAAAGCGCGCTCCGTTCCTAACAAGCCGCTCCTCGAGATCAAGGCGATGGATCCGAAGAAGGACATGGTCTTTTCCAACGTCGCCTCGATTGTCGTCTACGCGCCTCCGCAGCAGGGTGAGCAGGTTTTCATCCCGCAATTCCGCCAGGTAGACTATTCCGAAAAATGGATTCCGGCCGTGACGGGCATCGCGGCGGGTCTGATCGGCGTCGGCGGAATGGGCTGGATGGCCCACGAGCTGAAAGGCATCAACAGCGGCACAAACTATAACATGTACGGCCAGGGCAGTTCTGTCAAGACGCAGGGCGGGACGACGGCCAACCTGACGAATTCGACGACCGGGACGGTGGGCGCGATGGATGCGACATCGACACCGACTGTCGTGGAACAGCCCGCGCCGATCATCGTCACCCAGCCGGAGCCGGTGATCATCACCCAGCCGGAGCCGGTCATCGTGAAATAGGAGGAAATCATGGAAACCTTGAAGTCATGGGCAAAAAGCTGGCTGACCAGTGTAGCTGGAGGGATCGTCGGACTGCCGCAGATCGTACAGGCATTATCGGGTGAGCCGATCAACTATCAGCTACTGGCGACGGGAGTCGGCTCGCTGCTACTTGGCCTGGCCGCGAAGGACAGCGACGTGAAGGACAAGGAATGAGGATCGACCCGGTCACATACCTGACGCTCGACGACCTGGCGGCGGTCCCGGCGGAGAAGCTGCCGATGATGGTCATATCGGACAACCTTCAAGGACTGTTCGGCCTGTTGATCAAGCTGGTCACGAAGTCTTTTTACAGTCACTTCATGTGGCTGCACAAGCCGGGGATGATGGCCACGCAGTCCTGGTGGTTCCATGAAGCCCTCGTGACCTCGTTCAAGAAGAACAGCCTCAAGGTGTTCTGGTGCCCGACATGGACAACAGATCAGAGGGCAACGCTGATACAGGTGATAAACAAATGCCTTGGTCAAAGTTGGTGGGACACACGCTATGATGTTCTTGGCGTGATTGGACAGTTTCTCGGCTTGGATTGGTTGCAAAGCGACCAATACCAGTATTGCTCGGAGCATATCTGCAAGCTGGCGCTGGTCGATCCGGATGCGCTGGAGTGGCTGAAAACCTGCCGGCCGACTCCGGAGGAGGTAAACTCTTGGCTAAAGGTACAGAAGAACGCGGACGGGTCCGACCGGTATCCGGTGTATTGCCGGGTGGTGCCCGGATGACGAAACAAGGAGGAAATAGGTAATGGCGACGTTTACAAAATTCAACAAATTCCTGGAGGCGCTGGCCGAGGGAGGACACAATCTGGGGTCAGACACGCTCAAGTTCGCGCTGACGAACACTGCACCAACGGCGGCGTCGGATACGGTCTTTGCGCCCGGCACACTGCATCCTCCTCCGGCGGCGGCCAATGGCTACACGACAGGCGGACACGCGGCAACGATCGCGTCGTCCTCGGAATCCGGCGGGACGTACACGCTGGCCTGCACGACGGATGTGGTGATCACGGCGACGGCGGGCGGCATCGGGCCGTTCCGGTACGTCATCCTGTATAACGACACTTCGGCGACGGACCTGCTGATCGGGTATTGGGATTACGGCAGCTCGATCACGCTGGCGGACGGAGAGACATTCACGATTGACGTGACGGCGAGCCTGCTGACGATCACATGATGGACGTGATTCCATACATCGCCGCTTTCGGATGCGGCATCGTGTTCGGCGTGTTCGTCATGTGCGCCTTGTATCTGTCCAAGAAAGGAGAATGAGGATGTTCAAGAAAGCAATGTTGACGGCGGCGGTGCTGACGGCCTTCGCGCTGCTGGTCGCGTTCAAGGCATACGCGGCCCCGTTTCTCGTCTGCGATCCGCAGGCGGGGGTGGTCGGCTATGAGATCACCGGCCTTGGCGAGCCGGTGACTTTCGTGGCCCAGCCGGACGGATCGCTCAAGTACGACCTCTCCTCGGTCAACAGCGGCACGTACACTTTGACCGTGGCGGCTTGCAACATGTGGGGATGCAGTAGCACGGCCCCTTTCGTTTTTACGAAACAGCCCCCAAGC
>JAKQQT010000592.1 GCA_029564025.1 Armatimonadota bacterium | reverse complement strand
ACGGTGAGGGCGAAACTGCCTTCACCGCCGGAGATCTCGGCGGGCAACGGAAGCACTTCCTCGATGTTCTGTTCGGCGAGGGTGGGCATACCGGCGGCCACGCGGCCCACGAGGGGCGTGTTGATGGGCGCGTGGGTGGGGAAAAAGAAGCCGCCGCTGGACGACAGGCGTATGGCGCGCGTCAGCGAACCGTCGCGGGTGATGAGGCCCGCTTGTTCTAGAGCGCGCAGGTGGCCGTGGACGGTACTGCTGGAAGAGAGGTCCACGGCCTTGCCGATTTCACGGACGGTCGGCGGGTACCCCTTGGCCTCGGTGAATTTGGCGATGAACTGCAGTATGAGGTTCTGACGGCTTGTGATGTCGCGGGGCATGGTTGGCCTCCTTCATTGACGCGCGGCGGATACCTGTTACGACTGGCCTTTTTCGGCTCGAATCGACACCCGCCGGGGCGAACTGATATTCGGTCATCCACATCATAACACCCAAACACCCGTTGGTCAAACAGGCGTTTGGGTCTTCGAGGTATCGGGATCGGGGACGGCCATCCGATTCACGGCGCCGAGGACTTCCTGAACGCCGATCGCGTCCATCGCGGGTGTTTCGGGGTGGTGGATCGCCACGCTTCGACCGCCGTACGGGCCGGTGCGGTTCGGGTCCGTCGGACCGTGGAGTGCCACGACCGGTGTACCAACCGCCACGGAGAGGTGCATCGGGCCGGTATCTCCGCTGACAAATGCGGAGCAATGCCGGAGCGCGACCGCCAGTCCGGGCAGAGTCAGCCGATTGTGCAGAGAAGGCAATTCGGGGCAGAGAGACAGAACCTGGTCGACGATTTCCCGGTCGCACGGGCCGCCGAACAGCACGGGTTGAAAGCCTTCGCGCCATGTTTCACGCGCCAGTGCCGCCCATCGGTCCGCGGGCCAGCATTTGCGGGCCATCGTGGATCCGGGGTTCAGGCCGATGACAGGGCGTTCCCGGTGCGGAATCACGCCGTTCAGGATCGGATTCCAGGCGCGTTCCCACTCCTCGTCGATGGGCAATTCCATCGCGAATGAGCCTGTTACGGGCAGTATCGACCGCACGAGTTCCAGCGTATCGTCTGCGTGGTGCCGATCTTCACGAACGGGAACGCGGTGGGTCAGGTATGGGCGGACGGGCGGGTTGTCGAAACCGACTCTTATGCCGGCACCGGACAGCAAAGAGTAGATTCCAAACAGAGTAGAACTGGTTGGGAACAGGATCACCCCGTCAAAGTGGGCGCGTCGAACGCGGGTCATGAACCGGATTTCGTTGCCAAACGTCAGCGAGTCGCGTTCCCATACCCGGTTGATGTGCCGGTTCGTGGAAAACAACGGCGCTAGCGCTCGCGGCGTTGCGTTGACGATGACGGTCTGCGGCAGGGCGGCGCGCAGAGCGGCAATGGCCGGCAACGTGAAAAGGGCGTCGCCGATATGGTTTCGGTTCAGTAGTAACAGTCTTCGCATATGGTGGTTCGGTCGTTCTTCCGTTATCATTGTGCCTGCGTCCACAAATCGCAGAACGTCAGCCGTAGTGCGGTCGCAATTCCACATCCAGATTGTGCTGTCGGGCGACCTTTACCAGCGCCTCGCGGACCGTTTCCGCCGAGATTCCGCCCGGCAGATCCACCCGCGCGACCAATTTGAAGAGCGGGGTCCCGGTGATCGGGGCGTTGAGCACGGTGGTTTCGAGTTCCACGATGTTGATTCCGGCGTCATAGAGCGTCTGGGAAACGGCGTGGACGATGCCTTCGTGATCCATCGCGCTCGCTTCCACGACGTAGGGAAGCGTCTTCGCCGCGCGGTGCTCCTCCGGGCTGACGGTGTTCCGGTAAACGATCAACAGACCGGTGGCGTGTTCCAGCGCGCCCAGGTCCTGCGTCACGCGGCGCAACGCCTCCTGATTTCCCGACGCGAGGATCATCAGGCCGAACTCACCGCCGAGGACCAGCGCCCGGCTGTCCTCGACGTTGGCTCCGCGCTCGGTCAGAAACCAGGTGGACTCGGCGACGATCCCCGGCCGGTCCGGACCCAGTCCCGCGATTACAATGTAACGTGTATCCGACATGGCTAGCCTCCTGTGTCTATGTGGATATGCTACATCCGTTACGGGAACACCGCCAAATGGGATATTGATGCCAGCGAAAGTAGGGGTGTTGATACCGGTCTGGAACGGCGCTGACACGCTGGATGCGTGCCTGAACAGCCTCGCCTGCCAGACGCTGGCCGATTTTGAGGCGCTGGTCGTGGATGACGGATCCACCGACGCGACCCCGGAGATACTAGCCGACCGGTCGTCGCGCGACTCCCGGTTCCGCGTGCTGACACGGCCGCATCTGGGCTTGGTTCCGGCGCTCAACGCGGGATTGCAGGCGCTGGAAACCCCTCTGATCGCGCGACTGGATGCCGACGATATCGCGCTTCCGGAGCGGCTCGGGAAACAGCGCGACTGGCTGAATAATCACCCGGACGATGCGCTTTTTGCGTGCCGGTACGAGATTCGGTCCGACGAACCACCAGGCCCGGGAAGTGCGGCGTATCGGGACTGGCAGAACAGCCTCATCACGAACGAGGACATCCGGCGCAATATCTACGTCGAAAGCCCTCTTGCCCACCCGACGGTGATGTATCGGCGGGACGCCGTGCTGAAACTGGGCGGATATCGCGATACGGGCTGGGTGGAAGACTATGACTTGTGGCTGAGGATGGCGCAGGCCGGCGATCGCTTCGCGAAGTTGCCGGAGGTTCTGGTCGAGATCGGTCAGTATCCGGGCCGCGTGACGTGGACGGACCCCCGATGCCGCGTGGAGGCCTTCTTCCGATGCAAGGCGCACTTCTTGGCGCGGGAACCATTCGTTCGGCGCGGTCCGGTGCTGATCATCGGAGCGGGCATCGCGGCGGCGCGTTTGAGTCGGGCGTTGTTGGCCGAAGGCGCCGAGGTTGCCGCGTTCCTTGAGGTCGATCCGCGCAAGATCGGCGGCGAGAAGCGCGGGCGACCGGTCGTGTCTTGGGACGAAGGTTTCCGTCGGTGGCCGGGTCATTTCGTGCTTGCGGCGGTGGGTTCGAGGGAGGCGAGAGCCGGCATCGGGGACGCATTGAACGCGCGCGGACTCAGGGAAGGTGAGGATTATCTGTTCACGGCGTGAGGGAGCGAACTACGAAGGCGCGTCTAGCGAGCGTCGGATGTCTTTGAAAAGCAACATCAGATGGAACGGATTGGTTGGCGATTCCTCCATTCCGAACTTCAGGTAAAGAGACCTGGCTTCTTCGTCTTTCGCGTGGACCAGAAACGCGCGTCCACCGATAACCTCTGCTCCGTTCAATGCGCGTCGGACGGCATCGCGGAACAGGGCCTTGCCGAATCCCTTTCCTTGTTCCGCCAGGTCCACGGCAAACCGCGCCATTAGGATGACCGGGATTGGATAACGCCCCTGTCCCTTGACAACGCGCTCCGGGGCATCTTCCGGTGATACGGATGCGGGTGCGAGGCTGTAGAATCCGATGACCCGCATTCCCATGGTCAGTACATAGGTTCGCGCGCCTCCGCCAGCCTGGTTCGACAACGCGAATTTGACCAGAAAGTCATTCAGCGGTTTCTTCCCACAGTCGAATCCCTCGACGACATGGTCCTTCGTAAGAAGCGCGGGAGGATTGACCTGGTTTTCAGCCTCCATACGGTTCTGTCTCGGCGAACAACCTCTGTAGGGCGGGAATAACGACCGGCGGTTCATCCAATCGCCTGCAGAACGTTTCCCACTGATCGGGTGAAAGATAGAATTCCGTTTGTTCTTCCAGAACGACTTGCGCGGCGTCCAGCGACGCCCGCAACACGAAAACGCTGGTGTTCATGTTGCGGGCACGAGCGGCTTCGGCCAGTATTGCTTTCTCTGAACTGGATGCCCTGATTGAAAGCCGGGACTCCTTCGGGTTCTTCACTTTCGCAGGCATGGCTGTCTCCTCGATTAAATCAAATCCGTAGTTAGTATAGCATAATTGTACACCCAACGTGCACCCTTAAGTCGAGGGGCGGTCGATCATCCCGACGATCTCCTCTCGCGCCTTCTCTTCGCCCCCGTCCAAATCGATCCAAACCGTGTCGGGTTGCTGTCTGAGCCAGGAGAGTTGATGCCGAGCGTGCCAGCGGGTGTTGCGCTTGAGGAGGTAAACGGCGTGTTCGCGGCCGTATTCGCCGCGCAGATACCCGACGATCTCCTTGTAACCGTGGCCCTGGATGGCGGTCGGGCCCAGTCGTCGCGAGTTCCACAACGCGCGCACCTCGTCCTCAAGGCCAGCGTCCATCATGGCGTCCACCCGCCGGTTGATGCGGTCGTACAGGGCTTCGCGGTCGCGGGTGAGGCCGAACAGCAGGCGTCGGTAAGGCGCGTCCTCGCGGCTTTCCGTCTGCCAGGAAGTCATCGTTCTACCGGTGAGTTCGAAGACTTCCAGGGCGCGGACCGTCCTGCGGAGGTCGTTCGGATGCAGGCGGGAAAATGTGTCAGGGTCGATTCGTTCCAGCCGTTCGCGCAAAACGGACAACCCCTGTTCTTCGGCTTCGTGTTCCAGCCGTTCTCGGACTGCGGGATCACTGCCGGGCGCCTGCACGAATCCCTGTGTCAGGGCGTTGATGTACTGGCGCGTGCCGCCGACCACCAGCGGAAGGCGTCCCCGGCACAGGATGTCGTCGATGGCGGTGCGGGCGAGACGAACGAAATCGGCGACTGTGAAGGGCTCGGAAACGTCGACAACGTCAACGAGATGATGCGGAACTATAGCCCGTTCCTGCACGGTGGGCTTTGCGGTGGCGACCTCCAGACCCTGGTAGACGGCCATCGAATCGGCCGACACGATTTCGGCGCTGATGTCTTTCGCCACTCCCAGCGAAACCGCGGTCTTGCCGACGCCGGTCGGTCCGCAGACCAAAGGGAGAAGAGGTGGATTCGCGGAGCGCATCACTCCTCCGTCAGTTTCAGAACGCTCAGAAACGCTTCCTGCGGGATGCTGACGCTCCCAATGCTTTTCATGCGTTTCTTGCCTTCCTTCTGCTTTTCCAGGAGTTTGCGCTTCCGGGTGATGTCGCCGCCGTAGCACTTGGCGATGACGTTCTTCCTCAGCGGTGAGATGCGACTGCTGGCGATGACCTTCGCGCCCACTGCCGCCTGGATACGGATTTCGAACATCTGCCTCGGCAGGATCTTTCGCAACCGGTCGACCATGGCCTTGCCGCGCGGGAAGGCGTTGTCCGCGTGTGTGATGAAGGACAGCGCGTCCACGACGTCCCCGTTGAGTTGAACGTCCACCTTGACCATTTTGGATTTCAGAAATCCGCTGAACTCGTAATCGAAACTCGCGTATCCGCGGGTGCGCGATTTCAACTGGTCGAAGAAGTCCATCAGGATTTCGGAAAGCGGTAGATCGTAGGTTAGTATCACCCTTTGCGCCGACGGATATTCCATGTTCTTGAAGATGCCGCGCCGGTTGTTGCACATTTCCATCGACGGGCCCACAAACTCGGTGGGGACGATGATGGTCGCCGAAACGTACGGTTCTTCCACCATCTCGATGTTTTGCGGCGGCGGCATCTGAGCAGGATTGTCCACTTCGATCACGTTTCCGTTCGTCAGTGTTATGCGGTAGACAACGCTTGGAGCGGTGGCGATGAGCTCCAAATCGAATTCACGCTCCAGGCGTTCCTGCACGATTTCCATGTGCAGGAGACCCAGGAATCCGCACCGGAACCCGAAGCCGAGCGCGGCGGACGTTTCGGCCTCGAAGTGTAAAGCCGCGTCATTCAACTGCAACTTGGCCAAGGCTTCGCGAAGTTCCGGGTACTGGACGCCTTCGATGGGATAAAGGCCGCAGAAGACCATAGGCTTGGCGCGCCGGTAACCGGGCAAGGGGAGATGAGACGGATTTCCCGCACTGGTTACCGTGTCGCCGACGGGCGCGTCCGAGACTTCCTTAAGGCTTCCATGCAGGAATCCGACTTCGCCGGTGGAAAGACCGTCCACGTTGTCCATCCTCGGCCTGAACACTCCGACACCGGCGGTCTCAAAGTCCTTGCCGGAAGCCAGCATCCGCAACCTCTGGCCGGTTTTCAGCGATCCGTCAACCACTCGTACATACGCCACAACACCAAGGTAGGTGTCGTAGTGGCTGTCGAAAACCAGCGCGCGCAGGGGAGCCATCGGGTCGCCCTTCGGCGGCGGGATGCGCTGGACCACGGCCTCCAGAATCTCGTCGATGCCCGTTCCTTCCTTCGCACTGCAAAGGATCGCTTCTTCGCGCGGAATCGTCAGCAGGTCCTCGATTTCTTCCTCCACTCGCTCGGGATCGGCGGCCGGGAGATCGATTTTGTTGATGACGGGAATCAATTTCAGGTTGTGACTCATCGCAAGGTTGACGTTGGCCAGTGTCTGTGCTTCCACCCCCTGTGCCGCGTCCACCACCAGCAGGGCGCCCTCGCAGGCGGCGAGGCTTCTGCTGACTTCATAAGAAAAATCGACGTGCCCCGGCGTGTCGATGAGGTTCAACAGGTAGGTGTGTCCGTCCCGCGCTTTGTAGTTCACGCGCACGGCGGTCATCTTGATCGTGATGCCGCGTTCGCGCTCCAGATCCATCGAATCGAGCACCTGGTCCTGCATCTCACGCGCGGAGATAGCCCCGGTCCGCTCGAGGATGCGGTCAGCAAGCGTCGACTTCCCGTGGTCGATGTGCGCGATGATGCAGAAGTTGCGAATATGTCCCTGGCTGTCATCCATAGGTACATTGTATAACGGGGCGTATGGGGTGCGATAAGTGCCTTGCGCCCGTGATACAATGGAATCGTGCCGGTGGGCCGGACGGCCGCCGCTGTGGCTAGAAGTCGCCTAAGGCGTTCAATGAATCTCTTTGAAATCACAACCGCATTAGGCGTGAAGATCGTGCTCGATGAAGGACGATGGAAGATTCTTGTCGATAAACATCCGGATATGGTCGACCGAGTCGAGGATGTGCGCAGAACCCTTCTGGCTCCCGACACCGTGCGTTTCAGCAAATACAGCCCTTCAACGTACTTGTATTACCGCCGCGAGCATTCGATGTTGTTCACTTGCGTGGTTGTGCGGTACAATCCGGGTGATGATGGCTTCATCGCCACCACATACCGCACAGATCGGATAAATGCTGGAATTGATGCCCGGTGACAGGATCGGTCCGGACCCGCAGGCTGTATTACACTGCAGATATGTGCCAATCAATCGTTTGGAAGGAACGCAGTATGCAAGCGCTTCAATACACACGTGATCCCGTTGGCGATACTTTGACCGTTTGGTACGGCGATCCCAACACGGAGTATATTTGCGAAGAGACCGAAGAGGAGGTTATCCTGATGAAGGATGCATCCGGAACAGTAATCGGCAAGGAGATTCTACACGTTTCCAGTCGAGAAGCGGAAGCGTTGAATATCGTATTTGGTGAAACGGCGATGGCCTAAAGGGCGAATTCATCTTTGTTACGGACTGATGCCCGGAGCAGGTGTTGCTTCGGGCATTTCTGTGTTTGGGGAGCGGGGTCGGTGATACAATGGAATCGTGCCGGTGGGCCGGACGGCCGCCGCTGTGATGAGCAGGGGAGGAAAGTCCGGGCTTCAGAGGGCAGGGCGCCCGGTAACGCCGGGGCGCGTTGGTCGCAAGCCCAACGTGACGGAAAGCGCCACAGAAAAGGAAAGGCCCGCAAGGGTTGAGCTGAAACGGCGGTGTAAGAGACCACCGGCGGCGCGGTGACGCGCCGGCCTGGCAAGCCCCGCCCGAAGCAACACCGAGTAGGGGGAGAGATCGGGGTCGCCCGCCCCGCCGCCCGCAAGGGGTCATCCCCGGGTCGGTGGCTTGAGGCCGTCGGCAACGGCGGTTGTAGAGAGATGGCCGTCACCCCGCAAGGGGCACAGAACCCGGCTTACAGGCCCACCGGCACACCCATCAGGAGTCAGGTGTCGGGTGTCAGGTGTCAGGGCCGGACATCGGAAACAGATCACGTAATCCTGAAACCTCACGTTACTGAGCCTGAAACCTGACACTTGCCGTCCGCCTCCAGACGAACACAGAGGGCCGGTTCCGCTAGTAACCGGCCCTCCGAATCGTTCGGGAGTTTTCTTCATTCACCTGTCAGGCGCGTTGCGCGTCCCGCTTGTGACCGGTGAGTTCGGAAACACTCCTTACAGGCTGTTGATCATGCGGTTAATTACAGCCGCATCCTTCAGGGTGATGGCTCCATCTGCGTCCTTGTCAAGGCGCGCCTTGTCCGCCGCTGAGGCTTGTACCATACCCCCGGCGATCTTCAGCGCGTTCTCAACGTCGGTCTTATTGTAGACAATCGCGCCGGCTTCGGTCGTGATTGTCACGGAATTCACAGTCGGAGTGGTGGTTCCGTCGCCGGTCAGCACCAGTTGGTACTGAATGTAACGGGCGCCGCCGCTGATCGGCTGTGAAGTTCCCGTCACCGTCATCCAGTCGGAGAAGACAGCGTTGTCTCCCGCATACCGATAGCGGAATTCAACATTGCCGCCGCCGGACTTGGAGATGGCGATATTCTTCAGGTTCGTGGCGACTCCGAAGTCGATGATGCTCGAGTCCAGCGTTCCCGCGAACACGTAGTTCGGGTCTTCCGGGTCGTCCACCATAGGCAGGATAACCACGTTGTTCACGGAGTCGGTGGCGCCGTAGGTCAGGCGTCCGCCGATGCCGTACAGTGTATTGTTGTACACCGCGCCGTCCAGGTCGATGGTCGAGACCGGCCAGACCTCGGTTGAGGTCACGAAGGGTCCCGGATAGCCGTCCTGGGCGATCTTGGAGTACTCGATGAGCGGGTTCGGGTTGTTTCCGCCGTAGCGGCCCGTTGCCGTCAACAGCTTGCCCGCGGCCAGGCCGGCCGCCGGTTCGGAGTGGTTCTGACCCGAGGAAGCATCCTCGTGTCCCGGAACGTCGGTCGCCTTGATCATGCGGGTCAACTGACCGTTCGGCATCGCCGAGGCGACGTCCACGGTGTTGAAGAAAGCGACTCCGCTTTCGTATCCGCAGTAGTTGTAGACGACGTGGTTGTTTGAGGCCGCTCTATTCATCCAGCGGTTGTAGGACAGTTGCGACGACTCAAACCACGGTCCGTTGGAACCGTCGGCATTGAGGCGCGACATCAGGCTTTGCTTGTACAGCGCGCCGTTGTTGTCCTCGCCGCCCTGCAGGCAGATGTATCCGTCCACAGCGATACAACTTCCCATGTCGCGTCCCAGCGCGTACGCCGGTTGCGGCATGGGCGTGCCCTTCTTCCACTCGCCCGGCGTTCCGTCCGGATTCTGCTTCGAATACCAGACGTCATACTGGGTTGAAGGGATGCCGCCGCCCACGATGTAGATATAACCGCCGTAGCCGAAGCACATGTTGTTGAACCAGGCGTACGGCAGAGGCATCGCTGTTGTCGGTGTCCAGGCACCCAGCGAGCCGTCCGCGTTGATGGTGCAATACGAAACCGTTGCCACCTGCGCGCCGGTTCCGGCAACCTTGCCTCCAAGGAGGTAGAGATAGCCGTTGTAGGCGACGACCGCGTGGTAGTACGGAGCCCACGGCGCCGGCGGACCGGCAATCGGCGTGCCCGGGATACCCTGTTTCGTCAGTTGGATCAGACTGCCCGGCGAACCGAGTTTCAAGTTGGTGCGGACGGCCGGTTTCATGTCAGCGGCCGTCGAGTGCGTCACCGTGGTGGTGGCGCCGCCTCCGACTGCCGTTGTGAGGGCCGAACCGGGGGTCGTCAGGGTCGCACCGTCCGCCGCCGTGAAGACGACGGAGTAGTAATAGGTCGTTCCCTGTGACAGTCCGGTGAACGGGAAGGCGTGAGCCGTTCCCATTCCCGCATTGATTGTGTTCGTCAGGCTGGCCGGATCGGTGCCCCAACTGAGAACAGCCGAAGTCGGCACGTTGGTTTGGATCGTCAGGTCCGCTGTTGTGCCGGTCACCGCGAGCGTATTGGCGCCCATGATGATTTCGGCTTTGGTCGTGAAACTGCTTTCCGCTCCGACGGTACGCGTCAGGCCGGCGGTTGTCCAACCGGACTCGGGCGCGAAGTAGTACTGAGTCTGCGGGGACAGGCCCTGCAGAACCGCCGCGTGTGTTGTTACCAGCGTGTTGTTCGTGTACGTTCTGTCCAGCATTCCGGAGCTCAGCCCGTACCGGACGATGGTTGTCGACGGCTCGCTGGTCGTCCAGTTGACTGTCGCGCTGGTGGGCGTGATGTCCGTCACGTTGACGCCGCTGATCGTCAGTGTGGTTGTCTTGAAGGTCTTCTCACCGGAGGTTACCGGATTGTAGCCTTCCAGGTTCGAGGAGGCCGTCAGGTACCACTGTGTGTTCTGGTCGAGGTTTTCCAGCAGAACCGCGTGATTGGTGGTCAGAGCGTTGTCGGTGATGCTCTGGTCATAGTAACCGGACGAAGCACCGAAATCCACCACCGAGTTCGAGGCCAGGTTGGTAGTCCACTTCACCATTCCGCTGTGGAAGGTGATGGGATCGATGGTCGGACCCGAAGTGATGCGCACCGACGTTTCCGCGGTGACCATAAACGGGAACGAGCGAACGCTGTCACTGCTTCCGCTGTCCGGCGGAGCCAGCACGAACAGGCTGTCGCCGGTCGTGCCGGTCCCGTTGCTGGAATATGTGACCACGTAGATGTTGCCGTTGTGGCTGACACCCATGGACTGCGGGTTGGTAAATCCGGCATTGGCGTCGATCGTCCATGCGGCGCCCTTGTCGACACCGGTAGTCGGATTCACGCCCTTGACGATTTTGTTCTCAAGGACCGGGCCTGCGTTGAGATGGTCGTTGATGGCAACCCACAAGGTTTGCTCATCAGGCGACAACGCCACACGAGTGACCTGGTAGGCGTAGGTCCACGTTGGCAGGGTCACGGTGAAGCCCAAATCGCGGCTCCACACGCCGGTTCCGGCGTCTTTTGTGTAGCGCCACACGTACGCCTTGGGTGTGGTGGCGCTGGAGTGGCCGGCCGAAATCCAGATGGTATCCTGGGCCGCGTTGATCACGAAGTCGCGCGGTCC
>JAKQQT010000589.1 GCA_029564025.1 Armatimonadota bacterium | reverse complement strand
GACGACGGCGGTTTTCCCGGTGAGGTCGATTTTCAATGTTTCTGTTGTCATATGCCTGCATCCCCGTTTCCGTCGTGTGAGAATCGTACATTTCATTGAAGTGTGTGAAACAAACGGCCTGTCGGAAAAACGGTCTGACACCTGGCCCCTGACACCTGACACCTGCCTGTTGCTAACATTGCTGTGTGGAGACCAGGCATATATCGTCCATCGCCCTGTTCGCCAATGTGCGCAAGCCCGGACCCGTGGAAACGGCGGCCGCGCTGGCGCCGTGGATCCGCGCGCGCGGGTTGGAGTGCCGCGTTCCGGCAGACCTGGCGAGCCTTCTTCCCGGCGAGATGCCGAGCCCGGAGGACGACGTTCTGAACGCCGACCTCGTTGTGGTGCTGGGCGGCGACGGCACCACGCTGACCGTGGCCCGCAAACTGGCGCGCCGGCGCGGGGTGATGCTGACGGTCCGGTTCGGCTCGTTCGGGTTCCTGGCCGAGGTGGAGCCGGAAAAAGTTGAAATCGCGCTGGAACAGGTTCTGGCCGGAGACTGCAATCTGGAAGTGCGCCCGATGCTTTCCACAACGCGCCTGTGCGGCGGGAAGGTTGTGGAAGAGCACCCCGCGCTGAACGATGTGGCGCTGGTGCGCGGCGGCTCGTCGCGCCTGGTCAAGATAGAAGCATTCCTGAACGACTCCCCCCTGGCGGTCTATTCCGGCGACGGCGTGCTGGTCAGCACGGCCACCGGTTCCACGGGCTACAACCTCGCGGCGGGCGGCCCGATCGTGCACCCCACGCTGGACGCCTACATTATCACCCCCATCTGCCCGCACGCTCTGCACTTCCGCTCACTGGTGGTTCCGGGTGAAAGCCGCCTGGTCCTCCGCATGGCGGAAACCGACGGAGAAGCACAGACCAGTGTGGACGGGCAGATTACCTTCCCATTGCGCCACGGCGACGAACTGCAGGTCCGGCAGTCTCCCTTCGGAGCGCGGTTCATCACACTGCCCGGACGCCCGACCATCTACGACAAGGTCCGCCTCCGCCTGCGCTGGGGCGAACGGCTGTTGTAGCGCGGGACGATGCTGACGCATCTCCATGTCCAGAACTTCGCGCTGATGGAGAGCCTGGACCTGCGTCCCGGTCCCGGCCTGAACATCCTGACGGGTGAAACCGGCGCGGGAAAGAGCATCCTGATCGACGCTTTGAACGCCGCACTGGGCGAGCGGACCGGCACGGAAGCGGTGAGAACCGGCAGTGACCGCGCGCTGGTGGAAGCCGTGTTCGACCTCTCGCGCTGTCCCTCCGTCGTTTCGCGCCTGGCGGCTGACGGCTGGCTGGATGAAGGCGAAACTGAACTCGTTCTGAGCCGCGAACTCAGCCTTTCCGGAGCCGGCGCGGCGCGCGTGAACGGTCGGAGGGTGAACGTGGGCGCCCTGCGCGAGATCGGCGACGGACTGGTGGACCTGCACGGTCAGCACGAGCACCAGAGCCTCCTGCGCGTCGCCACGCATCAACAGATTCTGGACGCGTTCGGCGGCCCGGAAGCCGCGGAGGCTCTGTCCCTTGCCGCGCAAGCCTTCGGAGCGTGGCGTGATGCTTCTACGGAGCTGAACAACCTTCTTCTTGACGAGCGCGAACGGGCACGGCTGATCGATTTGCACGAGTTCCAGGTGAACGAGATCGACGCGGCGGAACTTTCGCCCGGCGAAGACGATGCCCTGCTTGCAGAACGCGCGCGCCTGGGAGGCGCGGAACGCATCGCCGAAGCGTGCGCTGAAGCCCTGCAGAAACTGAACGGCGAGGGGCTCGGCGCGGTGGACTCGGTCGGGGTGGCGGTAACGCGCCTGAAGGAGATTGCCCGTCTGGACGAATCGGCGGTGGACGTTCTGTCGGCGGTCGAAACCGGATACTACACGTTGCAGGAAGCCGCCCGGGATCTGGAACACTACGCCGATTCCGTGGAGATGAACCCGGAACGTCTGGAACAAGTGGAGGAGCGCCTGGACCTTCTCCGCAACCTCAAACGCAAGTACGGCGACACGATCCCTGAGATACTGGCTTACCGCGAAAGAACCTTCGCGGAACTCGACTCTCTACAGCATGCCGACGAACGGGTTGGCCAGTTAAGGCAACGCGTGGAAACGCTGAAGGCGGAGCGCGACGCGGCAAACGCGAAACTGCACTCTCTTCGCGTAGCCACGGCTGAGCAGTTGAGGGACTTGCTGAGCGCGGATCTGGCGGGATTGGCCATGGAACGGGCGCGTTTTGACACCTCCATCGAGTCCGCCGAACCGGGGCCGACCGGAGCCGACAAGGTGGAATTCGTGATTTCGCCGAATCCCGGCGAACCGTTGAAACCGCTTGCGAAGATCGCGAGCGGGGGCGAAATGAGCCGGCTGATGCTGGCGTTGAAGTCGGCTTTATCGCGCGTGGACCCGGTGCCGACGCTGGTGTTCGACGAAATCGATGTGGGCGTCAGCGGACGGGTGGCCGGAGCCCTGGCCCGCAAACTGAAGGCGCTGGCAAGTCAGCATCAGACGCTTTGCGTGACCCACCTTCCCCAGATTGCCGCGGCCGCCGGCACGCATTTTCGGATTGAGAAGTCGGTCAGCGGGAACCGGACCGTCACAACGATCACGGCACTTTCGCCGGAAGAACGCATGGAGGAAATCGCACGGTTGCTGGCCGGCGCGGAACCGACCGACACCGCCAGGACGCACGCGGCGAGCCTGATATCGGAGTTCGGCGGAGGCACGGCGTGAAGGAGGAACGCGTCATCACCGGCCGGGTCCGCTCCAACCGCCGCACCAAGCGTCTTGTGACGGACCTGAAGGAAGGGGAGATGGCGGTCATCTTTCACCGGGATTTGGACGCCATCGCCGCCCGCTCGCTGGCCGGGTGCCGCCCTTGCGCCGTCATCAACCTCGAGGAATCCATGTCGGGGCGATACGTCAACGGCGGCCCTCGCGTCCTGCTGAACGCGGGGATTCCCCTGTTTGACGCCCAGACGAGCGACTGGGTGGAAGGCTTGATGGACGGAGACGAGTTGACGGTGCGCGGCGCCACGCTGTTTCAAGGCGACAAGCCGCTGACGCCGCTGATTCATGTGACCGACGAAGTTCTGGAGGAACGCAGTGTCCTCGCGCGCGGGAACCTGGAATCGCAACTCACCGCGTTTGCCTCGAACACCTTGCGGTACCTGGTTGACGAACGAAGCCTGCTCTTCAATCCGCCCGCGATACCGGAACTGAAAACGAAACTGGCCGGGCGGCCGGCGCTGGTGGTGGTGCGCGGTGAGGGGTACCTCGAGGACCTGCAGATGGTGCGCGCCTACATCGAGGAACAGCAACCGGTGTTGATCGGTGTGGACGGCGGCGCCGACGCTATTTTGGAGGCCGGATTCCCGCTGGATATCCTGATCGGCGATATGGATTCGGCGTCGGATACGGCCGTCTCCAAGGCAAGGGAAATCGTCGTTCACGCCTACGCTGACGGGCGCGCGCCGGGGCTGGAACGCGTGGAATCGGCCGGACGAACCGCCGTGGTGTTCCCGGTGCCGGGCACCAGCGAGGACGCGGCGATCCTGATGGCCTACGAGCGCGGCGCCACGCTGATTGTGGCGGTGGGCACGCACTTCTCGCTGGAGGAATTCCTGGACAAGGGGCGCGAGGGCATGGCCAGCACGTTCCTTGTGCGCCTGCGGGTCGGGAAACGGTTGGTGGACGCGAAGGGCGTGTCGCGCTTGTACAAGGGCGGCCTGCGCACGCGTCACATCGTCACGATATTGCTGGCGTCGGCCATTCCGATTGCGGTTGTCCTCGCCATTTCTTCGCCCCTGCGCGACATGCTGAGCCTGTTCGGCGTGAAACTGCAGTTCTGGCTGTGGCAGTTACGGCACTGAGGGAGAAACCATGAATGTCGTCTGGAAATACGCCACCCCCGTCGGCGACCTGTGGATCGGAGAGACCGGCGGGGCAGTCAGTAATGTGTGGTTTTCCGAGGACGGCGTTCCCGCGGCCGTCACTCGCAAGGAAACACCGTTGTTGCTGGAGACGGCCCGGCAGTTGGGTGAATACTTTGCGGGCACGCGGAAGGTGTTTAACGTTCCCCTGGCGCCGGTGGGCACGGATTTCCAGCGCGGTGTGTGGGACGCGTTGTTGGAAATTCCGTACGGCGAAACGCGCACGTACGGGCAGATTGCGGCCGTCATCGGCAATCCCAACGCGTCGCGCGCCGTCGGATTGGCGAACAACCGGAATCCCATCCCGGTCCTGATCCCGTGCCACCGTGTGATTGGTTCCGACGGCAAACTGGTCGGTTACGGCGGCGGGCTTGAGATGAAGAAGCGGTTGCTGAGCCTTGAAGGTTGCGCGTCTCTGCCGGGTCTATAAGGATAAGAACACCCGCGAAAGGAGAGATACAATGCGTTTCACGACCACGACCCAGCGTCGGTTCCCCATGCCGGCTGTTGTGCCCATTCTGGCAACTTTCATTGGCTGTCTGGTCACCGTCCAGACGCCGGTTCGTTGTGAAGAGACGATTCCCAAGGTGAACCCGGTGCAACAGATTTCCAACGCCAACGCCGATTTCGGATTTCGGTTGTTCGCCGAGATGCAGAAGGCGCAACCGAACGGCAACGTGTTCTTTTCGCCCTACAGCGTGTCCTCGGCGCTGACGATGACGCTGAACGGCGCCAACAGCGACACACTGGTCCAGATGGGGCGGACGCTGAGCGTAAACAAGATACCCCTCGAAAACGTCAACCGGGGCTACGAGGCGCTCAATATGCGGCTCAAAACGCCCGGCGAAGGCGTTCGCATGAACGTCGCCAACTCGCTGTGGGCGAATCAGAACCTTACCTTCATCGACAGTTTTCTGAACGACAACAAGAAAAGTTTCAATGCCGAGGTGGCGAACCTGAACTTCGGCAATTCCCGCGCCGCGGCGGACCGCATCAACGGTTGGGTGAACAAGCAGACCCAGGGCAAGATAGACAACCTTGTCAAGCCGGACAGCCTGAGCAACATGACGGCGATGGTGCTGGTGAACGCCATTTACTTCCAGGGCGACTGGTCCTACCCGTTCGAGAAAGCCGCGACGAAGGACGAGCCGTTCCAACTGGTCGGGCGCCAGACCGTCAGCGTGCCGATGATGCGCCGGGCGAAGATGGAAAAGTACGGCTATATGAAGGGCGAGGGATTCCAGGCCGTCCGCCTGCCGTACGGAAGCCCGAAGCCGCGCGAGAGCCGGTTCTCCCTGTATGTGTTCCTGCCCGACCGGCAGGACGGTTTGCGGGACTTGCTGAACACTCTGAGTGCGGAGAACTGGGATTCGTGGCGCAGGCAGATGCGTCCCACCGAGGGAACCGTTATTCTGCCGAAGTTCAAGATGCAGTACGAGTCGGAACTGAACAAGGCTTTGACGGCACTGGGAATGGGTATCGCATTTGACCGCGAGAAAGCCGACTTTTCCGGGATGCTGAGGCAGAAGGCGTTTATCAGCAAGGTGAACCACAAGGCCGTGCTGGAAGTGGACGAGAAGGGCTCGACGGCCGCCGCCGCGACCTCGGTGGAAATGGGCTTGCTCTCTGTAATGCCTGCCCGCAAGCCGTTCACGATGAAGGTGGACCACCCGTTCTTCCTTGCCATCGTTGAGGAGTCGACCGGCCAGATCCTGTTCATGGGCGCGGTGTGGAATCCGAAGGGGTGACAAAGGGATTGCGTCCATCAGTGCGCTTCGATAAAACACCGTACCGGGGGCACCAAACGTTTGGGCTAACTAACGTATTTGATTGACCTAAACGGTATTTCGACTAATATCCGATAACCTAACCCCCCTGTCCCCCTTCCCGCACGCGGGAAGGGGGTGCCCGGAGCGTTCAGCGCAGGGCGGGGGTTAGGTGTTGTTCTAGCAACCTTATCAAATATGCATTCATCTAGGAAGAATCCGCCAATGGTTTTCACCACCGCCCTGTTTGTTGTCTTCTGCCTGCTCGTCTCCGCGTCCGCTTCCGCTCCGGCTGACGAGTGGGCCGGGCCGGCGTTCCTCGATGCGTTCGACGAAGTGCGCGTGTGGCTACCCCGGCCTTCCACCGTGGCGGGTGTTCAGGACGCCTTCACAGTCAGAGTCAACGGCCGGACCGTTGCGGTGAACGAGGTCCTCGGCGGTGAGCGGGCCGGAACACCTCGCGATCCGGATATGGTGGTTCTGGCCGGAACCGTTCAGTCCGCGCTGGGAGGCTCCGACTGGGACCCTGCCGGTGAAATATCGCGCATGACGCGAACCGGAGGCGACGCCTGGGAACTGGTGGCGGAGTTGAAGGCCGGAACCTATGAGTACAAGGTCGCCCGGGGCGGAAGCTGGGACGAGAACTACGGCGCCGGTTTCGCACGCTCCGGCTCGAACATCCGGGTGATTGTGCCTTCCGACCGCGTCGTCCGTTTCGTGGTGGATTTCGGCAGGGGCTTCATCGGCGATTCCGTGAACAATCCGAATGAGGTGACCGCCCCATCGGCCGCCCCTCCGAAACCGAAACCGGCGTCATTCACCGGCCTTTACCAGTCGTTCCGTGTCAAGTTGGCGGAACGGTTGCAACCGTTCGATGTCTGCCGTCCAATCCAGGTTCGCGCGGGAAGCGGCCCCTGGCGCACGGTCTACGCGAGGGAAGTTCTGTCCGATCCCGTCTTCTTCTACGCGAAGGACGACCTTGGTTCGCGGTGGACGAAGGAGCGCACGGCGTTCAAGGTATGGAGCCCGGTTTCGTCGAAGGCGGAAGTCCTTCTGTACAAGACCACGAAGTCACCTGTGTGGAAGACCATTCCGATGAAGCGGAACGCGCAGGGCGTCTGGTATGCCGTCGTGCCCGGAGACCTGCATGGGGTGTTCTACAACTACCGGTTCGAGTCATACGGCGAAACGCGTTACGCGGCCGATATCAACGGCTATGCGGCGTCGGCTGACGCCCAGCGGACGATGGTGGTGGACCTGACGCAAAGCAATCCGCCCGGGTGGCCGGCTCCGAGGCCGTTCAAGGGCAGGAGACCGACGGATGCGGTGATCTACGAAATCCACGTGCGCGACCTGACCAGCCACCCCAACAGCGGCGTGTCAACGGAATTGAGAGGACGTTATGCCGGCCTTGTTCAGAAGGGAACGCGCGTGCCGGGGACATCGTTCGCCACGGGCTTCGACTACCTGAAGGACCTGGGTGTGACGCACATTCAGTTGATGCCGATTCAGAACTTCAACCCGGCGCATTCCGGAGGCTACAACTGGGGTTACGAGACCACGCTGTTCAACGTGCCCGAAGAGCAGTATGCCGTGCGCAGGAACGTGCCGCTCGAGACCCTGCGCGAGACCAAGCGGACATTTATGGATTTTCAGCGCGCGGGTATGGGCGTGGTGATGGACGTCGTGTACAACCACACCGTGCCGAGCGAGGGCGAGTGGTCGGCTTTCTGGCAGACGGTTCCGTACTATTACTTCCGGAACAACGACCGTGGCGACAACCTGAACGAGAGCGGTGTCGGCAACGCGGTGCACGACGAGAGGCCGATGGTCCGCAAGTACATCCGCGAGAGCCTGGTGTACTGGCTCAAGGAATACCGCGTGGCCGGCTACCGGTTCGACCTGCTCGGCATGTTCACGCCGGATACGGTGCGCGAACTGGCCGAGGCCATCCACAAGGCGAACCCGGACGCCATCATCACCGGAGAGCCGTGGACGGGAGGCGGCCCGACGCGCTTCGGCAAGGGCGCCCAGAGAGGGATGCCGGTCGCGGTGTTCAACGACAACTTCCGCAACACGTTCCGGGGCGAACTGGACGGAACGTGGCCGGGCTTCGCGATGGGCGGTCCCATGGACCGCGGCGCGCTGGAACGGGCAGTGGCCGGCGCTATCGACGACTTCGCGGAACAACCGGGCGAGTCGCTCAACTATGTGTCCGCGCACGACAACCTGACGTTCATGGACCGCATCGAGCGGAGCATCCCGAACGCGGACGACATGACGAAGTCGTCGGTGGTCAAACTGGCGTATGCGGGCGTTCTGCTGTCGCAGGGCATCCCGTTCCTCGAAGGCGGCGTTGAGATAGGCCGAACCAAGGGCGGGAACCACAACTCGTACAACGCGGGCGATTCGGCGAACCAGTACGATTGGCAGAGGGCAGTTCGGTTTACGGATTTGCGCGATTACGTGCGCGGACTGATTGCCTTAAGGAAGGCGCACCCGGCGTTCCGGATGGCATCGCGCGACCTGATCAAGAGCGCTCTGACGTTCGTTTCGGCTGACCAATTACCTGCGCAAACGTTTGCGTACAGACTGGACGGGTCGAAGGCCGGAGACAGGTGGAAGGACATTGTGGTCATTCTCCACGGTGGCCGCGAACGTACAGATATGCGACTGCCGGAAGGCGAATGGAACGTGGTTGTGAACGCGGAATGCGCGGGGACGACGCCGCTGGGAACCGCAACCGGAACGCTGAAGTTAGAGCCGTTGTCGGCGGTTGTTCTGTTTCGGTGACTCTACCACAGAGGCACTGCCACACGGCCCGTAGGGGAGACACAGAGAAGAGGATTTGGGATTTGGAATGATCGCGAGCCGGTTGTGTTGACGTAAAGGATGTCGTTCTGAGGCGAAGCCGAAGAATCTCCGGTTCAGCAAATTCTCGCCGTCATCCCGAGCGAATGCGAGGGATCTGCGGGTAATCCCTGCTCCCCGCGCGCGGGGAGCCAGGCAACCGCAGATTTCTCGCTACGCTCGAAATGACACGATCTACGTTCATTTGCACGATTGAATTGGTACAGATGGATTCGTGAATCGCCCCTACCGAATACTGACACCCGACACCTGACACCTGGTACCTGCCGTTTGACGCCTTCCACGCTCGGCTCATACGGTTAAGTATGAATTGCCACGTTGTCTTGTGTATCACCCTCGTACTCATCGTGTCCCTGGCGACGCCTCTATCAGCCGCGCCAACGCGCGCATTTCCGGCCGTCAGGATCGACAACGGGCCGAACGATGAAACAACCTGGCTATCCGCGCCGGCGATAGTGCTTCCAGGAAACGGAAAGGACGAACCGTCCCGTCTGAAACTTGGGTGGGACGAAACGAACCTCTATCTGCGTGTTGAAAACGCCCCGCCCCGCGCCGTGCTGATCTTGGATTTCAACGACACGGACTGGGCGCTGGAGGCCAACCGCGCGGAGCCCTCGTTCCGCCGCATCACGGGACCCGCGTGTGTCGGAACGGCAACTTCCGCCAACGGGACGTGGACGGCTTCAGCGCCGTGGAAGGAGATCGGCGAGACCTCCATCGCGGCGGGAAAGAACATTTTCCTGCGCCTGCGCTGGTCGGTCAACGGCGGCGAAGAGAAAACGATTCCGGCGGACTTCCGCAACTCCAACCGGTTCTGGGCCGGCGTGTTCTTTCTGAACGACTCGCATCCGGTGTCTGAGTGCGCGCCGACACTGACGAGGCCGCTTTCGATCAGCGTCTCCACGGACGCGCGCGGCGGAAATCCTTACATCAGGATCAATCCGGAGCCGACGGTCGGGCTTCAACTGCCCTGCGACCTCACGTTCCGCGCCATCGGGCGTACGGAAACGATTATCACGCGGCAGACGGTGATGAACGAACCGGTCAAAATCGAGTTGCCCGGTGTGCCGAATATCCCGGTGGTCGGCGTGACGATACGACTTCAGGACATGAACGGTCCGTGGGCCGAACTGGAGTACCGCACGCTGAGGCCGGGCATCAAATTGATTGACTGGAAAGGCGCTCCCGACTGGGAGGAACCGGCTGATTTTGACGCATACTGGAAGCGGGCGAAAGCCGAGTTGAGGGCCGCGCCGCGCAACCTGAAGATAACGGAACTGCCGGAACAGGCCACCGCGACCGGCAGGCTCTACCGGGTGGAGATGACCTCGCTGGGCGGCATCCGCATCGCCGGGTGGTACTTCGCGCCGAAGGATGCGAACGTGCTTGGCGGAAGGTCGGCGAAAAAGTATCCGGCCATCCAGATCATGCCCGGTTACGGAGCGGAGCAGATCCCGGCGGATCGGACGGCGGAAGGGTACATCACGCTGGCCCTGAATCCGCGCGGCCACGGGCCGTCCGGTCAGTTCTGGCCGTTGCCGCCGTATCATATCCGCTACCATAGGGAAGATCCTGAATCCTATTACTATCGGGGAGCCTACATGGACTGCCTGGCGGGCATCGACTTCCTGATGAACCGGCCCGAGGTTGACGGCAAGCGTGTGGCGGTGGAAGGCGGAAGCCAGGGCGGTGCCCTCGCGTTGGCGGTGGCGGCGCTGGACCACCGGGTGGCGGCGTGTTGCGCCAATGTTCCGTTTCTGAGCGACTTCAAAACGTCGGTGCTGACTTCCGTTACCGGCAATCAGATGTATTTGCGCGATGAGTTTTTCTCCGAGAGCGAAACAGGAGCGAAGGCGCGCAAAACAGTAAGTTACGTGGATGTACGGTTCCACTCGCGGCGCATCAACTGTCCCACGCTGATTGGCGTGGGAGAGATGGACCGCATGTGCGCGGCGCCGGGCGGTGTCAGCGACTACAACAATATACCGGACAGTGTGACCAAGCGGTTGTTGATTATGGCGGGACGGGAGCACGAAAACCCGCCGGAATACCGCCGCGCGGCCGATGACTGGTACAAGAAATGGTTGAAATGACCTGTTCACAAAGAGGTATCCGATGATGCAGAACACCCTGATGACTTTGGCGATGTGCATGCTGGTGGCCGCGATGGCCGGTTGCGCGCCCACTCCGCCGGCAGTGATGCGCGTGCGGTTCGATCCGCGGCAGGGGAAGCCGGTTCTGCACATCGAACCCCAACCGGACGGATCCACAGGTCCCGGCGTGGAGATCACCATCCGAGCCATCGGGGACGATGAGTCGAAGGACAAGGTCATTCTGACCCGCACCTGCGACGGCTCGCCGGAAACCATCAAACTGCCGAAGGTAAAAAATGCGCGGGCCGTGGGCATTACGGCGCGACCGGTATTGGAGGACAAGGTCGCGACGCCGAAGGAATACCGCACCCTGCCGCCCGGCGTGAAGATAGAAAAGTACACCGGCGACCCGGATTGGGACAGGCCGAAGGATTTCGACGCCTTCTGGAAACGCGCCAAGGCGGACCTGGCGAACGTTCCGATGAATGCCCGCGTGGTGGAAGTGCCGGAGAAGGCTACCGCGACCGGGCGTCTGTTCCGCGTGGCGCTGGACTCCACGGAAGGCGTGACCTTCATCTGCTGGCTGTACGTCCCGAAAGACACATCGCGCACGTATCCCGCCATCCAGACGATGCCCGGCTACGGCGCGGCGCAGAATCCGAACGACCTCACCGC
>JAKQQT010000580.1 GCA_029564025.1 Armatimonadota bacterium | reverse complement strand
TACTTCAGTACTTTCGCCAGCCCGTCCTTCGCCAGAACACTGCTGATCGCCGACGTCAACGTCGTCTTTCCGTGGTCCACGTGACCGATCGTTCCAATGTTCACGTGCGGCTTGGTCCGCGCAAATGCCTGCTTGCCCATCAGAGTTTCTCCTTATACCTCGGGTGTTGATGGCTAGATTTTACGCCGGCTCAGCGCCGCGCGTGTTCGTGCGGGATGAAGAAGGCGCCGTGCCCGTTGGGGCGCGACGCCGGGCGCCATCCCGCGTTGATGGAGCCGCCGGTGGGAATCGGACCCACGACCTCCTCTTTACCAAAGAGGTGCTCTACCACTGAGCTACGGCGGCAAACGGAAGATGGACGATAGAATATGGACTCGTCGGTCCATCCTCCATCTTCCATCCTCTATCTTCCAATCTGGTGGGCCGGGTTGGATTTGAACCAACGTAGCTTCCGCAACGATTTTACAGACCGTCCCCTTTAGCCACTCGGGCACCGACCCAAATTTTGCCGACAGTTGGACGCTTGCGTGGGCGTGGACTTGCGTCGATCCCGCGCAATCGCCTTCAAAGTATGGCATCTACCGGCCCATTGCGTCAAGCGCGGCCGGTGACTTCCGCTAGAGACGGGCTTTCAGGAACTCCGCGTATTCGTCCGGAGTGGCGGGAACCTGCAACATCCCGGTCTTGATCTCTTCCGCGTACCGGCCGACCGCTGAGAGCACGTCCGGCGGCACGTCCTGCCTGGTATAATCCATCTCCGTGAGGGACATGGCTTGTTCCTTCAGTCCGAGTGAATGGACGCCGGGGGTAAAATGCCCGTCACGCACCTGGCGGATGGTGTCGAAGACGACAACGTCCAGTCGCTTAAGAATACTGGTCAGCACCTTGCCCTGTTCGAGGCCGTCCTGGTTGCTGTCGGTTCCAATAACATAGCGCCCCTGCGGTTGCGTTCTCACAGCGTCGATCACGCCCATTCCTGTCTTTCCGGCGGCCTGCAGGATGACGTCGGCCTTCTGCCCGTATTGAAGCAGGGCGAGTTCCTTTCCCTTGCCGGGATCGGACCATGTTTCCGCGTACTGTGTCAGCACCTTGATCCCCGGTCTCTGAAGCAATGCGCCTGCCTTGTAGGCGTACTCGAACCGGTCCAGAACCGGCCCATGCTGGCCGCCGACGAAGCCGATTGTGTTGTGCTTGCTCATACCGGCGGCGAGGACACCGGCGAGAAACGAGGGCTCATTCTCACGGAACTGGATGGACGCCGTGTTTTTCAGATCCGGCGCAACACCGTCGATGATAACGAACTTCGTGTCCGGGTATTCGGAGGCCACCTGCCGGATCGCGTCCTGCATATTGAAACCGATGGCGAAAACAAGCCCGTAATCCTGTTTGGCCAGTGAGCGAAGGTTGCGAACGTAATCGGCCGGTTCACGGCTTTCGGCACTCAGAACCTTGACACCGAGTTCCTTTTCCGCCTTCTTCGCGCCGGCCCAGGCAGAGGCGTTGAAGGACTGGTCGTTGAGGTCTGCCTCATCCACCACAACGCCGACAGTGAGCGAAGGCCGAATGGTGTGGGTTTCCTCCACCCCGAGGCAACCTGCCAACAACAGACAGCAGATACAGCAAGCGAACAGGTGCGGCGATTTCGGCATAGTCATCATCCTTAACTTCGAGCGGACGTTCACAACTTGAACAGGCTGTCCGAGAGCCCGGTGTTTACCTTGATGTTCTCGAATTTGGTAACGCCGCCGAGTTTCCCGTTGGCATTGTATACCTCCGTGCGGGTTGGCACCCACACGCCGTTCAACTTTACGGGATTGAGGAAGCGCGAATCGAGCTTCAGTCGACCGTCACCCTGGTAACTCATCAGGCGCACAACCACTTTGCGGTTCGGATCGACGAAAACGATCTTGTACGAGTCCTCCG
>JAKQQT010000579.1 GCA_029564025.1 Armatimonadota bacterium | reverse complement strand
ATACCAAAGATGACCGACGCCGACACGCCGGAGAAGGAGTCCTCGTGACCATGTCAACCGATACGATAGCTTTTGTCAGGCGCTTGTTGATCGTTCTGTTGGATTTTGTCCCAATCCTCTGGCCGTTCCTGGTTTTGATTCTTGGGTATTGTCTCTTTATTATCGCCCGAAAGTACTGGCGCCGCCACCGCCTCTCGCGTATGGGACTATCCGAGGTTGACCTGTTAACCGGAAAGGACTTCGAAACATACCTGGCAACGCGGTTCCGGGCGCTCGGGTACAAGGTGGAGCAGACGAAACTGGTTGGCGATTACGGAGCCGACCTTGTTCTGACCAGGGAAGGCTACCGAACGGTGGTCCAGGCCAAACGCTACAACAAGAATGTGGGCATCAAGGCAGTGCAGGAAGTGCTGGGGGCCAAGGCAAAGTACAAGGCTCAGAACGCCATCGTGGTGACAAATAGTGGCTATACCAGGGAAGCAGTCGAACTGGCGCAAAGTGCGGGAGTGGAACTGTGGGGTCGCGAACGGCTGATCAGTGAGCTCCTGCGAACGCCGGGGGCTCCGGCAGAATCCGCATCCACGCCTCAACAATCCGGCGTTGCCGTATGCTCGATCTGCGGGTGCGCGGTTTCGCAGAAGGTGCGCGACTACTGCGAAGAGCACCGAGACCGGTTCGGCGGGAATGTGTACTGCTTCGAACACCAGAAGGCAATCCGCAAGCCGAAAGTGGAATCGAGCTAGATTGTTGCGCAATCCCGGCAGATTGCGCTTGACATACGTTTGCGGGCTCGTGTATAGTACAAAGGCGACGCGTCAAGGGCGCGGCGCTCCATAGTTGCACGCATAGAGGAAACGCCGTTCCACAGGGACGGCCCAGGCTGCGCGGAGAAACCGGTCCTGTAACGGGACAGGGTCCTGCGATCTGAGGGGGACACGTAGCCAGTGTAGACTTCCTGTTCGATATCGTTAGGAAGCCTGTGTTCGTCGCCTCCCCTCGCGTGCCGCGAAGGGGATTTTTTTATTTTGGAGTGTTCGCTGTCCGGACGGCGAACCAACTCCCAGAGGTTAACCGCTGATGCCGACAATCAACCAATTGGTTCGCAAGGGACGCAGTCGGGTCGAGAAACGAACGGCGACGCCCGCTTTCCACACCGAGTTCAACTCGGTTAAACGCAAGAGCACGCCGACGCCCGGCGCCCCGCAGAAGCGCGGTGTCTGTCTCATCGTGCGCACCGTCAGCCCGAAAAAACCGAACTCGGCGCTTCGCAAGATTTGCCGCGTCCGCTTGAGCAACGGCGAGGAAGTGACCGCTTACATCCCGGGTGTTGGCCACAACCTGCAGGAACACAGCGTTGTCCTGATCCGGGGCGGCCGCGTGAAAGACCTGCCCGGTGTGCGCTACCACGTGGTGCGCGGTACGCTTGATACCGTCGGAACGGCCAACCGCAGGAAAAGCCGCTCGAAGTACGGAACCAAGAAGCCCAAGAGTTAAGCAGGCCGCAAGGCCTTTCCGGGGATGCACCGGCCCGACAAGGGTGACAGGACGATCCCCAAGTCTCACAGGAGAATAAGAAACATGCCTCGAAAGGGACCAGCCCCGAGACGTGAATTGTTGCCGGACCCGATCTATCACGACCGCGTCGTAACCCGGTTCATCAACCGGCTTTTCACGCGCGGCAAGAGAAGCGTCGGCGAGAAGATTTTTTACACATCGATGGAGATTATGGCTGAGAAAACCGGTCAGCCCGCCATCGAGGTGTTCCACCGGGCCATCAAGAACGTGATGCCCGTTGTGGAAGTGAAACCGCGCCGCGTCGGCGGCGCAACCTATCAGGTTCCGGTCGAGGTGCGGGCGGATCGGCGCATGGCGCTGGGAATCCGCTGGATGATCTCCGCCGCGCGCAAGCGGGGTGGCCGCACGATGATCGAACGTTTGAGTTCCGAATTGCTGGACGCCGCCAACAACACAGGCGCCGCCGTGAAGAAGCGTGAAGACACGCACCGTATGGCCGAGGCCAACAAGGCGTTTGCCCATTATCGTTGGTAAGGACTTTATGACGCACTCCGGGTTGGAGTGCGTTTGATTGACGATTATGCCACGCGAGTATCCACTCGAAAAGACAAGGAATATCGGGATTGCCGCCCACATCGACGCCGGCAAGACCACGACCACGGAGCGCATCCTGTTTTATTCAGGGCGCCTGCACCGGATGGGCGAGGTCCACGACGGCGCCGCAACCATGGACTGGATGGTCCAGGAGCAGGAGCGCGGCATCACGATTACATCCGCGGCGACCACGTGTTTCTGGAAAGAGCATCGAATCAACATCATCGATACTCCGGGACACGTGGACTTCACCGTGGAAGTCGAACGTTCGATGCGGGTGCTGGATGGTGTCGTTGCTGTGTTCTGCGCCGTCGGTGGTGTTCAACCGCAGTCCGAAACTGTGTGGCGCCAGGCGAACAAATACAAGGTTCCCCGGATGGCGTTCGTCAACAAGATGGACCGCGTGGGCGCGGACTTCTTCCGGGTGCTTGAACGGATGCGGGACCGCCTGGGCGCCAATGCTGTGGCGTTGCAGATTCCGATCGGTGCGGAATCGAATTTCGAGGGCGTTGTCGACCTGGTCGCGATGAAGGCGATACGGTACCTGGACGATCTTGGCACGGAAAGCGAAGAGACGGACATTCCCGACGACCTCCGCGATCTGGCCATCGAGTACCGCGAAGCGCTGGTGGAAGCGTGCGCCGATGTGGACGACACGCTGATGGAAAAGTATCTGGAGGGCGACCCGCTGACGCCGGAAGACCTGAAGCGTGTCATCCGAACGGGTACGCTGGGAAACCAGATTGTCCCGGTTCTGTGCGGGACGGCTTTCAAGAACAAGGGCGTTCAGCCGATGCTCGACGCTGTGGTGGATTATCTTCCCAGCCCGATCGACATCGGAGCCGTGCCGGGAATCAATCCTGCGACGGAAAAAGAGGATTCCCGGGATCCATCGGACGAAGAGCCGTTCAGCGCGCTGGCCTTCAAAATTATGGCCGATCCGTATGTCGGCAAGTTGACGTTCTTTCGTGCCTATTCCGGCCAGTTGGCCAAGGGCAGTTACGTTTACAACTCGACCAAGGGCAAGAAGGAGCGCATCGGCCGGATTCTGCGGATGCACGCCAACCACCGCGAAGACGTGGAAATGGTGTATTCCGGGGATATCGCCGCGGCAGTGGGCCTTGGCGACACGACGACCGGCGACACGCTGTGCGACGAGCAGAAACCGATCATTTTGGAAGCGATTACGTTCCCGGAACCGGTGATCTCCATCGCCATCGAGCCGAAAACCAAGGCCGACCAGGAAAAACTGGGAATCGCCCTGGGCCGATTGAGCGCGGAGGATCCGACATTCCGCATCCGAACGGACCACGAAACCGGCCAGACGATCATCGCCGGAATGGGCGAACTGCACCTGGAAATCATCCAGGACCGCCTTCTGCGCGAGTTCAAGGTTGGGGCAAACGTCGGGGCGCCGCAGGTTGCCTACAAGGAAACGGTCCGAAAGCACGCCAAGGGCCACGGATTGTACAAGCGTCAGACCGGCGGCCGAGGCCAGTTCGGGGACTGTACGCTGGAGATTGAGCCGGGCGAGCCCGCTTCGGGATTCACGTTCATCAACAAAATTGTTGGTGGCGCGATTCCGCGTGAGTACATCGCTCCGGTTGAAAACGGCGCTCGGGAAGCGTGTGAAAGCGGTATCCTGGCAGGCTACCCGCTGATCGACGTTGTCGTTACTCTGGTGGACGGTTCTTACCACGAGGTCGACTCGAGCGAGATGGCGTTCAAGATTGCCGGGTCAATCGGATTGAAGGAAGCGGCCCGCAAGGCGAACCCGGTTCTTCTGGAACCGGTGATGAGCGTTGAAGTTGTGATGCCGGAACAGAATATGGGCGACATCATAGGCGATATCAACAGCCGACGGGGTCGCATCGACAGTATGGAAGACGGTCACGGCGAGAGCAAAATCGTACGGGCCTTCGTTCCTCTGGCCGAGATGTTCCAGTACGCTACTGCGATTCGCAGTATGACTCAGGGCCGGGCCTCCTACACGATGGAGCCGAGCCACTACGAGGAAGTACCGAAGAACATCGCGGAGCAGATAGCCGTAAAGACGGGAGTGCGCACGGCCGGGC
The DNA here is from genome assembly GCA_029564025.1 of Armatimonadota bacterium. Lineage (GTDB taxonomy): Bacteria > Armatimonadota > DTGP01 > JAKQQT01 > JAKQQT01 > JAKQQT01. The sequence continues at coordinate 233 of JAKQQT010000579.1, read as the reverse complement.
GTTAGGCAGTGCGCGGATGATATCGTTCCGGGTTTCATCCCGGGTCAGTTAAGGGTACCGGCAGAGCGCCGGTTGCCAAGGAGTAATCGTACGATGGGCAAGCAGGCATTTGCGCGGACCAAGCCGCACGTGAACATTGGAACGATCGGTCACGTGGACCACGGAAAGACGACGTTGACGTCGGCGATCAGCAGTGTTCTGGCGAAGGACGGGCTGGCGAAAGTACTGAAGTA
>JAKQQT010000575.1 GCA_029564025.1 Armatimonadota bacterium | reverse complement strand
CCGACGTCGCCGAACTTGCCCGCGAACGGGTCGCGTTCAGCGTCGGGGCGCTTCGCCTTCGTCATGGTGGCCCCGTACTTGGCTGCGTTCCTGAACCTCGTATTGATTGCGGCCTTCCATGCGCCCGTCTTCAAGGTGCGTTGCAGGGCTTCGGGGTGCGTCTGCATGTAGTCCAGGAAGGCGTCCAGTTCGGTATCGACGTTGACGCCGGGCGCGTAACCCTGCCACTGTGCGCGGTCTGCATCGGTTATGCCGTGAAGGGTGAAGGTTGCAGGGTCGAACGTGATGGTGCGGTTAATTGCTGGGGCCGTCTTCGGTTCGCGTTTTGTTTTTTTCGTGGTCGTGCCAACAAGCGAACTGTCAGCCGAACTTGCTTCGGCTGTCGCGCCCGCGTTGTTCTCTTGTTCTACGGATCTATCGTGATCTTCATCTTTATCTATATCTATATGGCGTGACGGCGCGTTACGGTCCGTAACGGTCACGTTATGTAACGTTACTGTAACGTTACTATCTGCCAACTTATCACGGTAACGAGCCTGACGGTAACGAGCCTGACGGTTACGGTTCTGCTCCCGCACCTTGTCCATGTCGCCGTTGAGTCGGTATTTCAGGACGTTGACGACGTGCCACTTGTTGTTCCCGAGGCTGATAACCCGCCGGCCGTCGTCATCCGGCGTGGTCGTGTCGGGGTCCGGGGCTTGCAACGTTTCGAGCGCCGCCCGCACCGCGTCGACGGGTAGATTGCCGGCCCGCGCGATGCCCGCCGGCGTCGATATGAAGTCGCCGTACCAATCAGCCATCAGGCAGCAGGTAATGAACGTCCAACGGGTTTCAACGGGTAAATCGTTCAGGGAGCTTTGAAGGGTCCGGTCATGCAAATTGATGTGCATTTTGTTTTCTCCTATCCCTGGCTCGCCGACCAAAGCGAAACAGGGGCACAAAGTAGCCGCACGGCTGGTCCGGTTGCCGATGAGGAGTAGTGCCGGCGTGGACCACTTACGAGCTGGTCAGGCAACCGTGCGACGTTCCTATCATGCAGTCGGACCAAGT
>JAKQQT010000547.1 GCA_029564025.1 Armatimonadota bacterium | reverse complement strand
AGAATGCGTGCCGGGTTCGTGCCATTTCCAACAGGTTCTCGGTGCCAAACCGGCGAACGTTATCGCCCGGTTCCAGCGTGCGGGGCGTGGGCTTGCCTTCGGGAGTCGCCGAAGCCATGTGGATGATCACATCCGGTGTCGACTCGGAAAACGCGCGCAGAACGGCTCCGGTTGACGTGACGTCGCACGGTATGAACCGCATTTCTTGCGGAGCATCCGGCCACTTGGCCGTGGATCGGGCGAGGCCGGTGACGGCGTGGCCCGCGGAAAGCAGTCGGCGAACCGTCGACCGGCCTAGAACTCCTGTTGCCCCGGCAACCCAGATGTCCATCTTTTCACCCTGTTGTTTACCAACCTCGAGTAGCCAGTCGTTCTTCCTCGGGCATCGTGCGCACATCCAGGCCGGGCATGGCCGAGCCGAGATTGCGCGACACTTCCAGGAGTACAGCGGGCTGGTCGAAGTGCGTGCAGGCGTCAACGATGGCCTTGGCGCGCTTCGCCGGATCGTCGCTCTTGAAGATTCCGGAGCCGACAAACACGGATTCGGCTCCCAGTTGGCGCATCAAAGCCGCGTCGGCGGGTGTCGCCACGCCGCCCGCGCTGAAGTTCGGTACCGGAAGTTTGCCGGTCCGCTTGATCTCGACGATGAGGTCAAATGGGGCGCCCAGATTCTTGGCTTCGGTCATCAATTCCTCGTCCGGCAACATCTGAATTCGGCGCATTCCGCCCATCACGGCGCGCATATGGCGCACGGCTTCCACCACGTTCCCGGTTCCGGCTTCGCCCTTGGTGCGGATCATTGCCGCGCCTTCGCCTATGCGTCGCAGGGCTTCTCCCAGGTCGCGGCAACCGCACACGAACGGTACCTTGAACTTGAACTTGTCGATATGATACGCCTCGTCCGCCGGCGTCAGAACCTCCGACTCGTCGATAAAGTCCACTTCCAGAGCCTCAAGAATCTGTGCCTCCACAAAGTGACCTATCCGGCACTTGGCCATTACGGGTATGGAGACGGCGTTCTTGATCTCCTCGATCATATTCGGGTCCGACATGCGGGCTACGCCGCCCTGGGCACGTATATCCGACGGCACGCGCTCCAGCGCCATCACTGCCACGGCCCCGGCATCCTCGGCGATTCGGGCGTGCTCGGCGTTTACGACGTCCATGATCACGCCGCCGCGCAACATCTCGGCCAATCCAACTTTCGTCTTCCAAGTGGCTTTCTGCGTATCCATTCTCTGTGATCCAACTCCTCCCGGCGATTCCGCCGCTGTCCTTATTTGTCCGCCCCGGATGATTATAGCGGATTCGGCGACGCGCACATAAGCCGACGCTTGCCGGCAGATTCTTTAAGAGATTCTGAAATCCTCGGCCATATCAGGCTTCAGCCTGCATCCGAAGGCGTCATTCACGCCTATATTGATTTTGTACACTATTTCCGGTTACGACGACTATTATGCAGAATCCGCTTCATGTCATCACGGAAAGCCTGACTGCGCATTCCGCCCTGGGAATACTGATCAACATTGTGGACATCCTTCTGGTGGCCGCGCTGTTCTATCACCTTCTGATGTGGGCGAAGGGCACCCGCGCCTGGCAGATCATGTGGGGGCTGGTGGTCTTCTCGATCATCGTGTCACTCAGCAACTTCATGGGTCTGACCACGCTGTCTTGGATTCTCCAGAAGTTCGTGTACCTGGGACCGGTTGCCATTGTGATTCTGTTTTTCCCCGAATTGCGCAACGTACTGGAGGAGATGGGGCGCAGTGCCTTCTGGGGACGGCGGTTCAGCTTCCTGGCGAAGGAAGATGTGACCCGCGTGGTAAATATCATTGTCCGCGCGGCAATGAATATGTCGGAACGCCGGATCGGAGCCTTGATCGTGATGGAACGCGAAACCGGGCTGGGCGACCATATACCGCCGGAGCGTGTGATGGAGGCGACTCTCACCTCCGACCTGCTTGAAACGATATTCTATCCGGGCAGTCCCCTTCACGACGGAGCAGTGATAGTGCGGGGAGACAAGATTGTGGCCGCCGGTTGCATACTTCCTCTCAGCAGTAACCCGGGCATAGGCACCAGTATCCACACGCGGCACCGTGCCGCGTTGGGGATGACGGAATTGAGCGACGCCGTGGTTGTGGTCGTTTCCGAGGAAACCGGCAACGTTTCGCTTTCCCACGAAGGCAGGCTGATTCGAGGCTTGCGCGAGGAGATGTTGCGCGACCGCCTGATTGCGCTGTTGGCTCCGGAAGAGATGACTCCGAAGCAGAACCACAGACCGAACCTGTTCTGGAAGAGACGGACAACGGAGGGGACAAAGTGAATCCTCTCAAATCCGCAGGGTCGAATTTCGGCCTGAAACTGCTGGCGCTGTTGTGCTCCATCATGCTGTGGGCCTATGTACAGCGCCAGGAACCGGCCACCGTGCCGATCACGACGCGGCTGGAAGTCCGTGGCCTCAGTGATGATCTGGTCGCCACGACGGCATTGTCCCAGGTGACGGTGATTGCTTCCGGCCCGAGGGTCTATACCAACCGGATTGACCCCAATGCGATACGAGCCTATCTGGATCTGCACAACCGCTCCAACGGCCAGTACCGCCTGGACGTGAAAGTGGAGGCCTCGGAGACGATACGCGCCCTTGTCTCCGTAGCGCCCGCCCCGGAAAAGGTCGATGTTCGCATCCAGCAAAAAACGAAGCGTGACGTTCCCGTACAGGTGGAGTGGCAGGGCGAGGCGCCGCCCGGGCAGAGTTACGGCTCGCCAAGGCTCGATCCGGGATACGTAACCGCCGTCGGCGCCGAATCGGACACGAACCAGGTGGTTCGCGCCCTGGCTCGCATTCCGGCGGGAGATCCCAGCGTCAGCGGCAGTTACCCGGTGGTGCCGGTGGATGCCCAGGGCCGGTTGGTCGCCAACGTCACGCTAATTCCGGACAACGTGAAGGCGCAGGCCACGCTGATCGCCACGACCTGGAAACGGCAGGCTTTCGTGGTGGTCGATCACAACGCGCCGCCAAAGGGATTTGAGGTCCGCACCGTGTGGACGGAACCGCAGAACGTCATGCTGGTCGGTCCGCGCGAACGCGTGATGAAGTTGAACAGCGTCACTACCGACAAGGTATCCCTCGAGGGACGCAAAGGCGAAGTCATCCAAAACGTTCAGGTCAGAGTGCCGGAAGGTGTTACCGTGGAACCCGCGGTGGTGCGCGCTCACGTTGTCCTCCAGCGGGCGCGGTAGACGCGAGATGGGCAGACTGTTCGGTACTGACGGCGTTCGCGGCAGAGCCAACGCCACCCTCACGCCGGAACTTGCGCTACGCCTGGGTAGAGCCGCCGGTATCGCGCTGGCCGGCGAATCCTCACATTCCGCCATGATTATCGGTCGTGACACGCGCGTCAGCGGCGATATGCTGGAGGCGGCGCTCGCGGCGGGACTATGTTCCTCGGGCGTGGACGTCGTCTCGTGCGGCGTCTGCACCACGCCGGCGGTCGCGTATCTGACCCGAAACGGACCGTTCGTCGCCGGTATCGTCATCTCCGCCAGTCACAATCCTCCCCCTGAAAACGGAATCAAGTTTTTCGGGCATAACGGCGCCAAACTCCCCGACGCCACGGAATCGATGATCGAGACGCTGGTAATCGGCCTGCAGGTGTCGCCTGACTCCCAACCCAGGTCCGAACGAATCGGCCGCTACTCATTTCAACCCGGTCTGGCGAATTCCTACGCGGACCACTGCCGGAATATTGCGTCCGCCGGCATTGCCGGCATGCGAATCGTGGTCGATGGAGCCAACGGGGCAGGGCACCGGCTGAATCCCGGGATACTGGAAAGTCTGGGCGTGATAGTCACCCGGATACATTGCGAGGGAGAAGGCGAGCGTATCAACGACGGCTGTGGATCGACACACCCCCGGTCCCTGCAACAGGCCTTGGTTGAGCACAGAGCGGATCTGGGCGCCGCGTTCGACGGGGACGGCGACCGGGTGATCCTGGTTGACGAGAAGGGCCGCATCGTGGACGGTGATCACATGCTTGCCATCTTCGGGACCCACTGGGCCGATACAGACCGACTTCCGGGTAACGTGATCGTCGGGACCGTGATGAGCAACCTTGGCCTGGAGGATTGCCTTCGTCCGCGCGGCGTGCGCCTGGAGCGCGCGTCGGTCGGCGACCGCTACGTGGCGGAGTTGATGCGGCAAACCGGCGCGGAAGTCGGCGGCGAGAAGTCCGGGCATATCATCCTGTCACGCCACGGCGCAACGGGCGACGGCCTGGTGACCACCCTCGAAATCATGGAAATCATGGCAAGAACGGATCGGCCTCTCAGCGACCTGGCCGGCACGATGACCGAGTACCCGCAGTTGCTGGTCGCCGTTCGGGTGAGTTCCAGGGAGGGGTGGGAGCGAAATCCTGACATAGCCCAGGCCATCTCCCGCGGCGAACGCGCACTGGAGGGAACCGGACGCCTGTTGGTCCGCGCTTCCGGCACCGAAAGCGTGATCCGCGTGATGGCCGAAGGACGCGACGAAAGACTGGTACGGAGCGTGGTGGAAGACATCGCGGGTGTTGTCGAAACCGCACTAGGCGGCACAGTGTGACATTCAGGCCAGTCCACAGAGACAGACGAATCTGAGGCACATTGAGCGGAGTCCGTCAGGACGCAGTCGAAATGGCCGGCGTACTTCCCACACGGGCCCGTATGGTTGACTACGCTCGTTCCCCGCTCCGCTCAGTATGCCTTGGTTTTACCGCGACGGATGGACGGTTTGATTGGCCGCGCGGTTCATCATGAAGATATGAGCGACGAACTACCTGTGATCGGCGTCCTGAACCTTCAGGGCGCCGTGCGAGAACACCTGGCGGCTCTGGACCGCCTCGGCCTCCCAAACCGCGCCGTGCGGATGGCCGAAGAACTGAACGAAGTTGACGGTCTGATCATCCCCGGCGGCGAATCGACCACCATCGGCAAGCTCCTCGACCGCCGCGGCCTTGGCGAGCGCATCAAGCAGAGAGCCCGCGAGGGCATGGCCGTGTTTGGAACCTGCGCCGGTCTGATCTTGCTGGCACAACGCATCGAGTTGAGCGACCAGTCCTCCCTGGCTCTGATGGACGTGGGTGTCAAGAGGAATGCGTTCGGCCGTCAGATCGAATCCTTCGAGGCCGAGGTCTCCATTCCGCGTTTGGGCGAGGAACCCGTGCCTGCCGTCTTCATCCGCGCGCCAATCGTGACGGATGTTGGCGCCGGAGTGGAAGTAATGGCGGAATATGAGGGGCGCATCATCGCCGTGCGTCAGGGTAACCTGCTCGGCGCATCCTTTCATCCGGAGTTGACTGACGACACCCGCATGCACCGTTTCTTTGCGCGGATGGCCGCGTCAGCGCGCGGCTGAGGACTACCGGCTTCCCTGTCCGATGACGCGGTTGGTGGCGGGATACGTTTCCTGAGTGATGAGTTCGCGCTCTCCCTGACGCGGACCGCGCAGGAACCGCCGTGTGACCGTGACCCGCACACCCGGACGGCCGGGATTGATGACCCGGCGTCCCGGTCCGAACGCGGGATCGATTCGGGTGACCTCAATTTGTTCTTCTGCCGGTGTAGCCTTCGTTTCGACCACAGCCACCGGTCCGTCAAACGCTCCCAGGAACCGGAATCCCAGCCCCGAATCCGTGGCCAGACGCTCGACCCGAACAGGCCAAGGGTAGGGGTTATGAATCAGCAGGTCGGCCGTGTTGGGCGCCACGGCGGCGTCGCGACCCGCCGGGGCGTAACGAGGCGCGCGCGTGTGGCGATGGCGTTCCGGTATATCCAGGCCGGCAATAAGCGCCGCGTTGTATAGCGCGGTCGAGGTCTGGCACACACCCCCGCCCCAGTCCTGCACCATCACACCGTCGTAACTGACGGGAGCCTTCACGTAGCCGGCATCGCGCGTCCAGGGTCCCACGGTGCGGTTGAACGAGAATGTCTGTCCCGGCTTGATGACGGTACCGTTCACGCGTCTGGCGGCGCGCAGGGCGTTGGCGCGCTGGCTTCGCGTTCGTCCGTCCAGCGTCGTCACGTACCCGCCAAGCGATTTATTGATTGGAACAGGCCGCGGAAGATTGATCACGACCAGCACGAGTGCCGCGAGAGCCGCCCACGCCAGCGCTTTCAGAAGGAAGTTATTGGAATCGCGGACGCCGGCTATCCGGTAGCGCGATATGACGGCGATATCCATGTCAACGTTTAATCTCCATGATTTCGGCTCTGCCCTCGGCTCTGGTCTGCGGATTGTACATGTCGTAAATCACCGGCGGCAGGGCCGTGTAGCTTCCCGGAGTCTGTGCCACGTACCGGTAACGGATACGGTGCACCCCGGGAGACAGGCTTCGGATCGCGAAGCACGCTTTGCGGTCGCGCATCAGTTGTTCCGCCCACCAGTTCTGCCACTCCCACATCTCCACGCGCCCGCGGTCGCGGGTTTCGCAACCGGCGGGCAGGGCATCCTCCACCATCACGTAATCGAAATGCTTCTGGGTGCGGATCGTGAGGGTTACCTCAACAATATCGGTTGTTTCGAACCGTTTCTGCGTACGTCCCGGCGCCTCGGTCTCCGGCGGGGTGGTTTCCGGCCCGGTTCGCACACGCCGCCATGAGCGCTCAATCGACAGACCGTCGGTTGACTGAACCGGCTGATCCAGTTCACCCGTCAGGGCTTCGTCGGTCTGCACGGTGTAATAGAGTCTTCCCGAACCGGCCAGGCGAACAGAAACGGTTCCCTGGTTCTGTCCGAGTTGTTCGGCGGTCAGGTTGATGCGGAAGTCCGGCTTGAGCACGTCTTCCGGGCCGAAGCGCTTTGATGCAACCTGTTTGCCGTTCACGAGGATAGTTGCCGTCAGGTTCGGCCTCAACTCCCCGGTCTCAGCCAGGTATCGCGAGAAGGCGGTGAGTACCGTTGCCGTGTCGCGGGTCGATTCCCAGCGGATGCCGCGCCGTTCGTCCAGGATTCGCCGGGCAAGGTCCGGAAGGCGTCCGTCACGAGGATTCACCTCAAGCGCGGCCTGCATCAGCATACCCAGGTTTTCGGCCCGGGAACGCCAGGTAGCGCTTCGCACGGGCTCGGCTTGGGCTGAAAACCTCTGCCATACGACTTCCAGTTGGTCGCGAGCGGTTTCGCGTTCGTCGAGTTCGTACAGCGTCAATGCGAGGACACTGCGTCCCCAGTCGCTCAAACGCTCGGCCTTCTTCGGCTGTGTCAGGTAGATTCTTGCGGTATCGCCGGCGGTTTTCGGTTTGTCCGCCAGTGCCAGCACCCAGGCGCCGTAGATGTGCGAATCCACGTTTACGAGTTGCCCTTTCGCCAGGGCGTTGTGCATACGCTTGTTGGTTGCGGAAACCATCTGGTTCAGAGCGCTGACTCCCCGGTCGCGCATTTCTCTGTTCACGCTGAAACCGGCGTTCTGGGCTTGAATCAAGCCGTAAACGGCGTAAGCCGTCATATAGGGATCGGCTTCGTCATAACGCCACCACCCCCAGCCTCCGTCGCCGCGTTGCGAATCGGACAGGCGCAGAAGCCCGGTGTTCACCATGTCCGGCAAGCGTGCCCGCAAACCCGGATTCGCGACGCCCAGCCGGTCAATCATGCGAATCAACGCGATGTCCGGAAGGAAGGCCGAAAGCGTCTGCTCCGTGCAACCATACGGGTAATTGGCAAGGTAGTCCAGCGAGGACATCATCACCCCGGCGATGGACGGCGACAGGCGGAGGGTCAGCGACTGCGAACCGGGCGCTCCGTCCGAGCGGAACTGGTACGGCAGTTCGGTGGTGGCTGTTAAAACTCCGTTTGTCGCGGTGGTCCTTGGGCGACCCTTCGGCAGAACCGGCAAGGTGCTCTCGACAGCGTCGGTCAGCGTTCCGGCGCGTCCCCACACGCGGATCTTGCACGTCCTTTCGGGTTCGGCAACGCCGGTCCACTCGATACGGGCCTCGCGATTCGGCTGGATGTTGACGGTTCGGTTGTCGTTGTCCTTTATCCGAAGGCCCCGGGTCTCGACACCGATGGTGGCGCTGACAGCGGACGGGCTCATGTTGTGTGCCACCGCCACGATCCGCACCTCATCGCCCTCAACAATGAATCGCGGTGTTTCCAGGCGGACGAGGAACGGCTTCTTGACCACGATTTCCTGTGTCGCCTGCCCGACAAGTGCGTCCAGGGTGGCCGCCCGGCACGTAGCCCGCCAGGTGGTAAGGTTGTCCGGAAGCTTGAACCGGAACTCCGAGAGTCCCTGGCTGTTCGTCACGACGCTCGGCTCCCAGAAGGCGGTGTCCGGGAAATACTTGCGCGTTTTGATGTCTGCCCCGCCCTTGTCGTCTCCGGACAGGTAGATGGCCGGGAAGGAGTAGGCCGTCTGCACGGAATCGATCCGGCGCGGGTAGAAGAAACTGCGGATGTCCGGTGTCGATTCCGGCAGAACACCATAGATCGATTTGTCGACCACACCGAGCGAAACCTCGGCGGATACCGGATTGCCGGCTCCGTCCAGCGTGCGGACGCGGTAGACGGCTTCGTCACCCGGCGCGTAGGTCTCCGCGTCGGTTGTTATCTGCACTTTCAGCGAACGCGGAGCCCGGCTGATGTTGAGCACTGTTCCGCTGTTAACAAAGTCCTTGCCCCGGAAGAAACAGATGTTGGCGCGCACTGCGGGCAACATATCCGACGACAGCGGCACCCGCAGGACGGTGGACTTGGACTGCAAACGCACCAGTTGCTTCGCGATGATCCCCTCGGATTCGAGCGTGAAAAGTGCGTCGCAGGGGGCAAAAGCCGTGTTGACGACAATCTCGGCGGTTTCACCCGGTTGATACAGACGCTTGCCCGCGCGGACCGTCAGGTCCTGATAGGGATACGATATCGCCCCTCCGTCGCGCGCCATCACCCACAACGTGGTTCCGCCGCGGATGGTGCGCCCCTCGGAATCGCGCGACGTGAGGGCCACGGCCCAGTCTCCCTCGGCGTTCGGTATCACTTGGACAACGGCGGCTCCCTGCGGATCGGATTTCCAGGTGGAGCGCGAAACAACCTCGGTCCGTTCCTTGTTGCCGTTCCATACGCGGCGAATCAACCGCGCGTCACCGGAGGTTCCACCAACCGACTTGCCGTCGAAGTCCACGGTTCTGATGCGAATCAGCACCGGTTTGTTCGGCTGTGAGAGCCAGTTGTCGGGGTGGGCCTGGATGGCGTAAGCGCCCTGGGTGACAAACGCGGTTGCGGTGCCGCTTTCGGTCCGGTCCGCGCTGTCGGTGGCGTGAGCGGTGATGTAGTACCGCCATTCGTTGCCAAATAGATCGTCCTCCGAATCATCCTTCGGAATCCGGAACGTGATCTGCGCGTTCCCGGCGCTGTCGGTGACGATATCGCCGGACTCCACGTACTCGGCGCCTTCGGAGTCGCTGACGGCGTTCGCGACGTCCGGCGCTTCGTCCTCGGCGATTTCGTCGTCCGGCATCGCCCACCACGGAGCCCTTGAAATCAGGTAGTTCGTCCTTGCGCCGGCCACGGGACCGCCGAAGAAATAGGAGGCTTGCACCGTTGCCGTGATGGTGTCGCTGGCCGCGTAACGCTCGCGATCGGGCTTGACGGTCACCTCAAATTCGGGTTTCCGGTATTCGGCCACGGCGAAGGTGATTTCGCGCGTTCTTCCCTGAGCTTCGATGGTCAGTGTATAAGGTCCGGGTATTGCGGACGCCGACAGGGCAAAACTTCCGTTGACCGATCCGAAATCGTTCGATGACAACTGCTCCGCGTAGATCAGGTTGGAGGCGCGGTCGGTGACCCGCGCGGTGATCGGCAAGCCGACGGGAGCGGAGTAGGTGTCTCCCTGGCGCAGGCGTAAAATGCTCTTGTAGAAAACGGTTTGACCCGGCCGATATACCGGGCGTTCGGTATACGTGTAGACGCGCAACGGTCCGGAGTCGTCCTCCGACCACGGCGTCACACCGGCGACCGCGAGGTTCTCGCCGGCGCGGGCGACAAATCGAATTTCGGTGTTCTCACCGTGAGGCGGTAAAGGCAGGGTGCAGATGCCATCCGTTCCCGTCGTGCCTTCGGTGGCGTCACCCCGGGAGCCTCGGGCGACGACCGGGCAGGATACCGGCCGATTGGTGATCAGGTCGGCGGCGAAGACAACGGCTTCGTCCTTTGATGCCTTGACCACAATGCCCAGGTCGGTGATGGTGAAGGCCGCGAGCGCCTTCGCCGGTCCGGCGTTGAACGAGACGACATAAACACCGGGATTCATGCGGTCAAAAACAGGCGCGGCGCTGAAAATCCCCTCGGTGTCGCGTTTCACAACTTCAAAGGACTTCACCGATACGCGTTGGATTCCCGGCGCTTCGGAGATGTCCATACGGGATCCATCCGGACGCCGGAGCAGAAAGCCTTCCAGCGAGTTGTTCCAGGCCCGCTCGGCATCAGCCGGCGCCAGCCGGTACACGTCGGCGCGAATCGAGGTGGTCGGGGAGAAGCCTTCCACGCGCACGCGCGGCTCCTCGCGAGTGGTGAACGCGCGCATATCGGCGTAAACTTCCAGGTAGGGGTCCACCGGCGCCAGTTCCAGCGAGCCTTCCCACGTCTGGCCTTCACGGACCGTGATCTTGCCCTTCGGCTGTTGATGAGCCCGCGTTCCCGCGAACACCTCGTACGTCCCGGCGGCCACGTGGCCTATGCGAAAATTGCCCTTCGAGTCTGTCGTGGTCGTGTACTGGCGCTCCTGCTGGTTTTCCCACAGGTTGACGCTGATGTTCGCCAGTCGGCCGCCGGATTCCGCCGCAATCAGTGTTCCGCACACGGAGCCCGTCGGCGTTTCGGCAAGAATCAGCGCGGTGATTGCGCAGACGAGGGCAATGATAAACGCGATTTGGGAAACGGGATCAAGACGCGGGCGTCTCATCGATAGCCTCCTCCGTCCCGGACTCCGACTCGTTGGGACCGCGCGCCATCAGCGCAATCAGACCTGCGACGGCGAGAGCGGCAAGTATCAGAACGCGGTGTGTCCTTGTAAGGTCCATATCAACCAGCGGCGGTACGACCGTCGCGCTCAGCAAGGCGGCAAACACGATGGCGATCAACGGCGTGCATTCCAACCACGACTCGGCATTTCGTTCCGACATCGCGGACTGCAACGCCCACAACAGCGAGGAAACAATCAGACCGGCGTGGAAAGCGCTGACCGATCTCAGGCCGAAGACCGCCGCGACCGCGATGGTGAT
>JAKQQT010000542.1 GCA_029564025.1 Armatimonadota bacterium | reverse complement strand
GAATACAGAACTGCAATACGACTCGAACCGGAGATTGCCGTTATTCACATTGTTTTCGGCGTTGCGCTTCAACGTAAAGATCAGAGTGCCGAGGCGATTAAGGAGTATAAAACAGCCATCCGGCTTGAACCAGATAACGCCTTAGCACATTATAACCTGGGGAGTATTTATCAGAGTATCGGGTCGACGACTGAGGCGATCGCGGAGTACAAAGAGGCCATTCGGCTGGAACCAAATGACGCTTCAACCCACCACAATCTGGGTATTGCCTTCAACGCTGTTGATCGTGAGAAGGAGGCCCTAATCGAACTCCGCCTTGCCGCAAGACTCAATCCAAACTTCGCCGATACTCATATCGTATTAGGCCTTACTCATCTACGTCTAGGAGATCGTTCAGCTGCGTTCGAGGAATATGCCATACTGAAGCGCTTGGATCCGGAATTGGCCAACCGCCTATTCGACCTTATCTACCCACCAGTCAAGTAGTCATTGAGCGCCGGACAAGGACTGCAGCAACAATCCCGTTCCACGTTTCCCCTGCCGTCTCCCACCCCCGGTCATATAATGAACCGTGACAAGGATTCTGGAATGGGAGCACGTGTGGGTGCGGAGGGCGCGGCGGTGGATTCTTCAGGATATCTGCCTCAGCGTGCCCGCCGGCCGCTGTGTCTGCCTGGTCGGACCCGCCGGCGGAGGTAAAACCACACTCCTCGACACCGCCTGCGGAACCCGCGAGCCACAGCACGGGCGCATTTGGCTGAACGGTAGGCCCATGCGCGGACCGGCGGTCGGCCTGGTGCGCGCCGATACCCCGCTTTCCGGATCCTCCGCCGTGGAATCGATCCTCCGCAGGCGTTTAAAGCGCGCCGGGCTTTCGTCCAAAGCCGCCGATGAGCGCGTCGAGTTGACCGCCGGCGCCTGGGATCTCGAGCCCATCCTCCGCCTGCGCTTTCACACGTTGTCGCAGTGCCAGCAACAACGCGCGCGCCTGGCGATCGCCTGGGCATCCCCCGGCACGCTGATGGTGTGCGACAACCCCACCGCCCTGCTGGAACCGCAGTGGCGCGAACTGTGGCCGCATCTGTTGAAACAGTGGCGCGACCGCGAGCACGGCGCCGCGCTGATAGCCACCAACGACCCGGAGGAGGCGATGACGGCCGATGTGGCGGTGATCGTTCACGAGGGCCGCGTGGCCGCCGCGGGTCCCCCGGCGAGGTTGTGCCGAAAGGCCGCCTCGGAGGAGATCATCGTGCGCACGATTGACGACTCCGCCGCCGCCGGGGAGCTTTCGTCGCATCTGAGACTGGAAGCGGAACGGCGCCACGACGGGCTTCACCTGCGGATGCGCCACGCGGACAACGTCCTGCCGGGGGTTCTGCACGCGCTGGGCGCCTCGGTCGAGACGGTGTGGGTCCGCAAACCGACGATGCACGACGCCGTCGCCCACTTCACCTCCCAGCCGCAACCGAAGGTGGAACCACCCCGGCCAGGTGTCGGGTATCAGGCGTCAGGCGCCGGTGCGGAAGTCCGGAACGACGTCCATTCCCCCGACAAGGTGCCGTCCAAACCGTGAGGACATAGGGCATGTGCAACGTGCCCTTACCGCATATGCAACACAGGGGCGATTCGTGAATCGCCCCTGCAACTTCGTGCCTTTGTGGTGAAAGCTCCGGATTGACACCCGGCTAGGAGTCCCTCGCCTGGAGCGCCGCCTGCGCGGTGCGGAGGTTGCCGATGGCGTCTTCGTTGGTTCCGTGAGGTATCAGCATATTGGCGAGGCCGGTGATTTGAAGGACGTCGCGAACCCGGTCCGAAATCGCCCCGAGGCCGATGAAGCCGCCGCGCTCGACGGTTCCTTCCCATATGCGCACCAGGCCGCCCAGGCCGGCGCTGTCTATAAAATCGATCCCCTGCAGGTCAACCACAATCAGCCGTGATTCTTCGTGCGACAGGCCCGCGACTGCCGCTTCGAGTTCCGATACGTTCAAGGCGTCCAGTTCGCCGCTCAAACGCACGATCGTCACGCCGTCGGTGTGCTCTTTCTGGATCGTCAATACGTCTTCCATAGGCTTTCCTTGCAGTAGGTATGGGGCAACAATCAGGATAGCAGTTCGCCCCGTTTGTCTCAAAATGTTATGATTACAATAGTCCGACCAATTCAGTCGTAAATAATCTGTGGCCACGCGACCAACGCCCGATGAGCGCCAACACCAACGAACAGCCGAAGAGCCTTGATGCAACGCCCGTACGGGTTTCATCCCCGGTCGTCGTCCGCCTGTGCGACCTGAAGCCCGGTGAGCACGGCTACGTGGCCGCCATCGCGCCCGGTAGCGCCCGCACCCGCCTGATGGAATTGGGACTGACGCCCGGCACGAGGGTGGAGGTTGTCCGGTACGGACAGAAGGGCTGTCCGGTCGACGTGAAGGTGCGCGGTTACCGGTTGTCGGTTCGTCGCGCCGAAGCGCGTCAGATCCGTGTCAGTTCCGAGCCAGCCGGCCGGTTGCTCACCCCCCAGCGGCGCGGTTGTCTGCGCCCCAACGGATCGGGGCATATCCCGGACAGGCCCGCCGTGTTCGCCCTCGTCGGCAATCCGAACTGCGGAAAGACCACCCTGTTCAACGCCCTCACCGGCCTGCGGCAGAAAGTGGGCAACTATCCAGGCGTCACGGTGGAGCACAAAACGGGCCGCGTGCGCGCCGGTTCGCGGGAAATCACCATCGTTGATATCCCGGGCCTGTACGGCATGAATCCGCAGTCGCCCGATGAAGCCGTCGCGCGGGATGTATTGCTGGGACGCGTGGACGAAATCCCCCGCCCCGAGGCGATTCTGAATGTCGTGGACGCCAACAACCTGGAGCGTAACCTCCTGCTGACAAGCCAGTTGATGGATCTCGGTCTGCCGATGGTGGTCGTGCTGACGATGAACGACCTGGCCCAGCAGAACGGCATCACGGTGAATCCGCAGGCACTTCAGAACGCGCTGGGCATCCCGGTGATTGCCGTGAACGCGGACAACCGGCGCGAAGGCCTTGCACAAGCCCGGTCCGCCCTGCTGGGATACGGATTGGCCTGTCCGGTGGCTCGAACGTGGACCCTGGACCCGAAGTCCGAAGCCGCGCTCACCACGGTGCACGAAGCCGTATGCGTCAACGCCCATAAAAGCCCGTCCACCGGTTTCGCCGAAGCCGTGATGCGCCTTTCCAACCCCGGCGAGGGTCCTTGCCCGATCTGTCAGGAGGATTTCAGGGACGCCGTTCAGAGCGCCACGGATTCCCTGCGAGAAGCCGGAACCGACTTCGCCTCCGCCGTCACCGAAGCGCGTTACCGATGGGTGCACTCCGTCGTCCGCGCCGCCGTGGAACACAAGCACACACGCGTCGCCTTCGGAGCGGAACGCGTGGACAAACTGCTGATGCATCCCGTTCTGGGATATCTGGTTTTTCTTTCCGTGATGGCGCTCGTATTCCAGACCATCTTCGCGTGGGCCGCCTGGCCGATGGATATGATCGGTCACGGCGTCGACCGATTTGCCCATTTTCTGTCAAGATCACTGCCGGCCGGCGACCTGAGCGACCTGCTGGTGAACGGCGTGGTCGGAGGCGTGGGAACCACGCTGACCTTCCTTCCGCAGATCCTTCTGCTGTTCCTGTTTATCGGGCTGTTGGAAGATACCGGCTACATGGCGCGCGCCGCGTTCCTGATGGACCGCTTCATGAACCGCGTGGGCCTGCACGGGCGCTCGTTCATTCCGCTGTTAAGTTCCTTCGCCTGCGCCATTCCCGGAATCATGGCCGCGCGCACCATCGACAACCGCAAGGCGCGACTAGTCACGATTCTGGTTGCGCCGCTGATATCGTGCTCAGCCCGCCTGCCCGTGTACTCGCTGATGATTGCCGCCACCATTCCGGCGGTTAAAGTTTGGGGAGGCGTGAACCTGCAGGGCGCCACCCTGCTTTCGATGTATCTGCTGGGCGGAATCGCCGCATTCGGTATGGCCTGGATTTTCCGCCACACCCTCCTGCGCGGAGAGCAGAACACGTTCATCATGGAACTCCCGCCCTATCGGGTTCCGCACTGGAGTTCCATTCTGTTGCAGATGGTGGAACGCGCCTGGCTTTTCGCCCAGAAAGCCGGAACGGTTATCCTCGCGATGAGCGTGGTGATGTGGTTTCTTTCCACGTATCCGAAGTCGCCCGGTCTCGAAAAGCCGCAACAGGTGGAACGCAGTTACGTGGGACGGGCCGGAAAGGTGCTGGAGCCGCTCATCAGTCCGCTGGGATTCGACTGGCGCATCGGCGTCGGCCTGATTTCCAGTTTCGCCGCGCGCGAAGTGTTTGTCGCGACGATGGCGACAATTTACAACGTGGAGGACAGCGGTGTCGACAACGCCGTGACCCTTCAGACCAAGTTGCGGAACGCCCGTCTCGAGAACGGACGCAAGGCGTTCACGCCTCTGCTGGGCATCTGCGTGATGGTCTATTACGTGCTGGCGATGCAGTGCATCAGCACAATCGCCGTGGTTCGCCGCGAAACGAACGGCTGGAAGTGGCCCATCTTCCAGGTGGCATATATGACCGCGCTGGCGTGGATCGTGACGTTCGCGATACGCCAATTTGGCATCGCGATGGGATGGAGTTGACGCTATGATCTGGTTTGAACGCGCGATAATCTGGCTGATTCTGGCCTGGGCCGCATATTACCTGGTCCGGGTGATATGGCGCCAACTGCGCGGTTTCCTCTATCCCTCCGAAGCCGGTTGCGAGGATTGCCAGGGCTGTCCCACCACTCCGCAACTGATTTCCATCGACAGGGAATCCGGCAAAGGAAAACCGAAGGCCACAAACCGGTAGGGGCAGGTTCATAACCCATTTGCACCAACTCTTCCGGTAACTGAGCGTAAAACGACGTCATTTCGAGCGTAGCGAGATATCTGCCCCTACGGGCCCGTATGGGCGGTTGCTTTTCCCGCCGCAAGCGGCGGGCGGGATGAACCGCGGATTCCTCACATTCGTTCGGAATGACACACTTGGGAGACAAAATCGTTAGTACGTCTGGCAGGGATTTGACGCTAAAAAGAACGGGCGTTTACGCTTAGCCCATGAATTCGTTGGTGAAGATGCTCACGAATCGCCCGTGACTCGCCGTCCCGAACCGGTAGGGGCATGTGCAACGTGCATCTGTACCAACTATATCGATCATTCAAGCGTGAGGCACACTGAGCGGAGCGTAGGGAGATTGCGACCGAAGCGTAGTCGCCCATACGGGTGTCCGACCATACGGTCGTCCGTATGGACGTATGGACGAAGTGCGGCGCCGTCCTTCGACTGCGCTCGCAAGCTCGCTCCGCTCAGGATGCTTCGGCTTGGTTTTTACGTTCCGAAGACTCTTCGCTGACGCTCAGAGTGACAGACCAGGACGCTCAACCCTTGAAATAGTTGGTGCAAATGGGTTATGAACGTCCCCCTACCGCAATCCGCCCGCGGTACGCATGATCCACGAAACGTCGGAAGCGGTGACAAAACCATCCGGCGACGATTCGGGATCGACGTCAGCGGCGACGGACTGGCGGGACGTGGGCGTGTGTCGCCCGTTGAGGATGCGCGCGGCAAGCAGGGCGTCCGGCAATTCCACGCGACCGTTGCCGTCCACATCGCCCGGTTCGGGATACGGAACCAGAACCCACTCAACCGGAAGGCTGAACGCCCCGGTCGGTGTCCACTTCAACTCAATCTGCGGGGTTACCGCCGGATCCCAGCGCCCGAGAACTCCGGCGTGGGACGGAGTCGCCAGCGGAGCGACATTCAGCGGCGGCACATAAGCCGGACCTGTGCCGGTCAGCCCGGGCGTGGCGTTCACGGCTCCCGCATGAGCGCCGCCGCGCGGATTCAGCAGGATTGCCAGACGCCGGCCGTCGGAACTCGAGATGTTCAACCGGACGGTGTACATCACGCCGTAATTCCCCAATACACGGCTACCTGTGCCCAGGATGGCGTCGTACCCGACAAACTGGTCCGGAGCGGAACCTTCACCGGCAAAGGGATCCTTGTTGACGGTTCCTGTCACCCACGGATCCCAGGTTCCACCCGCCATGCGGATATGGGTCGCGCCGTTGACGGTGTCGTACACCGCATTGTTGGTGATCCGCTTGTCCGAGTGCCCGGGGAACGTTCCCCGGTCGTGGACATAAACCCCGGGAGCGCTTTCCTCGCGCGCCAGCACGGGAAGTGTTTTGTAGGTGGCCAGGGTGTTGGCGGTTGAAGCCAGCGCGGCCAGGGTGAACCGGGCGCTTGCGCCCGAAACCTGCAGGTCGTATTGCGCCTGAATCAACTGCGGGTAGGTGCGCGCCGGCACCGATTTGCTTTCGAGATTCGCATCCAATACCGTTGGGGCGCTGATCTGCTTGACCTCGGGCGACTCCGGTACCGTCAGGAAGTCGTAGGCGCTCGTTCTTCCAATATAGCCGTAGTCGCTGGATGGCCCCTTCACGATACTTCGAAGGAGCGTAACCGTGGTCGTTTCACCGGCGTTGGCAGGCTCCACGACAATGGTGAACTTAAGTCGTGTGCTTGTGCCGGAGTTGGCCGAATCGTTCACGTGGTACAGCATGATGCGCACGAATCCGGGCGGAACGGAATCTGCATACAACACGCCGGGTCCGGGCACGTACTCCGGGCTGTCGCTGAAAATCAGGGTGCCGCCGGTCCACGATCGCGTGATGCCGAGCGACGGAAGATTCACGGGATTAAGGGGATCGATGAGGAACACATCACCCGCTTGAGCGGTCGCCAGGGCGTGCTGAAGCACAGCGGGGGCCTCGGCCGTGAATCCGCGCGCGACCGCGCACAGAAACAGAACCAGAAAAACCGGGGCGCGTCTCATCCGCGCAAGGACTTTCGCACTCCCCAAACGCACGCCAGAAGGATCACGGACTGGAGACTCCACAGAACGGGCGCATTGACACGGCCCAGTATCATCACCGCGAGGGAACCGGCCATGTAACCGGTGAGGAAGGCGCAGGCGTATCCCACACGTGCCCGGCGTTGAGCCTTTAGGGGAACGCCCAGGCGCAGTGTGATAAGCAACAAGGCGACCATCAGCAACTGCTTGTAGTTGTTGTCCGCAATCAGCCCGCCGGGAAGCATGATGGCGGTGCTGAGGAAACCGCCGCCGCCTCCCATCATCGCCGCGCGTTGCAACAGCATCGGCAACGGTCGGTCGGAAACCGGCGCTGTCGGCGGTGCCGGCTTCCCGTTGCGAGCCGGCCGGGGCTGAGGTTGTGTCTTACGCTTGCTCAATCCGAACTCCATTCTCCACGGGGCGCACCCGCGCCAGCAGATGCGCGCTCATCCATGTCAGTATGCACGCCAGGGCGATGCGCGGAACCGTGATCCAGAACACGTTTGCTCCGATGGCGGCA
>JAKQQT010000541.1 GCA_029564025.1 Armatimonadota bacterium | reverse complement strand
GCGGCGGAGGAAAACTCCATCGAATTTCAGGTTGAATACCGCGAGAAGGGCGCGGCGACATGGACGGAGGCAAAGGCGGTTTCCATCGCGGGAATCAGCGTTGACGGCGGGTATGTGCTCAAGGACGCGAACGACGCGGATATAGATGACTTCGACGACATGAAGGGGTATGACTTTGTGCTTGCCCTCTCGGACATCTACGCCGCATCGACCGCGACGGCGCAGATTGCGACTTCGGAGATCATCGCGGACTTCAACACAACGGACAACGGCGTCGCGTTCGGCGGGAAGAGCACCGGGGAGAAGTTTGAGAGCTACAAGCCCGCGCATTTCTACGATGGCATCGCCGCCCTCTCCCACGAGCACATCCTCGATATGCTGGGGGTGCAGACAGGGGAAACCAGTATTTCGGGCGGGGTTCCGAACGGATGGAAGGACGTCGCCGTCACGTTCTCCACCCCGTACAAGTCGCCGCCGCTGATATTGATTTTCCCGCAGACCGGCAACATCGAGGCGGCGAACGTGGGGAACATTCTGCTGGTGCTTTTGGAGGACAAGCTGTCGAAGACCGGGTTTACCGCGCGCTGGTATAACAATACCTCAGACACGCGGTACCCGAAGGTGCGCTGGATCGCGATAGGCGAACTCGATCCGGACTAACCCGCCCCGCTCGGGGGCAGAAGGAGGGCATAGAGATATGGCAGATTCTTACGTCATCCGTCAGGGGACGGAACGCAATACGAATCCTATGTTCATGGAGATCATGGCAAAGGATTTGACGGAGCTTGCAAAGTATGCAAGCAGGTGTACGCCCGGAAGTCTCGGATACCTCGAAGATGCGACCGTGTACCGCCTCGGCACGCAGGGGACATGGGTGAAGGTTGGGGAGGATGTTCCTTCAAGGTTGAACACGCTTACTTCGCAATTGGCCGATATTGCGCACTCGGTTGGTATCCTATCTGGCGATGTTAGTTCGTGGGGCGCTGTTCAGCAACTCGTTCAGGATGGTTTCGGTCAGGCCGCTTTCCCCGTCGGAAGCCAGCTCCTCTGCACCCACACCATACATGGTGAG
>JAKQQT010000537.1 GCA_029564025.1 Armatimonadota bacterium | reverse complement strand
CGCGGCTGTACGCCGGCCTCGGCCTGCCGGAATTCGGCGCGTCCAAAGTCAACGGTGCCGTGGCCGCTTACGCGATTGCGGGTGACACCCTCCTGCCGCTCAACCACAAGCCGATCGGCGTGACCCCGCCCTGCTATGTCGCGCTCGCCCCCGACGAGAAAGCGCTCGTTTTCGCCGAATACACCAACGCGGTCGCCGGCGTCTTTGAACTGACCGGAGACGGCCGGCTCGCCGACACGCCGCCGGCCACCGTGACGCACACCGGCAGCGGACCGGACCCCAAGCGCCAGGAGAAAGCGCATGCCCATTGCGCCGAAGTCTCTCCGGACGGACGCCACCTCTGCATCGTCGACCTCGGCATCGACCGTGTGAAGGTGTACGACTTCCCTGGCCGAGCTGGGGGACTCAAAGAAAAAGCGGCGCTGACCATCGCCAGTACAGGCGGTGCCGGACCGCGCCACATCCTCTTTCGTCCGAACCGCAAAACCGCCTACCTGCTGCACGAGCTCAACAACACGATCTCGTCGTTTCTCTATACCGGCGAGGCCCTCATCCACGTTCAGACGATCACCATGCTGCCGGATGATTTCAGTGACTACAGCAAGGCCTCGGCGATCAAGCTCTCCGCCGACGGACGCCGCCTCTTCGGTTCAAACCGGGGACACGACAGCATCGCCGCATATGACATCGACCCCGACACGGGAAAGATGTCGCTGCTGGCGATCTCCAGACTGGTCGGCAAATCGCCACGCGACTTTGAATTCATGCCTGGCGAAAACTTCGTGCTGCTCGGGCACGAGAATTCAAACGAGCTGATGTCCTACGCTTACGACAAGGCAACGGGGCGGCTCGCCCCTGCCCACGGGCCGTTTTCGCTTTACCGCCCGGTATATGTGAAGTTCGGGACTCGCAGGTAAAATATATCGCCCCCCGACAGCATTCCAAGGAATCGAGACGAAGAGAACGCATTGTCTGCAGAACGCAAAGTAACGGATGGGGAATTGGAAAGCGCATGAAAAATACAAATGCGCCTGAAGGATGAGGTACTCTCTCGCGTTTCCCACGAGTTGCGTTCACCGCTCAACGCGGTTTATCAATATGTGACGATCCTGCTCGACGGACTTGCGGGCGATATCAATAATGAACAGCGTAACTATCTCGGCATTGCGTTGCGGAATGTGAATCAATTGCGCAACATGATCGGCGAGCTGTTGGATGTATCACGCTCCCAATCCAACAAAATGCACCTGTCACCGTGCGAGATCGACGT
>JAKQQT010000534.1 GCA_029564025.1 Armatimonadota bacterium | reverse complement strand
GCCCGTCCGTCGTGCCGATGTCGAGATACGTGAGCCTGATCCGGCCATCGAAAAACAGTTCGATCTGGAAGTTGTTGAGCGCGTCCGTACTTAAATCCGGCACATTGGCGTACGTCACCGCGATCCGGTCAGGCAGTTGCCGCCACGAGACCGTGTCCGACTGCGGATACAGGTCGTCGAACAGCGCGGAGACGCGCGGCAGACTGAAGTGCGCGCTTAAAGACTCTGTGTAGGAATAGTCCCCGACTCCAAAAGTGATATAACCATTGCCTCCGACATAAATCGTGTCGTAACTCTCGCCATAGAGTGATACCGCCGCCCCGTTCGCCAACGGACATTCGGCGTAGCCGTCGTCCCCCAGACTCAAATAAGTGCCGCCGAGAGGGTCTGTGAGAAAAGCGGCAGTCGGTTCACGCGTCACGCGATAGAAGTGCGGGGATCCGTTCGGATAGAAGGTGAACGATTGATACGCCAGATCATTCTCCTTCGCGTCGCTGAATAACTCGGTGAAGGAATCGATTTGCCCGACCTTCAGCATCACGTCGCGCCGCCTATAAACACCGCTCACGCCGTTGGAAAACACGATTTCATCCGTGTAGACCCCTATGGGAAACGCGGCGGCTTCCGACGAAAGCGTGGCCGTGACAGACGCGCCCGCGCCGGGAGGCAACGTGCCATTCATGAGGGACAAACTGACCAGGCCCGACGAGGCTTGCGCGGACCACGTTAATGTTTCCAGTCCCGTGTTGGTCACTGCGTACGTCTGGAAAAACGGCGTGAAGGGACCGCCTTCAGGCCCGGCTGCGTTGAAATCTGTCGCAGGAAGCACTTTCAGATCATCGCCACCCACCAGCGGCGTGTGCGGATCGCCGAACAGCGTGATTTCAAAATAACACCAACGGTAAACCATGTCGCTTCCAGCAGTCTCGACGGAACCGATCATGTCGTGTTTGCCTAACTGGTTTGCCACGCCGATGTTATCGTTGCCCTGAACCAGTAACTCATCA
>JAKQQT010000509.1 GCA_029564025.1 Armatimonadota bacterium | reverse complement strand
GAAGGCAACGGAGCTTACCAGAAGATCATCAAGCTCGCACCGTTCCTGGTGGCATCCGCCGAAGCAACAACCGCCAACGCGCCGGTAAAGTCCTCTCCAACCGCTGTTGAGGGCGTTGTTTACTTTGGCGCGACGAACGGTCTCCTGTACGCCTACACCACCGCTGACGGCAACCCTGTTGCCGGCTTCCCGGTGGACATCAGCGCCGCCGTCGGTGCTGCGGTGCAGTTGCTTGGCCGTCCCAGCGTGTATTACGGCAAGTACGGCAAGGCTATCTACGTAACCACCAACCGCGGCGACGTCGTGAAGGTCAAACCCGATGGGACGATCGGCTGGGCCATTTGGAGCCGGGCCGGCACATCCACCAACACCGCCACCGCCCCCGCGGTGACCAGCGACGGGTGGGTGTTCGCGACCATCAACGGCAAAAACGGCGTCCAGCTTCTTCGCATCGATGAACTGACCGGCGAGTCCGTCATCGAATCGGCCGTCCTTGCCCCGGCGAGCGGCAGTGTCAGCAACCCGGCCGTTGACGGCACGAAGGTGTATGTGGGCGTGCAGGAAGGATCGACTGGCGACCTTCTGGTGTTGAACGGCGTCGACTTGTCGCCGCTGGCAACCTTCGCCGGTGGTGAAGGCGTCGTCGCGCCTCCGCACGTCAACGGCCCGGATGCCTATGTCGGAACGATGGCGGGCAACCTCTACAAGATCAACAGCGCCAACGCCGCACTGGACCCGTCCTTCGGAACAGGCGGAGCCGCTATCATCGGTGAACCTCTCGTAACCGACGCCTTCGTCAAGCCGGCGGCGGCGACGACGTTCGCGCCCGGCACTCCGTTGTACATCGGTACGGGCAAGGGCAAGGTCTTCGAGGTGGACTCCATGAGCGGAACAGCCTCGGTGCTGTACGATACCACCGACGGAACCGGCGTGGTAGGCGGCCTCGTGCTCAATCCCGCGTCCGGCACCATCGCCTTCGGCACCAGTTCCGGCCTGTTCTACCAGGTTCCGGAAGGCGTCCACGCGGCGCAGGTGTTCCGCGGATACGGCGCGTTCAACGGCGCTCCGACCTACGACCTGACAACCGGACGCTTCCTGATCGGAAGCGACGACAAGAACGTCTACGCGTTCAGTTGTCGCTAAGCCAGGTTAGGCTGACATCAAATCAGCAAAGCGGGGGTCGGGATAATCCCGACCCCCGCTGGCTTTTACAAATATGGCTCCCC
>JAKQQT010000484.1 GCA_029564025.1 Armatimonadota bacterium | reverse complement strand
ACCAATCGACATGGTGATTTGGAAGTTGACTGCCTCCTCGCCCTCCGTGTCTACAAAGGGCCGATTCTCGCGCTTGAGCATCCATATAACGAAGGGCGCCAGCACGTTTGCAAAAGGAATAAACGTGACAAACGCGGCGCCGCTGAGATGACAAGCCATGCCCCACAACCGCTCGTTCCTGTCCGGGCCCGGAGCGCTTTCTGAAACGGCGGGTTTCTCTTCTTCCGGGGGTTCCTGGAACGCCGCGTCTTCATGGGGCTCTTTGGAGGGTTCGTATTGGGTGTCCATGTCTTCCGGCATTTGCATTTCCCTCCGTTGCAGAAGTTGTTCGGCTCCTTCCAACGCACTAGACAGTCTGCGCTGCGGGCGCCGGACTGTCAAGTTGCCCCGGTATCCCGATATCCGTCCGGCTGGCTTGTGCTATCAAAACGGGTCCGTCTGGTGAGGCAGCGGCTCCCACACGTAGAGAACGGCGGGACGGGCGTCGCGGCGAACGGTCAACTCGTCGTCCCGGCGGAGGCTGAAATACTCGGTGGAACTGTCAAAAGCCATGACCGCCGGGCCCCGGGTGATGAGCACGCGAAACACGGTTTTGTCGGGCACAATGACGTGCGACGTGTAGTGTGACGTGGATTTCAGCGCCAGGCCGATGCCTTGGAAGAAGACGCCCCGCGTAATCTGGTTGAAATAGGCGGTACTGCCGAACGGCGTGCTGATGACAAATCCGTCGCCGACGACCTCGACACCCTCGTCGTAGGGCCGGTCATCGAGCCAGAGTTTGAACCGCACCGCGGAATTGATCCGCCCCATATGCACGTTGACCTCGTTCATGGCGGAGATGTAGCAGAAGGGCTCTTCGTCATCGCCATGCCGTACCGCGCATTCAAGTTTCATGAACTCCGTACGCACCAGGGCGCCGTCCGCGAGCCTCTTGATAACGGTTTCGGGGGGGTGAGGAATGCAGCGGTGGCCGCGCCGGCTGTTGCGGATAGGCACCTTCGGGACCCCTGGCCAGCGCAATTCGGCGGCCAGCAACGTGCCGTCGCCGCCGTA
>JAKQQT010000480.1 GCA_029564025.1 Armatimonadota bacterium | reverse complement strand
CGGGAGCGGGAGCGGTGGCGTCGCGCACTATCACCGCGCTCGCCGGTTGCAGGTTCAGGTTGCCCGCGGGCGTAGTTATGAACGGGTTGCCACCGTTGCCGAACGTCAGTGTCGGTGTCGCGGAAGTATTGTCGGTATCTATCGTGAATGTGTCCGATGATGTGCCGGCTATGGCCGCGCTCGCGGCGTAGAGCGTGCCGTCAACCTCGAGGTCGTTCTGGATATACGCGTCACCCGCTCCGGCGACGGCGGCCCCGGCATCGCTTCCGACAACGAGGTTTGCGACGGGTGTGGTATCACCGAGGCCGAGAAAACCACTGCCGTCAAGGGTCAGGAACCTGGTCCCGCCGACGGATATATAATAACCGTTGCCGGGAGCGACCGGCGTATACCCCGATTCTCCCAACAGCGCACCTCCGACATAGTAGCGGGTCGCCGAAGTATTGTTACCCGCCTGCGCGTCGATCCTGATAGCGGCGCTGTCAACGGCCTCGAATTTTGCGACTTCCACATTTCCTAATTCATCATTAACATGCAGGGAATTCTCCGGAGCGGCGTTATTTATCCCTACACGGTCGTTCGACGCATCGACCGATACCGTATCCGAGTCTATATTAAGCGCGTCCACGGCATTATTGAGCGTGACATCGACCGTCTGCGTAGAAAGGTCGAGTATGCCGTCGTTAATGTCTACCGTGCCGCTATTCGAATCAATTATCAAGTCGCCGGAAACGGTCGTTATCGTTCCGTCGCTGCCCCCCGAACCGCCGAAACGCAATGTGGTAAGCGCGTTGTCGTTATCGGAATTCACCGTGAAGATATGGCTCTTCGTGCCGTTTAAGGCCGCGGCCGAACCCGTTATCGTGCCGACCGCGGTCACGTTCCCGGCCGAATCGACGTTGAACATGGAAACCCCGTCCCTCTGGAGGTCGAAAAGGAAGTTTGCCGTTGCCGGGCCGCCTGCGGCTGTTTGCGTAAGGTTAAGCCGTATGCCGGTATAGTTTCCGGCGGCCTTGTTTATCGTAGCGGCGTAATCATAGGCGACTTCGTTTCCGGAGGAAGCGTTCTTTGTCACGGCTCCGGTTAAGCTATATCCGGTTGCGGGGTTCAACGCGAGGTTCGCGTTAATACCGCTTATGATGTCGGCATACAGGTAGCGCCATGCCAGGCCGGAGGATCCGAGGTCATACGTGGAATCAACTGACGGTATAAGCGATGAGCCGAAATAACCCGTCACGGTGACCGTGTCAGATGTCGTATCGCCGAGATATACCGCAGAATCAAAATAAGAGATCCCGTCCACCTCGAGGGTCCCCGTTATATGCAGGTCATCGTTAGTCGTTGCGTGGGAGTTAGTCCCCGTGGCGGTACCGACCTGGGTATTTCCCCCGCTTCCCGGGGCTATGACCAGGTCCTCGTTCGCGGCGGTCGTTATATCGACCGGGACGCCGTCGAATTCGAGCTGGCCGGCATGGGCTTCGCCCGCCGCGCCC
>JAKQQT010000468.1 GCA_029564025.1 Armatimonadota bacterium | reverse complement strand
CGGCGGCTTCGGAACCGCCGCGCTCTACGCAAACGCCGACAAGGTGCTGGAGGTGAACGTGCTGGAAGACGGGGAGGTCATCAACCTTCACGACTACGCGCTTGTAAATGACACGGTGACGGGCGCTGGGGATGCGCCGTTTGTTGTGGACGGGGACAACGTGTACCTGTGCGCGGACGGCGCGCGCATCGTGGAAATTGACACGGCGGCGCGGACTATCACCGCCGCGCAGATTGTGAACGATTCCACGCTGTCATGTCCCGTTGCGGCGACCTATACCGAGGACTCGGAGGGGAACGTGTACTTCCAGGTCTTCTCCCCGATTTCCAACGCGTGGGCTACGTGGATGCGGGTTGACGCTGACGGCACCCTGCGGTTGGGCTTTGGAATCAAACAAGACGATGAACCGGAAGGAACCTGACAATGGCAAACAATGAACTAAAAATCACCAAGTTCCAGAACGGCACGGCGGCGGCTCCCGGCGTCACCTTCGAGGACACGTCAAGCGGGTTCTTCCGCTATGCCGCCAACATTTTCGGATGGGCGGCGAATGGTGTCACGTCCATTCTTTTTGGGTTGCGCTATCTGGCCGTGCTTGCCTACTCAAGCAACCCATCCCTTCGCCTGTACCGCGCACAGGGAACAGAGGCCAGCCCTACCGCCACTACGGATGGATCAGACCTTGGATCCGTCGTATCGTATGCCCACAACGGGAGCGCGTTCACCGCGTCCGCGTACATGCGATTCGTTCAAGACGGCGCGGCGTCTACTGCGGTCCCTGCGAAGATTTCCTTCTGTGGACGGGCGGGCACTGGAACGGCAACAGAGGGGCTCGTGGTGCGGGCGACTGGCGCGGTGGAAATCAAGAAGAGCGCTACGCTTGGCAGTGCGGCGACTGACGTGCTGACATGCAAGGGGCGTCTTGTGCTTCGCCAGATTGCGAACACGACAAGCAAGCCGGGGAGCCTTGGCGAGATCGTGTATAATACAGGTGACTCGAAAGTTTATGTTTGCACGTCTGCGAGTGAGACCGCCGCGACTTGGGCCGCGCTGAACTAGGGAGATAGGGCTGTGGCATACGCGCAAAAAGGACCCGCTTATCCGTCACGCTTCGCCGAAAAAGTCGCTCGGCGCATGGCGGAAATCGAAGCGGCGAAACAGCGCGCACTGGAGCAACGGCCATTCCTTTCTGAGCATGGACACGCTGAAACCGCGCCAGACGTGCGCGGCTCTGA
The DNA here is from genome assembly GCA_029564025.1 of Armatimonadota bacterium. GTDB lineage: Bacteria > Armatimonadota > DTGP01 > JAKQQT01 > JAKQQT01 > JAKQQT01. Next base: position 553 of record JAKQQT010000468.1, on the reverse strand, counting down.
CTTGTGCATCGTCACCGTGTGCATCGGCGCGGCGGCGTGCGGCCTTGAATCCGTCACGCTTCCCGCCATGCGCGCCTATGCCGAAACGTGCGGCGCAGACTTCCGCGTGATAACTGACCTAGGTGATGGGAACAAGTACCAGCATCCAAAGTATGCCGTTATGCAAATCGCGGACCTGTACCGTGAGCACGGCTACAAGCGCATCCTCTACATGGATGCGGACATCATGGTTCGCCCGACCGCGCCGGACGCTTTCCAGACGTTCGCGCCGGGGCGACTGTGGGCACGGAATGAAATGGTGAACTGGCAGACCACGCACTGGGAGCGCGACTTCCGCGAACGCATGAACCGGGAGACTGGCGTGGCGGTTGAGTATGACGGCGTTCATTTCAACGGCGGCTTTCAATTGACAGACCGCGCGCACGCCGACCTGTACCAGATGCCGCCGTGGTGCGTCACGGATTCGGACCGCCTTTGGCTTTCCACCCGCATTGTCAAAAACCAACCGTGGTTCAACCACCGACGTCAAGTGCTGGGCATTCCGTTCGGTGAC
>JAKQQT010000467.1 GCA_029564025.1 Armatimonadota bacterium | reverse complement strand
CGGACAACACGCCGGACCCCGCATATCCGAAGTTCCGCAATGTGGCAGTCATGTTAATGGGAGGTAAAGCCGGACTCGGCCTCGGTTATATCCACAATCGTGAAGGCTACACCCTGCCGGACGGCATCGACAGGATTTCCTTCAAGTGCAGATTGGGTCAGGTGGCCTCGCCGCGTGAAGCGGTCTACTATACGCAAGGGTTCCTCATGCAGAACTATCTGGTCCGCGCCAGCGTCGGGGCGGATGCAGGCATGTCTCCGCAGGAGCCTTCACTCTCGGTGCTCGGGTACTACCTGGATTACGCCAATTTTTACGAATACCGGATGACGCAGGTTCCTGATACCGCCAATTTGAATCGTGACAAACGAATCCTGCATGAACTTTACAAGTGGCGGGGGGGCGTGCCATATCGGTTGACGTTCACGACCCGCAACGAGGATTTAACCATCCTGACGCGCACCACGGTGGAATTGCGGATGTTTACGTCCGGCAGCACAACCACGCTCCGCTGCAAGTTCGGCTTTACAGACAATGTTTTGCAGGCTACCGATTCAGGCTCGACGGGCGGAGCGGCACTCACGCGCGGCACCTGCGGATTTATGTCGGCGGAGTGCCGGTCCGGTTTTTCAGGAGTATATTCACAAGCGACGGCGGCCGGTGCCGTCGCGACCGGGGCATCCACGCCGTTGTTGCTCTCGGATACGGTCGCCTCGGACATTCAGAACTGGTCGTATGCGCCGGCGGGGCGGTGGGAGGTGCGTACGGATTACGCCGTCAAAGGCATTTACACGGTGATTCCCACGCAGAAACTCGGCGTGTTTTTGCAGCCGACAGAGTTCGGTACGGATGAATCTCCTCATGCGCCGGGGACCTTGGCATGGACGCTTTTTGAGGAAGTGACGCTCTCCGGGTTCGGATATCAGAATTATGACGTCCCGGTCTCCTCGTGGCGGTCACACTTTGTGATGCTGCAGCCGATCGGCCGTACGGATGGCCAAAACATCGATGTGGCTGTTGACGAGTTCCAACTCACAAACTGGCGGGGCCGGACGGGGTCGGACCTCAGCCCCGGCGAAGATGAACAAATGAATCTGCCTGCGGCAACTGAATGGGTGGCCACCGAGGCATGGGTGTCAGACGGGCGCGTGGATCTCGATCACCGGCGGGGCGGACGAGAGGTGGATGTCCTGGGTGCTGAGGGGGCTTGGCTGGATCAGTCGGTGCGCTCGCCCTGCATGATGACAGGCGCGGGGATGCTGGAATTCGATTATCAGGTGCTGCGCGCACCGGCCCGGCTGACGGTGCAGTACGCCCCGGCGGAGACGCCTGACGCGTGGCAGGAAGTG
>JAKQQT010000460.1 GCA_029564025.1 Armatimonadota bacterium | reverse complement strand
TCCTTCGACGACCGCTCCGACCGGCGATGGGACCAGGGCAAACTCGGTATCACCGGTTGGGGCGACTGGCACCAGCTTGACTGGGCTTACGTTGCCACCAACGGTTTCGCCGAGGAAGCCGGCTACCTGTACGGCGAGGAGCAGTCCATACCTCCGCCCGCCGGGTACGGCGCGCTGACCGGAACGGTCACCGATTCGGCCACCGGCGGAGGTATACCGGCGGCGGCTATCACGCTTGCACCGCTGGGAAGCGGCTCCGGCGCCTCCACGACAACGGATGAAAAGGGGCGCTACTACGTTAACGTGGTGCCGGACGCATACAGCGTCACGGTCAAGTTCGCCGGCTTCGACGACAAAACCGTTGCGAGCCCCTCCGTCGCGGAGGGCGCCATCGTCACCTTGAACATCGCGATGGTGGCGAAGGAACTGATTGCCAACGGCGACTTCGAAACGGTTGATAACGCTTTCGCCGGAAAGCCGGCAGGCTGGTACCGCCGCAACATCGTCGGCACGAATCCCGCGCCGAATCCGAACGCCGACACACTGCCGTGGATTTACAGCAACGGTACTGCCCACAGCGGAACCCGCTCCGTGGTCATATCCGGCTCCAACAACACCGTGGCCTGGGAGCGCGAAGGCAGTTCGGCCAACGTCAACAACAGCGACAACCGGGGCAAGGGTCCATTTGCCTCCACAACCCCGAATCTGAACTACAGGGTCTCCGGCTGGGTATACAAGCCCGGATCCGGGGGAACCGCTTCGCTGATCGCCCAACCGATGAGCGGCACTGCCGATACGAACGCCAACATGGTCGCCGGCGCAGTGACTCAGTCGGTCACCGCACCCACGGCCGGCTGGGTACCGCTGACGTGCGATATCAAAGCTCCTGCTCGGTATCTTTCGGCACGAATGTACGGCATTGACATCCCGTCCGGAGAAACGGTGTTCTTCGACGATATCTCGATAACGCGCGTTCTGCCCGCCACGTTCACGGGTGAAGTGCGTGATCCGAAGGGCAACCCCGTGGCCGGCGCGGCGGTCGGATTGAGCACGTCCGCCTCCAACGGACTGGCCGACTCGCCGAACATCGTCACCACCGACGGAGCGGGACGATTCCAGTTCAGCTTCACTCCGCTGATGGGCGTTACCTACCACGTGCAGGCATGGAAGGACGGCTACGCGGCGGTCACAACGCCGCTGTTGCCCGCCGACCAGAAGACCATCATCACATTCCCGTCGGCGCCGGTGTTCAACATCGCCGCCGGTTGCCCTGTTGTAGCATTTTCCACAGAGGCGGAGAACAACTGGGCACGTCACCTGACCGACGACAACCTGTATCAGCGCTGGTCGAGCACGAACAGCACGTCACCGCAGTTTGCCGTCATTGATCTGGGCCGTAACGTGGACTTCTCCACCATAAAGCAGATTGTTCTGTGGTGGGAAACCGCCCGGTCGGCCAACTACCAGTTGCGCGTCGCAACCACAGCGCCGGATCCGGGTATGGATGCCGCAACCGCCGCCGGCTACGGGCAGGAGTTGTACTCCATCGCCACGGGCGGCGAAGTCGGGTGGAATCCTCCCGATAGAAGCAACGTGTTCGTGGACGTGCTGACAGCGCCGTCACTGAAGCCGGTCACCGGCAGATACCTGCTCATCATGGGCACAAGGTTCAGCCCCTACACCAACGTCTCCCTGTGGGAGGTGATGGTTGAGGTGGAAATCGGCACGGTAACCGGCCGCGTGGTGGACGGCTCAACCGGCCTTCCGTTGGCCGGCGCTTTCATCGGTCCGTTCCCCGATGCCGTGCAGGCAGACTTCACCAAGTCGATGTCCGACGGATCATTCTCCTATTCGGGTCCGATGATTCCGCTGAACCTGAAGGTACACCGCGACAACTACATACTCAGCGAACCGGTAACGGTAACACCAACACAGGCCGGAGTCAATGTCGGCGACGTCGTCATCCGCCCGGCCATCCGGAACGCGATGGAATACGCTTACACAATCGTCGTGGACAACAAGGCCGCCCTCGGCACGGATACCTACGACGCGACAACCGTGGCGGACCCGTGGACCACGAACAACCCGCCGGACAACGCCACCGACCAGATGTTCAACACCCTGTTCTCCACGAACACGGCCGAGGACGCGCTCGGTTCTCCAACCACCGGCGCCAACTACTACCGCTTCGGACTGGAAAGCACGCTTTCCTATCCGGAGACCATCAGTGAAATCGACCTGTACTGGTTCCAGAACGGCTACCCGCTTGGGTACTATGTTTCGATCCTCAAACCCGGTGAAACGAACTGGGTCAAGGTATTCGAAACGGAGAACGCCACAGGCGGATACAGCCAGGGTTACCCGGGCGACGGACTGAAGGTGACGCCGATCAAGTTCGCTCCGATCGAAGCGGACAAGGTGCGCGTGATCTTTACCCGGCCGTCCGGCAGGGACTTCGGACGCGGACATATCATCGCTGAAATCGTCGCCTCCCAGGCGCCGGTCGATCCGAAGGATCTCGCCCTGAACGCCTTGAAGATCGCGGGCGGCCTGAAAATGGCCACCGGCGACGACATGGCGGCGATGGACCTGGACAGCGACAACCGCATCACCCTGAAGGACGTTGTCCAACTGCTGAGACAATGATCCGCACAGGTTGAAGTACGGAAAGGCCCTTCCCCGAAAACTGGGGAAGGGCCTTTTTCGATCTGTGAGCGGATGACTAGAAGACGATCAGCTTGGCGTTCTGCATTCCCTCGATGGTCAGCAGTTCCTCCAACACCGGTTCCGGAACGGGGTCGTCCACCGTGAGGACCATGATTGCCAGCCCCAGTTTTTCGTGGCGGCCGACCTGCATGCCGGCGATATTCACGTTGTTGGCGCCCAGCAGTGTGCCCACCTTGCCGATCATACCCGGGCGGTCCTGGTGGCGGGCCATCAGGGCGATGCCGGAAGGCTCCACGTCGAGGCGGAAACCTTCAATCTCGACGATGCGGATATCGCGCGCCCCGAACTTGGTTCCGCTGACCGCGTGGCGTCCGGATTCGTTGGTCACTTCCAGCGTGATCAGGTTGGTGTAATCCGCATGGGCTTCCGTTTTCGCCTCCACCACGCGGATACCGCGCTGTTCCGCCAGCAAGGGAGCGTTCACGTAATTCACGGATTCCGAGAGAACCGGGTCCAGCAAGCCCTTTAACACGGCGCGGGTGATGGGCCGGGTGTCCAGTTCGGCCACGTCTCCGGCGTAGGTCACCGACACTTCCGTGATGCGCGAAGCCCGGACTTGCGCGTGCAACCGCCCCAACTTTTCGGCGAGTTCCAGGTACGGCTGAAGCGTGGCGTAAACGTTCGGGTCGATGGCGGGCATGTTCACGGCGGCGCGCGGCGGACGTCCGGCCATCACTTCGGCAATCTGTTCTGCCACGTCCATCACCACGGCCACCTGCGCTTCTTCGGTGCTCGCGCCGAGGTGCGGGGTGGTGATGATGGCGGGTTGTTTTAGCAGGGGGCTGTCCGGCGGCAACGGCTCGTTCTCGTAAACGTCCAGGGCCGCGCCGGCAACGTGACCGGATTCAACTGCCTGTAATAACGCTTCCTCGCTTATGATACCGCCGCGCGCGCAGTTCACCAGGCGCACGCCTTTCTTCATCATCGCGATTTGTTCCGCGCCGATCATGTGCTTCGTGGCCTGTGTCAGCGGGATATGCACGGTGATGAAATCGGCCTCCGCATAGATCTGTTCCAGCGAACACAGGGTGATACCCAGACGCTCGGCGGCGTCTTCCGCCAGGAAGGGGTCGTTCGCCAGGATATGCATTCCGAAAGCCCGCGCGCGCAGGGCAACCTCGCGCCCGATTTTGCCGAGGCCGATGATGCCCAGCGACTTGTTGTACAACTGGATGCCGACGAACTTGCCGCGCTTCCACTCCCCGGCGCGCATGCTGGCCACCGCCGTCGGTATGTTCCTCGCCAGGGAGGTCATCATGGCCACGGTGTGCTCCGCGGCGGCGAGGGTGTTGCCCTCCGGCGAGTTGACCACCATGACGCCCTTCGCGGTGGCGGCGGGCAGATCGATGTTGTCCACGCCCACACCGGCGCGGCCGATGATCTTCAGGCGGTCGCCGGCCTTGCTCAGCACATCGGCGGTTACCTTGGTCTCCGACCGCACCACCAGGGCATCGTAGTTCGGCAGGTTCTCCGCCAGTTGTTCCGGCGTCTGCTTGGTGATGACGTCCACTTCACCGACCTGTTTCAGGCGTTCCACGCCCTGCTCAGCGATGGGATCGGCCACCAGTATTCTGATACTCATCGTTCAGCCTTCCTATGGTTATGCGACAGAGGCCCGGAAGGCCCGCATGAAGTCGGCGAGAGCAGTACAGCCCTCGATCGGCATGGCGTTGTAGACGGAAGCCCGAACGCCGCCCACGCTTCGGTGACCCGGCAGTCCGACGAATCCGTGTTCCTTCGCCTCGGTGAGGAAACGTTTCTCAAGTTCTTCGTCGGGCAGACGGAACGTGATGTTCATCAGGCTCCGGCTGTCTTTCTCTGCGTGCCCCTTGTAGAACCCTTCGCTTTCGTCGATAACATCATAGATAACCGCCGCCTTGGCCTTGTTGGCTTTCGCGACTGCTGACAATCCTCCAAGCGTCTCCAGCCTCCGCATAACCAGCAGACTGACGTAGATGGAGAAGACCGGCGGCGTATTGTACAGTGAGTTGTTCTTCGCGTGGATAGCGTATCTCAGCATCGTCGGTAACGATTTCGGAGCCGCTTCGAGAACGTCTTCGCGGATAATAACCAGTGTCGCGCCGGCGGGACCGGCATTCTTCTGCAATCCGGCGTAAATCAGCGCATACGGCCGGATATCGACGGGGCGGGAAAAAACATCACTGGAGAAGTCGCCCACGATCGGCACGTCTCCGAACGTCGGCAGGGGATTCCACTGGGTGCCGTAAATCGTATTGTTGGACGTTATGTGCACGTACGCCGGTTTATCGCACAGCCGAATCTCGTCCATCTTCGGGATGCGGCTGAAGTTGTCGTCCTTTGTCGACGCCGCCACATGCGCGGTTCCGGCTTTGACAGCCTCGTCATATGCCTTCTGCGACCACGAGCCGGTCAGGATATAATCCGCGCAACCGTCGGGTGGCAGAAGGTTCATCGGAACCATGGAAAACTGCAGGCTGGCGCCGCCCTGCAGAAACAGCACGCGATAGCCTTCGGGCACTCCGTACAGGCGCTTGGCGAGCGCTTCGGCTTCCTGAATCACGGCCTCGAAGTCCTTCGATCGGTGGCTGATCTCCAGGACGGACATTCCCGTTCCGTTGAAATCCAACAACTCGGATTGAGCCTGTTGCAGGACCTCGCGCGGAAGTATGGCGGGACCGGCGTTGAAATTGATAACTTTCGGCATATGCTTGCTCCCTTGTACGCAATCTTCAGACGATCATTGCGGCTGGATGATACCATCCTACGCACGGACGGCGGTGCTGGTCAAAGGAAAAGCCGGATAGCCGTTGACCTCACCGGAAAGCCACAATGATATATGGAAAGAATCGTCCAGTGCGTCCCCAACTTCAGCGAGAGCCGTGACACCGACATCTTTGATGCCCTGATCGACGCGGCTTACGTTCCCGGCGTGATTCTGGCGGACTTCTCGGCCAACGAAAGCCACAACCGGTGCGTCGCCACACTGCTCGGCGAGCCGTCCGCAATCGCCGAGGCTTCTTTCGCGATGGCCCGGGTAGCCGTTGAACGCATCGATTTGACAAAACACTCTGGCGTCCATCCCCGTGTCGGCGCTCTCGACGTATTGCCATTCGTTCCGCTGAGGCAGGTCACGATGGACGAATGCGTTGACGTCGCGCTGTCCGTCGGGGCAAGAATCGCTTCAGAACTCAGTGTTCCGGTCTACCTCTACGATTTTGCGTCACCGGACAGATTCACACTGCCGCAATTGCGAAAAGGCGGGTTGGAGGGGCTGACTGAACGCATGGCAACCCGACCGCCGGATTTTGGCTCGGCGAAACCTCACCCGACGGCGGGAGTCACCCTCGTCGGAGCGCGGAATCCTTTGCTGGCGTACAACGTGAATCTAGACACTGATGACGTGCGTGTTGCCAGGCGCATCGCCAAACGGATCCGCGAGTTCAGGGAAGCCCTGCCAGGTGTGCGCGCGCTCGGTCTGCTGGTCGCCGGGAAGGCGCAGGTGAGCTGTAACATAACAGACACTTCTCTTGTATCGCTGTTGACGGTTAATGCCGCGGTCCTCAAGTTTGCAAAGGAAGAGGGAGTCGGTGTCGAGGATTCGGAACTGATCGGGGGCATCACGACGGAGGACCTGGTTCACGCCCTGAACGATGCGCTTGATTCCGAAATTCGAATCTCCCAGGTCTTGGATGCCTGGTTGCCGGCATTCCTTTCTTTGGAGGATGGTTGAATATGCAACGTCTTGTGCTATCATCGTTGGAAACCAGGAACAGGGAGTAATACAGATGCGCATCACCGATAACCTGCGTGAAGGCCTTACCTTCGACGACATCATCCTCGTCCCGGCCGCCTCCGACGTAGTACCCGCCGAAGTCGATACCTCCACGATGCTGACCCGCGGCATCCAGATTGCCATCCCGCTGGTCTCCGCGGCTATGGACCGTGTCACCGAGGGCCGCATGGCCGTCTGGATGGCGCGCATGGGCGGAATCGGCATCGTTCACCGCAACATGACGCCTGAACGCCAGGCCGAGGAAGTGGACAAGGTCAAACGCTCCGAGTACGGAATGATCAGCAAGCCGATCACCGCCAGGCCGATGACCACGGTCGCCGACGTGCGCCAGATTATGGAAAAGTTCCACATCTCCGGCGTGCCGGTTACGGACGAGGGAGGCCGTCTGCTGGGAATCATCACAAACCGCGACCTCCGCTTCCAGGTGGCCGATGACGTGGCTGTCGGTGAGGTGATGACCAAGACAAACCTCATTACCGTGCCGGTCGGAACCGATCTCGAAACGGCGAAACAAAGACTTCACGACAACCGCATCGAAAAACTCCTGGTCGTGGATAACGACTACATACTGCGCGGACTCATCACCATCAAGGACATCGACAAGGCCGTCGAATTCCCGACGGCCACGAAAGACAGCCAGGGCCGCCTGATGGTCGGCGCGTCGGTCGGCGTCTCGCCGGACACGGAGCAGAGACTCGCGTTGCTGTCCCAGCACGACGTCGATATCGTGGTTGTCGATTCGGCTCACGGCCACTCGCAACGCATCATCGAACAGGTTCGCCGCATAAAGCGCGATTATCCGCGCCTGCAGGTGATCGCCGGCAACGTGGCAACCGCCGAGGGAACGAAGGCGCTGATTGACGTGGGCGCCGACGCCGTGAAGGTCGGAATCGGCCCGGGCTCGATCTGCACCACGCGTATGATCGCCGGTATCGGCGTTCCGCAGGTGACGGCCGTTTCGGACTGCGCGGAGGAAGCCGCGAAGCACGGAGTTCCCATCATCGCCGACGGTGGAATACGCTATTCGGGCGATATCGTAAAGGCCCTGGCCGTCGGGGCGCAAACGGTGATGCTGGGCAACCTGTTTGCCGGTCTGGAGGAAAGCCCGGGCGAGGTGATTTACTACCAGGGAAGGCAGTTCAAGGAATACCGGGGCATGGGAAGCCTGGAAGCCATGCGCGAAGGCGGGCGCGACCGGTATTTCCAGGAAGGCGACGACGAACCGACGAAACTGGTGCCGGAGGGAATCACGGGCCGCGTTCATTACCGGGGCCGACTGCGCGACTATGTGTACCAGTTGATGGGCGGAGTTCGCGCGGGGATGGGGTATCTCGGAGCGCATACGGTGCCGGATATCGCCGCCAACGCCCGTATACTGCGCGTCACCATGGCCGGCGTCCGCGAATCGCATCCCCACGACGTCACCATCACCCGCGAAGCGCCCAACTACACCGTGGAGTGAATCTTTTTTTAACCACAAAGGCACAAAGACACAAAGAACAAACAAGGAATTATTGATTCCGTATACGATGGTGAAGCGCTCAACGATCTCATCTTCCCTAAAAGCCAAAGACATTATTGGTCTTCTTTGTGTCTTTGTGTCTTTGTGGTAAAACGTCCGATCTCTGTGCCTCTGTGTCTCTGTGGTTAACACCCTCGAAGCGCTTCGAGTTTGCCCATTGCCGCACCGGAGTCGATGCTTTCCGCGGCGGCGTCCAGGGCGGACAGCCAGTCCGGGCAGTGGTCCGCCACCAGCAGTCCGGCCGCGGCGTTCAAAATGGTCACATCACGCCGGGGTCCCTTTTCACCCTTCAGCACGGCTTCCAGCAGTTCCGCATTTCGCTTCGCGTCGCCGCCCACCAGGTCCTCAATGCGGGCGAAGGGCAATCCCAGCGCGGTCGGATCGAGGTCGTATTCGTGAACCTCGCCGTCCCTGACCTCGGCGATCCGGCTGGTCCCGACCGTGCTCAGTTCGTCCAGCGCCGGATACCCATGCACCACCATCGCGCGGATGGATCCCAGCACCAGCAGAGACTCAGCCAGCGGTCTCAGCCATTCCTCCGCCCAGACGCCGATCAACTGGCGGTCCGCCCGGGCGGGATTCGTCAGCGGTCCGAGGACGTTGAACACGGTACGGATGCCGATTTCACGCCGCACCGGCGCCACGTGGCGCATACTGGGGTGCAGGCTCTGCGCGAACAGGAACGTAATGCCGATGCGGTCCAGGTTCTCCGCCAGGACTTCCTTCGGGGCTTCGATGGGCACGCCCAGCGCTTCCAGCACATCGGCGCTTCCGCACTGGCTGGACATCGCGCGGTTGCCGTGCTTGGCCACGGGCACACC
>JAKQQT010000452.1 GCA_029564025.1 Armatimonadota bacterium | reverse complement strand
TCCTTCGACTGGCACGCCCCAAACCGACTACCCTATCACGAGCGGCAGAACGTGCTGGCCTGGACGGCCACCGTCGTCCCGACCAATATCGAAGGTACGCTCTACGAGGATCATTACGTCGCGTTCAACTCCACGGCCAGCACAAACCCGGCAGTGATCCTGATCGAGTACGCAGGCAGACGCGAGGACGGCAGTATCGAACGCTATTCCGCGCCGGTCGTGACAAATTCCTATCCCGACACGTCGGTTGTCACGCTGCAAAGCGGCGCGTACACCTGCTACTGGTTCCGCGTGGCCGTTCCCGCCGCGTTCACCAACAGCGTGCGCGACTGGAACGGCGAGGTTCTGTTCGGGTCTCCGCACGGGAGCGGCAAAGGCTTCGACCTGCTGGGTACGCTGGTTGTGGACGACGGAAACGACATCTGGGTCGGCGCGAGCACGAACCATGTGTTCGGAACGGTTACAAACGAGTTCAAAAACGGAATCAACATCACCGAGGTATCGCAATGAAACAAACTCTGCGTCTCTGCGTCTCTGTGTTAATCATCTTCTCCCTTTTCGGGTGTGTAAAGCGCGATGACGGAAACACCGTCACGGAAGAGGTCGAGGCCGTCATGTACCGCACGCGGCTGCTGCACGAATGCTGCCCGTCCAACGGCTTCCTGAACGCCTACGGGCAGCCCGAACGCATCACGGCGTACGGCATCAACAAATACGTGTGGCCGCACAAGTGCGACGGATGCGGCTATACCAACACGATCTACGACGCTCAGTGGCCGAAGTTCCGTCGGGAGTGGAGGGCGGTGAAATGAAATCCTTTTGGTTTGCTTGGTTTCTCGGTTTCGTTTTTTTGCTGCTGGCCAGCCTGTTCACGGCGAACGCCGCGCCGCAAAAGCGGACGCCGTTTTCCGTGATCGCGGAGACCGCGCGCGAGCGAGGCCTTACACTGGTCGTCCTCAACATCGGCGTGGACTCGGCGCTTCAAAAAGAGATAAACGCCGACAATGGTTTCCAGTCGAGGGCCGACCTTATGCTGTTCTTCGGCTGGATAGACGCCGACAACGAAGCGGCACAGTGGACAAAAGGATTTACCGTTCGGATAACGGATTACGGTCGGCGGGCATCCCCGTCTGACATCATGACAAACGTTTCATCGCTGCGGGAGTTAAAGGCGCTGCTAAAGCCTCTCAAGCCTGTGGCGGAGGTGACGGCGCGGGCGGTGAAGGTTGACACGGGACGGAAGGACGCGAAGGGCAAGGCCGTGACGCGGGAGTTCCCGGTGATGTTCGACATCGCCTTAAAGTCTCAGAAGCACAAGGCCAAGAAAGCGGTGAAGAAATGAGCGAAGACGTGAGGCTTGACATCCTGAAAGACGCAATCGCCGACAGTGGGCTTGACGGGCAGACGAAAGACGCGCTGGCCGATGATCTGCGTTACG
>JAKQQT010000450.1 GCA_029564025.1 Armatimonadota bacterium | reverse complement strand
ACCAACAACACCGGCGACGGCGCACTGATCCTGTGGGATTATTCCGGCGCCCGGGCCTTCAACAACATCATCTCCGGCAACTCCGCCGGAATGCGAACCAACGTAACCTCGTACCTGATTGCATGGCGCAATAACAACGTTTTTAACAACGGCGCCTACAACTTCAGCGGATACGCCGATCCAACCGGCCGCCAGGGCAACATATCGGTCGATCCGAAGCTTGCCTACGACGGTCAGGGAGTGCCGAGGCCAAACACGGGATCGCCGTGTATCAACGCCGGTTACAATGCCGTCGTCGAGCCGGAAGACCGCGATCTGGACGGCAAGGCGCGCATCCTGAACGGTACGGTGGACATCGGCGCCAGCGAGTACGACGGCACCGTGCCGCCGACGCAAGGCGCCATTTTCGTCCGACCGGGCGGCGATGACACCCGCGACGGTCTCTCCTGGGCCAACGCCAAAAAGACGGTCCAGGCGGGCATCAACACAGCCGCCAAGACAAGCGCCGAAGTGTGGGTAGCCATCGGACCGTACGCGGAACAGATCACGCTGAAGAGTGGAGTCGCCGTCTATGGTGGCTTCACCGGCATCGAAACGACGCGCAGTGCCCGCGACTTCCGTGCCAATCCGACGATCATCGATGGCGGCGGGAGCAGGCGGTGCGTTTATGCCGACAGTTCCGCCGGAAACAGCGCCGTGCTAGACGGATTCGTTTTGCAAAACGGATTCACCACGGAACACGGCGGTGGTATCCGCCTTGTCAGCGCTACGCCCGTCATCGCCAACTGCGTCATTCGCAACAACAAGGCAAACAACTCAGGTGGCGGTGTGTACGCGTACGGCGGAGCTCCGCAGTTCATCAACGTTACCATCGTGGACAACAACGCCCGCGACACGGGCGGAATCTACTTCCAGGAATGTTCCAACGCGGCGCTCATCAGCAGTCTGCTGTCGCGCAACGTTGAGACAGTCGGTAACGCCGCCATCACCGTAAACTACGGCGATGTCCTGTTGATGAACAACACCGTGGTCGACAATCCGACCTGCTACGGCCTGGTGTTGGCGAATTCGATAGGCCGCACGTTCAACAACATCTTCGCCTGGAACAAATACGGCGTCTGGGCGAACACCTACGATCCGTGGTTCGTCGGCAACTGCGTATTCGGTAACGCGCTTTCGGACTACCACGGAACGATGTACGACATGACCGGCATCGACGGCAACATCAAGGCAGATCCGCTGTTCGTGAGCCGCGCCGGTTTCGACTACCACCTCCAGGCGGCATCGCCCTGCCGGGACGCAGGCACAACCGCGTTCCTTCCGGTCGGCGCCCTAGACCTGGACGGTTTCGCCCGGATTCACGGAACATCCGTTGATATGGGCGCTTATGAACTGGCGTTGAACCTGACACCGGCGAAACTGGTGTTCAGCACGTCGCCGGGGTCGTCGAGGGCCGGACAGCCGTTCCCGATTCAACCGGTCGTCACGGTACGAACCGCCGACAACCGGATCGTCACCGACTACACGGGAAGCGTGGCCGTGGCGATCAAGGCGGGAACAGGCGCGTCGGGCGCGGTGCTTTCCGGAACGGTATCGATTCCTGTCTCGAATGGAATCGCGTCGTTCACCAACCTCTCCATTGACTTGCGGGCGAACGGATATGTTCTGCGCGCCACCAGCGGATCGCTGACGGCAGGCGAGAGCAAGCCTTTCGACATCATGCAGGCCAATCCGACACTGGTTGTGACCACACAACCTGCCACGGCCGTATCGGGGCTGGTATTCACAACGGCGCCGGTGGTCACATTGCGCGACATCGCAGGTGTCGCCACATCCTTCACCGGGCCGGTGACGGTCGGCATAAAGGCCGGAACCGGAGCGACCGGAGCGATCCTCAGCGGTACTCGAACGGTGAATGCCGTTGCCGGTGTGGCCACCTTCGCGGACCTTTCCATCGATCTGATCGGAACCGGATACGTGCTGGTGTTCACGACCACCGACTACGGGTCCGTGGAAAGCGCCCCGTTCGAGGTTACTCCCAAACCGTCGCGGCTCGCGTTCACTGTTCAGCCCGGCGGCGCCGTGGCCGGCCAGAGGTTCCTAAGCCAGCCGACACTGACCTTGCTGGATGACAACGGCCTGGTGGCGACTGCCTACAACGGAACCGGAACCGTGGCCATCAAGAGCGGAACCGGCGCGGCCGGAGCCGTTCTCGGCGGTACGAAGACCATCACGTTCCAGCAGGGAGTGGGACGCTTCAATGACCTTCTTATCGACAAGGTCGGAATGCGCTACATCCTCACCGGAACCGTCGGGCCCTTCAGCACGGAAAGCATGAAGTTCCGTGTTGTGAGCACGGCAAATGACCTGAAGACCCGGGTCTATACCAGCAACGACGACTTCGACGAAGGCGTGCAGGACCTGGTGGGCCACGCAACCGCAGGTCAACTGGCACTGCAGAGCGTTGCGGGGCAACCCTTCATCTGGATACCTAACCAGAACAACACGGTGTCGCGTGTGAACACCATCACCGGAGCCGAACTGGCGCGGTACTACACGGGACCGATCTGGGCGAACACACAGCCCTCACGTACTACCGTGGACCTGTACGGCGCATGCTGGGTCGGCAACCGCTACTCCGGCACCGCCGTCAAGATCGTTCCGCCCGAGAGCAATCTGTGGAAGGACCGCAACAACAACGGCATTTGCGACACTTCGACAGACCTTAACGGCGACGGAAACATCTCGAGCAACGAGATGCTTCCGTGGGGCCTGGACGAGTGCCTGGTCTGGGAAGTCGTTTTGATTGACGGCAAACAGGGCGTGTTCGAACCCGGCGA
The DNA here is from genome assembly GCA_029564025.1 of Armatimonadota bacterium. Taxonomy (GTDB): domain Bacteria; phylum Armatimonadota; class DTGP01; order JAKQQT01; family JAKQQT01; genus JAKQQT01. The sequence continues at coordinate 6,290 of JAKQQT010000450.1, read as the reverse complement.
ATACACCGGAACGTACACCAACGATTGGGGTACACCGGGTGTCCGAACGGTTGCCGTAGACTCGGCGAACAACGTCTGGATCGGCTGTCACATGGCGATGAAGTTCTACTACGTGGACAGCCTGAACGGCGTCATCCTGAGGACAGTTGACGTGTCTCCCGTAAGCCATCACGCTTACGGAGGCGTCATCGATGCGAATGGAGTCCTCTGGTCGTCAGGTTCGTCCTACGGCAACGCCTTGAAACTCGATCCGAGGGTTGATCCGCCGGCTTTGACCAATGTGCCTCCGGGCCATTATACCTACGGCATCGGCGTGGACTCGCTGAATCACGTGTTTATCACAGGTTGGGATTCAAGCAAGATGTCCAAACTGGATGCCCTGACCAACCAGGTCATCAAGACCATTTCATCGCCCGCCAATTGCCGCGGCGTCTGCTCCACGGCGGATACCGACGTTTGGATTGCCAGCACCGCCAACGGCAAGGTCTACCGCTACGACAACGACCTGAACCTGAAGGCCGAGATCCCCGTCGGCGCGGAAGCGACCGGCGTGGCAATCGACCCCAACGGAAAGATATGGTCGTGCGGACTCGGCTCTGAAAACATATACAGAATCGATCCAGCAACGAACACGGTGGACTTGACCAAACAGATCGTCGGTAGCGGAGGACACTACTCCTACAGCGACATGACCGGTAGCGTCTCCACCGGTATCACGGCCAGGCAGGGCAAGTGGACCGTCATACACGACGGAGGCGCGCTCAACACACTGTGGGGCACGATAACCTGGAACGACACAATACCCCAGGGCGCGACGCTGACAGTTCGCGTGCGGTCCTCGGACGATCTGAACACTTGGTCCGCCTGGGAAACCGTGACGAAGGGCGCCACGATGGCGACCACGCCTCCGGGACGCTTCCTGCAGATCGAGGTGACCTTCCAGATCGTTCCGGGAGCATCCTCGCCGATTCTGCTGGACCTGACAGTCGGTTCGCTGGAATTCTCCGTGAACGACGCGCGCAACGCGCTGAAGATTGCGGCCGGACTTCAGGCGGCCACGGGAGTGGACATGGTCCGTTTGAACGTGATTCCATCCACACCGGAACGGATCGATCTCCGGGACGTTGCGACGCTGGTTCGAAAACTGGCGACGCTCGATCCATAACCAACCGGCCGGGTGACCGGCCTTGACGCAAAAGGAAAGGGAGCCTTTTCGGGCTCCCTTTTTCTTACGTCTGTATCAATTATTCCCAGTAACTGGGCGCAAAAGTGTCATTCCGAACGAATGTGAGGAATCTGCGGTTGCCTCACTCCCCGCGCGCGGGGAGCAGGGTCTACCCGCAGATCCCTCGCTGACGCTCGGGATGACACACAAAAGAGGTCGTTTCGCTGGTACTAACGCCCGGTTGTCAGATCTCCCAGCCCTTGCGGTATGTTTCCCGCCGCAGGAATCGTTCGGCTTCGGGATTGTTGGCGATTCGCATCTGCCTCCCATCCCATTCCAGTTTGCTCTGGGACCGGTACGCCACGTTGCCGAGCAGAACCGCTTCGGTCAACGGTCCGGCGTAACTGAAATCGCACGACGCCTTCTTGCCGGTCTTGATGGCTTTGATCCACTCGGCGTGATGCCCGGGAGACGGAGGAATCGATTGTTTCGGTGGCTTGTAACCGGCAAACTTCGCTTCAGGCAACAACACGAACTTCCAGTAATCCGCCAACAGCATGCCCCTGGAACCGACAAACAGCACACCGTTTCCCCACTCCGGCAGAACACCTTCCGCGAAGTAGCGGGGGCGCTTGTTGCCGCTGTACCACGTCAGATTCACCGCCGGCTGGTTCTTCATCGCGGGGTATCCGTATTTCACCACCAGCCACGCCGGACATCGTTCAGGATCAGGCGGAGGACCGTCTGCCTCGATGGTTTCCGGCGTACGGATTCCGAGCGCCCAGTACGGGAGGTCCATCAGGTGGCACGCCATGTCGGCCAGAGTTCCGCCGCCGAACTCCCAGAACCGCCGCCACTCGGCGGGCAGATACTCCGGGCTGTACGGGCGATCCTGCGCGGGTCCCAGCCACGTGTCCCAGTGAAGGTTTTCGGGAACCGGCTGATCCCCCGAGGGACGACCTGCTCCCCCGCCCCACACGGTTCCGGCCCAGCAGTGAACCTCGGAAACCGGGCCGATGGCGCCGGCTTTCAAGACCTCGACCACGCGCCGGTAATTCGGTTCGGCGTGGATCTGCGTGCCCATCTGCGTGACGCGCTTGTTCTTCTTCGCCAACTCCGCCACCTCGCGCGCTTCCTCCACCGAATACGTGAGGGGCTTCTCGCAGTAGACGTGCATCCCGCGTTCCAGAGCCATAATGGTGGCGATGGCGTGGTTGTGGTCCGGCGTGGCGACCGTTACCGCATCCAAGTCTTTGCGGTCCAGCAGGCGTCGGAAATCCGTGTACGTGGCGGCGCCGGGATGGGCTTTCTTGGCCGCGGCCAGGTACTTATCATCCACGTCGCAGATGGCGACCACATTCTCGCCGGCGACATTCGAGAGGCTGTATCCGGCATGGTTGGCCACACCGATGACGCCGATGTTGAGTTTGTTGTTTGCCGACTGCTTCTTCGCGGCTTCGGCTGTTCCCATGAGATACACTCCCGCCAGTGAAAAGGCCGATGCCTTCAGCAAATCGCGCCGGCTGATGCGTCCGTTATTGTCTCCGCTCATTTGACGGCCTTTCGCGGCAGTTCGCGGATGAAGATGTTCTTGAAGTACAGCGTGCTTCCGTGGTGCTGAAGTTCAATCTGGCCTGTCGGATAGATCGGCTTGTCGCGTTCCCAGTAGTTTTCCATCGTCACGTCGCGAACCACCAGCACGTCGTTCAGCCAGATGGTTACCTTCTCGCCAATCATCACGATGCGGAAGCGGTTCCATTGACCGGGAGGATTATCCGCCTTGACAAGGGGCTTGCTGGGGTTCTTCTCGTTGTTGTACAGGCCGCCGGAGCCATCCGGAACGTCCCAAATCTGAACCTGCGGCGTACCCCTCAGATAGAGACCGCTGTCGCCGTGCGGTTCGATTTTCCAGTCCACCAGCATCTCGAAGTCGCCGTAGTCCTTGACGGTGCACAAACTTTCATTTTTACCGTCGTAGACAATTACGCCGTTTCGCACAATCCAGTGTTTTTTTGCTTCCGCCGTGGCGGCTTTCGTCTTGGCCGCGAGTTCGGCAGGCGTCATCTTCGCGCGCGCCGGAGGATTCTCCACAAGGCCCTTCCAGCCGTTCAGGTTCTTGCCGTTGAACAGCGCATTGAATCCCGGAGGCGGAACGTTGTCGGGCCGGACCTTTGAGAGGTCCTTGATCTCGATGTTGCGGAACCGGACTTCGGCGGGACCGTGGCCCAGGAAGCCGATGTGACCTTTGTCGCGAAGCATTCCCGGATGTCCGCGCAGTATCTGGGGGTTGGTGACCTTGTTCAGGTCCGCATCGACGACCGTTACGCCGTTTATGGTGATGGTAACCCGTCGACCGACCGCCGAGATGACCTCGGTGTTCCACTGGCCGGCCGGCTTCAGCGCGCCGCGTTTGGCCGGTGCGACACGGTAAATCGAGCCGCAGTATTGTCCGGGATCGAGGTTCGCGTAATCGGGATGCGGATCGTCCAGAATCTGAATCTCCATGGCATCGTAGGCGGGATCACCGGTCAACGGCGAGCGTATGCCGACTCCGTTGTTGCCGCCCGGTTGCATCTGGAAATCGAAACGCAGGATGAAGTCCGAATACTGCTTTTCGGTGAACAGGCGTCCTCCGCCGTCGGACGGGCACAGCAGTGTTCCGTCGCGCACAACGTAACCGGGACCGACCCCATCGACCAATTTCCAGCCGTTCAGAGTCTTTCCGTCAAACAGCTTCACCCAGTTGGCCTGGTTGGTCGCCGCGGCGGCCGGTGTCGTAGCCGCAAGAGACGCAACCATAACCGCAACAACAATCCCGCACAGGGTTTTCAGTACTTTCACGGACGATTCTCTCCCTTCGTGTCAACGAGCATTATGTTTCATTGTATGGCCGCGCCGCCGCCGTACCCAATGCATCCTTCAAGTCGCCCAGCAGGTAGAACGAACCCGTCACCACAATCACTCCTTCCGCTGGAGTAATACGAAGCGCTTCCGCGAAGGCTTCCGCAGGCGAGTGAATCGACGTACACGGGACTCCCATCCGCGCGCAGTCATCGGCGATGCGGTCCACAGGCAGTGCGCCGGGATCGTCCGGTTGCGTCGCCACGACGCGCGACGCCAGGGGAAACAGGGCGTTCGCCACGCCGGTCAGGTTGTGACGGGCCATCATTCCGAACACAAGGGTTATCGATTGGTCGGGATAACGTTCTCTCATTGCCGTGGCCAGCGCTTCGGCGGCCTCGGTGTTATGGGCTCCGTCCAGAATGACCACCGGGTCCCCGTCCACTATCTGAAAACGGCCCGGAAGACGGGCAAGGGCGAGACCTTCCGCGACAGCCGAATCGCGCACATGGACGCCCCGATCGCACAGGGCGAAGACGACTGCCTCGGCTACGGCCGCATTGATGCGCTGATAGGCGCCGGGAAGGCCAGGCGTATGACGCGGGGTGATGCCGGGAGGAACCAGGGTAAAGGAGGATGCCCCTACCCGTTCGGCCGTCTCGAGGATAACTTCCAGCGCCGGTTCAACGGCTCCGGTGACCACGGAACAACCGGGCTTGATGATGCCCGCCTTCTCGCCGGCGATGGCCTCCAGCGTGTCGCCAAGGCGGTCGGTGTGGTCCAGCCCTATGTTGGTGATAACGGCAACTTCCGCATCGACCACGTTGGTCGCGTCGAGGCGGCCGCCGAGACCCACTTCCAGCACAGCCCAGTCCACCGCCTTCTCGCGGTAATACATCAGGGCCAGGGCGGTTTTCACCTCGAACTCGGTAGGACAACCGATGCTCTCGTCCGATGCCACGGCCTCGACGTGCTCCCGGAGAACCGTCATCAGGCGGGCGAAGTCATCCTCGGGAATCATCTCCGGCGCCTGTCCCGGTTCCGCCAGCATCACGCGCTCGCGCACGTTGAAGACATACGGGGAGAAGTAGGAACCGACGCGGTACCCGGCGTAAGCGAGGACCGAAGCCGTCATCGCCGTGACACTGCCCTTGCCGTTCGTGCCGGCCACGTGAACCACGCGGAAAGCCCGCTCCGGGTGCCCCAGACGCTGGCACAATGCCTGCATGCGGCTGAGGTCGAGCCTCCAGCCGAAAGCGCGCAGTGTGGTCAGATATGCCACGGACCCGGCGAAATCCATGAAACCTCAGGCCAGGCTTTCGAGAAGGGCGATTCGGTTTTCGAGGGTTGCGCTGAGGCCGGAGAGTTCGGTTTCGATGCCGCGTTCCTTCTCGATGATCTCCGCCGGGGCCCGCTGAACGAATCCCTCGTTCGCCAGTTTGCCGCGCGTGCGGGCGAGGTCCTTCTGCGTGCTTTCCAGGTCCTTGCGGGTCCTGGCCAATGCGGCGGAAACGTCCAGCAGGCCTTCCACCGGCACGAATACTTCGGCGGAGGCTGTGTGGGCCGGCCAGGCTTTCGGCGGACGGCTGTTTGGCGTTCCAAACGTGATGTCTGCGCGCGCCAGATTGGATATCAATGATTCGACACCCCTGAGATGGCTTGCTTCCTCCGCGGGGACAATGGTCGCCGGTATTGTCCTGCCCGGCGGAACGTTCAGATCGGCGCGTATGGAACGCAAGGCTTCCACCACGCCGAACGCGGCTGTCATATCGTTTTCGGAACTCTCATCGTGCCATGCCGGTCTGGGCTCGGGGTACGAGGCGATGATCAGCGGTGTGTCCGCCGTGCACCCGGGCGCCGAGGCCCGCAAGCCTTCGTAGAGTTCCTCGGTGACGAACGGCATAAAGGGGTGTAGAAGCCGCAGAGCCTGTTCGAGCACGCCGGTCAGCATGGCCTGGGCGGTGGCCCGGTCGTCGCCCTGAAGGCGCGGCTTGGCCATTTCCACGTACCAGTCGCAGAACTCGTTCCACACAAATCCGTACAGCGCACGGCCCGCGTCGTCCAGGTTGTAGTTCTCCAGCGATGCCAGAACGTCCCGCGTGGTGGCGTTCAGACGGCTGAGTATCCACCTGTCCGCGGGTGTCAGTTCGAGTTTCGAGGGATCGAACGTACCGCCGGTGTAGCCTTCCTCCAGATTCATCAGCACGAACCGCGTTGCGTTCCAGAGTTTGTTGGCGAAGTTCCGGCTCTCCAGCATGCGCGATTCGTTGAACCGCACGTCCTG
>JAKQQT010000449.1 GCA_029564025.1 Armatimonadota bacterium | reverse complement strand
GAAAGCCACTTCGAGATCGGCCAGGAAAACGGCGGTGTGATCGGCCAGAGGACGGAGATCAACCGTTCCATAGAAGGTGAAAGCCTCGGCTTGAACCCGATTCCCTGGGCGACCTGGCAAGTCCTGTGGTTTGACGAACCGAATCCGAACTCTCTGCAGTTGGCGCCGTACTGGGCTTATGTGCCGTTTACGGAAGGCGCGTACGTCTATCACCCGCGGCGATTCCCGGTAGATTACACAGACACCCGTGAAGACGGTGCGTGGACCAACCTGTTCATCGACTCGGTGAAAGCCGTCGGCGCTCAGCCGGGCGAAATCGGGCCGGTGCAACTGGTGTGGAACTACGCAACCGTTTCCGATACCCCGAAGCCGAACCGTGAAGTCGCGGGCGTGCAGGCCGAAGTTGTCCCGGGCCTGACCGAGAACACGTCTTCCATCAAGACGCTGTTCTTCCCGTTCGGCCTGGAAGGCATCCACCGCTGGTACTACATGTCCGACAATGTGATTCACTCGCCGAACCGGCCGGCCCAGATCATGCACAACACGATCGACTGGCTGACGACGGGAACCATGGTCGGTCAGGTGTACATCAACAACAACGTCGCCAAGGTGAAGGACATCATCGTCTGGGCCGTGGACGACTACAACCAGCGGTACTACGGTACCATCCGCGGAACAGCAAAAACCGACGCGGACGGCACGTACAAGATCGAAGGCCTTGACAGCAGTATCTACCGGATGTTTGCCTACAAGACCGGCTACGCATCGCAGAACCCGTCGCGCGAAGCCATCAACAGCGGCGTCAATCCGCTGACCGGCCAGGATGGCACGTCGATGATCAACGTCTACCTGATCGCCGTTCAGCCGGGCACACTGCGCGGCGTGGTGACGGACAAGGCAACCGGGCTCGGTTTGGACGGAGTGCCGGTGACGATTCAGGACATCACGGCCACTACGACGCTGTCGACCGTTACGGCAAGCCTTCAGAATCCGCAAGGGGTTGTCGTTCCCGGCACCTACGTCTTCAACAACGTTCCCGCCGGAATGTACATTGTAACC
>JAKQQT010000622.1 GCA_029564025.1 Armatimonadota bacterium | reverse complement strand
CGGCAATGCCTATTGGTCGGACGGGGAATGCCCGGGTGTAAGCGGAACCGCACGCCCGGACGTCATCTATGTGGCCCAAAAGTTGATGCATGCGCCATATACGACGAGTCGCGATATTTACGAATTGAAATGCAGGGGTATGATGATGAGTGGTGGGATGACGTTTGACACGTTCAGGCGCGGGATCGGTTTCTCCTGCGCCAATCTGAACATCGAAAACGTTTCGATCCAGATGGGTTCTAATAATACGACGCTGCCTTCCGAATTTCTGAATGAAAACGGGCTGCCCTACGCGGCCTATCGCATCCTTGGGGGATTGCATGTGCGCGGCTCGAACATATTGTTGACGTATGGCACGCGTAACCTTTATCGGGTCGAATCCGAGATGGACGGTGACGGAGACTTCACGTTGAAGACGGTCAACTACGCGAGCGATATCAACAATAACCGGGGGTACCATGAATTCACGGGGATCAACACGAACTACACGGGAAAAATCAGCGTGACGGTGGCGAGCAACACGACCCAGTACGGGGTGCCGTTCCCGAGCACGAACCATTACGTGCGGCTCCTCGTTTCTGACGGCCGCAATCTGGGCGGCGCGCGCGCTGTCTTCGCTTACGACGCGCTCCACCTTGAGCAGTACTCGCAGTTGTTCCTGCGCGATAACGTGACCTTGGCGGACGGCGTCAATCGTGGGGTCTCGATCGGGAACGTAGGCAGGTTCCATGTGACGAACAACCTTACGCTGGCGGTGTCGCGTCCGCTCACGCTGAACGGACGCCTCGTCAAGGAGGGTTCCGGCACGCTCGCGCTGGGCGGCACCTTGAAGTTCGGCGGTTCCGCGCAAAGCGACACGCCCACAGCCTTCTCAAACGTTCTGGAAATTGCCGGAGGCAAGCTGAAACCTTTGACGACCAATGCCTGCGACGGGTTGGCCATCTCATTTGCGGAGGGCACATCCCTCGTGATCGATGGCGCCACGACGGACACCGGGTTGCTGAAGTGCGGTCTCTATGACGTCAAAGAGGCCAACGCGCCGATCACGTTGGCGTCGGGACTGGCGACGTTGCCGGTCGAGGTTGAATACGGTGACTGGATGCCGACAACAACATTGTGGACGGTCGGCCTGGTGACGGTGAAGAGCGAACGCGCGGCGGCGCTTCAGGGAAAACTCCGCCTCGCGAACCCGAAGCCGTTCCGGATGCGCAGAGGTGAAATCGTTGTTGTAGACAACGGCGACGGGACATCGACGCTGGCCGCCGTCTACAAACTGTATGGCCTTATGATCATGGTCCGCTAAAGAAAATAATGAAACGCAGTCTTCTATGCGCCTTATGCCTGACGGCTTTCTCGCTTGCCGCCTCTGTCGACAACACGCTGCGGATTCCCTTAGAGGACCCCGGCTCTGTCGCGTTTGAAGTATGGGAGTCCACGGCCGTTTCCTCCGAGCCGGAAATCCTTTATAAGGAAGGCTTCGCGGACGATGCTTCCTGGCGGCCCACGAAAGCCGACGACAAAGGGCGTTCGGTCAGTTGCGTCAAGGTTGTTGAGAATGGTGATTCGCATGTCCGGCTCGGCGGACAGGGGCGTTGCGGTCTCGGTCACGGCGTGTGTCCCGCGAACCGGATCAGCGTGACTCCGGGCAGCCATTGCACGCTGACGTTCTCTGGACGAGTTCCTGACATGGCTTGCACGTTCGCGGTCTACCTGAAGCTGTTTGACCGCCACGGGAAAAACATGTCAAGCGCGGTTGCGGCCTCGGCGGGATGGACGTACACGCCTTTCAGCGAGGCTCTTTACAAGGCGCCGATCACGCTCGACGGTGTGGGAAAGTGGCAAGATGTCAAATTGCCGTTTGCGGTGCCGGAGAACGTATTCGCGGTTCTACCGTGCATTTGCCCGTGGCGCGGGGATCGCGTGGACTGCGGGGGCATTTCGTTCACCTCGGTTCAACGCGTGGCGCGGCACCAACTGGCGTTCGATCAACGCACGGAAACAGCGGACGG
>JAKQQT010000433.1 GCA_029564025.1 Armatimonadota bacterium | reverse complement strand
CTCACCGCCTTTCTCTTCGCCTTTTCGATGATTCTCTCTCCTGTCTTCGCGGAAGTGGTGACGGTGGACGGCGGGACGATCGATATCAACACCCAGGATAACGTTACGAACTGGAACGTGACGGGGAACCCGGTGTGGAACGTTCCCGAGTTCAATGTCGCGGCGGGTAGCACGTACAACATCACGGGTTTGGGTGAAGGTTCGAGCCTCGCGCTGCTCGTGGGCGGGGGAAGTGCGACGAACATTTTCGGGACGCTGAATCTGTCGAATCTCGATTTCATTCTTCAGAATATCTACGGCATCAACATCGGAGCGAGCGGTCTTATCAATGTCCGGAATGCGTCCTTCATCGGGACAACCCTGCCCCTCAACCTCGACGCCACGAATTTCCTCACCCACCAGTATCTTTTCGAAGGCGATCAAGGGTTGATCACGAATGAAGGGCGCATTGTCGGGCATGACGCAGCGCTCGTGGCGCTTGTGGCGAACGCGATCGAGAACAGGGGGACGATCGATGTGCCGATGGGTCATGTGGCACTGGCCGCGGGAGACATGGTGACGGTCGGGATTTCACGGGACGGGATGGTATCGATTGGTGTGGACGAAGCGACGGCGAATGAACTGGGGTTGAAGGATCAGATCAAAAACTCCGGGTCGATCACGGCGGACGGCGGGAAGGTGAGTCTCACCGCGAAAGCGATCGACGGACTGTTTGAGAAAGCGATCAATATCGGATCCGAACCGCAAGCGACGGCGGTCATCCGTTCCGCCGACGGGATCATCGAGTTTGTCGCGACGGGGGATATCGTGAACAGCGGAGAGCTGGGAGCCGGGGGCGGAGCGATCGAGATCGACACGGAAGGAATCATCGAGAACAAGGGGACGCTGAGGGCGGACCTTTTCCGGGAGCACGGTTACACGTTCAAGACCTCGGGACATCTCGAGGTGCTGGAAGGTTATTACGACAACACGGACCTCGCTGCCGATTTCAGCGGAGCGGTGGCGGGAGGAACGCATAATGACGTGAACTTCACGTTCAGCGATGTCTGCGTGATCTCAAGCGCGGCGGTGTTCAACGCCACGAACGACATCACGTTCACCGCTGGCTCGAAGGTGACGCTCGGCGGGGACACGACGCTGAACGCGGACAGCGATGCGACCGGCACGGGCTCGATCAGGATGGCGCAGACCTCCGAGATCGCGGGCGCCGGACATGATCTGACGCTGAAGGCGAGCGGGACCTCCACGCTCGGCAAGATCGCGGGGATCGAGGATATGGTGTTGGGCAGTCAGACCGATGCCGGTGCGACGTATCAGGTGCGGAATCTCGTGACGATGACGGGCGATCTCACGGTCAACGCCAATGCGACACTGACGGGTGGTTACAGTGTCACGGTCGGCGGCGGGGATGTGACGGGTGACGGAACGATCAATATGACGGGGGGAACCTTCACCGTTGTCGGTGACGGCTCTTTCGGCGGTTCGAACGACTGGACTTTTTGGGAGCTGCAATTCGGGGATGGAACGACTGAGGGTGCCACGCAAAAGAGCGGCGCGAATAAAATCACGGCCCTGACGGAACTCAAGATTCAGCTCAAACACACGCTCAAGGCCGGATCCTCAAGCTGGGACCTTTCATGGGGAGGCGGATATCTTACCGATGTTATTCAGATTGCCGGAGGGGCATACCATACCCTGGCATTGCTGGCGGATGGTACGGTTAAAAGCTGGGGGCAGAACTATCACGGACAGTTAGGTGACGGAACAAAGATCGACAGATTGACCCCTGTGACTGTTTCCGGTCTATTCGGTGTTACGGCTATCGCGGCTGGGGATTGTCATTCTCTCGCGTTGTTGTCGAATGGCACGGAAAGTACCGCGGATGATACGGTGAAAGCGTGGGGAGCCAATTGGAATGGCCAGCTGGGTGATGGCACGACGACGAATCGTTTAACACCCGTGACAGTCTCCGGTCTGTCCGGTGTTACGGCT
>JAKQQT010000414.1 GCA_029564025.1 Armatimonadota bacterium | reverse complement strand
TCTGGTGAAAGCAATTGGTAGACCGACTTCCAACCCGTGATATCCTTCCACCGCAGAATCTGGAGGCCGAACAGAGTGTTCTCGGCGCCATGATCATCGACCGAACCGCGCTGGAGCGCGCCCGGGAGATACTCCGCCCGGACGACTTCTACCGCGAAGCCCATCAGCGTATCTTCGAGGCCGCGGAAGACCTTGCGGAACGCTCCGAACCGGTCGACCTGATCACGCTCTCCGACGCTCTGCGCGTGCGCAATCATCTGGAACAGGTCGGCGGAATCGCCTACCTGGCCACCCTTGCCGACATCGTTCCCACGACCGCCAACGTGGAGTACTACGCGCAAATCGTGGAGCACAAGGCAATCCTGCGCCGCCTCATCAACGTATCCCAGAACATCACGGGCTGGTGTTACGATGGAGGCGAGGATGCCGACACGATTGTCGACCGCGCCGAACATGCCATCTTTGAGGTCGGTAAGCACCGGATGGGCGAATCGTTCGTCCCACTGAAGCAACTTGTGACGGACAGTTGGGACAGCATTGAGAAGGCGTACGAGAACACCAGCGACGTCATCGGCGTCGACACAGGCTTCAGAAAGTTCAACAACATCACAACCGGCCTGCAACCCTCGGACTTCATCATCATTGCCGCCCGCCCGTCGATGGGCAAAACGGCGTTCGCCCTCAGCATCGCCACCAACGCCGCGCATGCCGCGCGACGACGCAAACAGCCTTTCGCCGTTGCCATCTTCAGCCTGGAAATGAGCAAGGAACAACTGGCTTTGCGTATGATCACCTCCGAGGCGCGCGTCAACTCGCATCGACTGCGCACCGGCCGACTGCACGGCGAGGACTGGGGTCGCATTGCCAACGCTGTGGAAAGCCTGTCGGAATTGAGCATTTACATCGATGACACCACGGACATCAGCCCGATGCAGATGCGGGCGAAGTGCCGCCGTCTTGCCGCAACCGACAACCTCGGCCTTGTGATCATCGACTACCTGCAGTTGATCCGCTCAACCGGCCGAACTGAGAACCGGAACCAGGAGATAACCGCCATCGCCCGGTCGCTGAAGGCGATGGCGAAGGAGTTGAAGGTTCCGGTGGTTGCGCTCAGCCAGTTGAGCCGGGCCGTGGAACGCCGCGACGACAGAAAACCGATGCTCAGCGACTTGCGGGATTCGGGAAGTATCGAGGCGGAGGCGGACCTGGTGGCTTTCCTGTATCGCGAGGACTACTACAAGAAGAAGGATGCGCGGGAACTGTCCAAGGGCGACACGCAACCGGAAGAGGTCGACAGGGATCCAGCGCACAATCCTCCCGGCGAGCGGCCGCCCGAAGTAACCGAGGTCATCGTGGCCAAACACCGTAACGGACCGGTGGGAACGATCAAACTCCAGTTCATCTCCAATTACGCGCGTTTCGAAAACCTGGTCGAAGACGAGGAAGAACCGCCGTACGGGGGGTAAGAAGTGGTGAGCGGAAAGTACGTTCGGTAATCGAAGGTCTTTCCGCTCCCCTGATGATATAACTCCGCTGTCCGCCTACTGGTCCGTGCGTTGGCGGAAGTATTTCTGCATAAATCCCGGAGGATCCTCGGAAGCCGTGCCGACAGGATCGTCGTCATCAAACTCGGTTTCGGCGTACAGGCGCAGGAGATCGACGTTTTTCGTATCCAGTTCCAGCCGAATCTTCACCGCTTTGCGCTCGTTTTCACGAATCGTCGCGAAAGACGTGCTGTCCTCAACGCCGCAAATCGTTCCGTCCTCGCGGTAGGCCACGGCGACCAGATTCGCCGCAGACACCGTCTCCGCCCGGGTATTTTCCAGTTCGACCAGCAAGAGAAGGGCGTCGTCCGTCTCGATTACGCCCACATTGGGAAGTACCCGCAACCGGTAATGAGGTTCGATTCTGATTGTCATGCGCTCCTCCTTTCCGTATGGCGGTTCCATCCGCCGGCGGGTCGCCCTTCGGACGATCCGGATTTGATATGGTCGGTCGGCCGGTTTCAGCGTGCGCTGGGGCACGTTCGGCAACCGGCGCCGGGCGGAATGTCTTCGGCGCCTTCCTCGGTTGAGAACGACTGCCCGCATCCGCATGAGGCGGTGGCGTTCGGATTGTCGATCTTGAATCCGGCGCCCATCAGGCCTTCCACGTAATCCACGGTGATGCCGTTGAGGTACGGAAACGACTGCTCGTCGATGACCAGTTTCACCCCGTGTGCTTCGACAATACGGTCGCCTTCGATGGGATCGGTTTCCAGAGCCATGCCGTACTGAAGGCCGGAGCACCCGCCTCCCGCGATGTAAATCCTCAGCAAGGCGTTCTCGTCGCCCTGGTCCGCCAGCACGGCTTTCACCTCGTCGGCGGCTCTTTCTGTCAGTGTGATATTCACGGCCTCTTTGGTTTCCAACACAATCGTAATCTCCTGTTACCTTCTAACGACATATCATTTGCTCGGCTCGGTGTCAACAAACCGCCGATGGATGATCCTCAGGTTGTCTTTGCACGACGCGTGATCCGTACGCCGGCGTATCCCACGATGCCGTCCAGCGGAGGCATCAGTTTTCTTACCGTCACCGTCACTTCCGGAGCGCCGAACTCCTCAATCACCATATTCGCCAGCCTTCCCGCCAGCCGTTCCAGCATGCGGTGGCGTTCCTTCTGTCCGATCTCCATTACGCGTTTGTGAACGCGGTAGTAATCCACCGTGTCCGCCAGGCTGTCAGTCTGCTCGGCGTTGCTCACGTCCCATTGGATGGCGAGGTCCACCTCGAACCGGCCACCGATCAGTCTTTCTTCGGGAGAGTCGCCGTGGTGACCCCGGAACTGGATGCCACCCAGCAGGATGGTGTCTCCCGATTCTTCTCCGACTGATTTGGTCGCACTCATGATAGTCACTCCCTCCAAAGGCCGGGGCAACCGGTTTGACGGTGTGCCGTCAATCAGCGTCCGCCGGCGTACAACCAACCTAGGATACCGGCTCCCAGGGCTGTCAGTTGCAAAACCATATACTGCAGGCGAAACCGGTTGTCGCGTGGTTTGTCCGTATCCATCAGGCGCAACGGAAGCATCACGACCAGCACCATCCAGTACCCAAGGATATCCCAGATTGTTCGCCAACCGGTGCCGTGGAGGGCGAAACCGACGAAAAACCACGCGAGAGGCTCCAGCAGGAAGTTGACGGCTCCGATGCGTGCAAAATCCTCTTCATCCTCGTCATCGGCCAGCTCGCGCGGTGTCACGGGACGACCCCCGTACTGATCCATCAGCCAGGTGTCGCCCTCTTCCCACTCAAATCCGGGTGGCAGATGTTCTCTAGCGGCGCTCATATAAAAATGATATATGGTTTGGTGGTTTCCGTGGGGCGGGAATCGTTCTCCAGGCCAAGATTCCCGAAAACTCTTGCCCATGCGTGTGGTAATGTCTAGTATAATCCGGTTCAGGAAACCCCGGCGCACGGGGTGCCGCGACGCGCGCTCATGAAGAGATTTGCTTTCGTCATACACCCGATAGATGCCCGGCGGGATACTTCCAGGAAGTACCCCATAGCCAGATATCTGCCGGAACGGCTGATCGAATTCGGACTGAAGTTCACCAGCCCTGCGAAAGTTTCGCACATCACCGGCATCCGCGCGAAGGACGGCGCCGAGGCGGAAGGCTGGTTCATCGCCTGTCCTCTCACACCAAGGCAGATGCTGAGCCTCCCTCTGGATTATGTCTACCGGAGAATCACAGAAGCCTGCCGCATCGGCGCGGACCTCGGGGCGGGTATCGTGGGACTGGGCGCTTTCACCTCCGTGGTGGGTGACGGCGGCGTGACCATCGCCGCCAATTCGCCGATCCCGGTGACAACCGGCAACTCCTACACGGTGGCGACCGCCATCGAAGCGGCCGTGGATGCGAACGAAAAACTGGGTCGCACGCTCGCCGAATCGTCCGTGGCCGTCATCGGCGCCACCGGTTCCATAGGCCGCACCTGCGCCATGGTACTGGGAGCCGAGGCAAAAGACATCGCGCTGGCGGGTCGCAACACCTCGCGGTTGGAGGAAGTGGCGGACGAAGTGCGCGCGGCGGGCGGGCAGTCCGTGTCTTCGACAACGGATATCAAGAAAGCGCTGGAATGCGCCGATGTAGTCGTAACCGTTACCAGCGCTGTGGACGCCGTGGTGCATCCGGCTGATCTGAAGCCCGGCGCCGTTGTGTGCGATGTGGCCCGTCCGAGAGACGTGTCGGTGCGTGTGGCAAAAGAGCGTCCGGACGTGCTTGTCATAGAAGGCGGAGTTGTGCGGGTACCCGGCGACAATGTGAACTTCAACTTCAACTTTGGTTTCGAGCCCGGCACGGCCTATGCTTGTATGTCGGAGACAATCATGCTCGCGCTTGCCGGTCGGTACGAGAGTTTTACTTTGGGAAAGACCGTCAGCGTCGAGCAGGTTCGCGAGACGCAGAATATGGCGAACCGGCTGGGATTCGAACTGGCCGGATATCGCAGTTTCGAACGTCCTGTAACAGAAGATACCATCGCGCGAGTGCGACAGGCCGCGGCCGACGCCGCTTTGAGCCGGTCTTCCAACGCGTGATACAATCATAATCAACAGGCAAAAGCGGAGTTTCGTGATCGGAAAACCGGTACAGGGAACCGCCACTGCCAATGACGGGTCAGAAATGGCGCGCGCGCACCGAATGTGGCATTCACCGCCCCGGGGCGCGCGAACCATTAACAAAAAAGGAACAATGATGCCAGAAGAGGGAACCGTTGTCCTCACAGCGGAAGGAGCGCGCCTCCTCGAGGAACAGTTGGAGCGCCTCCGGTCCGTGGAACGCAAGGAAGTAGCCGAGCGTATCCGTGAAGCGAAAGCATTCGGCGATATCACCGAGAACAACGAATACGACGTCGCGAAAGAACAGCAGGCATTTGTTGAAGGTCGCATCCTCGACCTGAAACGCATCCTACAGGCCGCTTCGATCATCGACCAGGACGACGTTCCGACAGACACAATCGGAGTAGGATCACTGGTTGCCGTGGACGACCTGGACGTCAACGAACGCTGGGAGTTCCAGATGGTTGGTCCCGTTGAGGCCAACGGCGACGACAAAATCTCCTACGAATCTCCTGTCGGTCAGGGCTTGCTGGGCGCCAGGGTGGGCGACATCGTGACGGTGGAAGTGCCCGCCGGAAAGTTGCGCTTCAAAGTCCTTTCCATCTCGCGCTGATCGAAGCAATTGGTGTCGGAAGGGCGGGATTCCTAACATGGAAGTAACCATGCGGGAAACCGCCCTTTCCCGTTGCAAACAACGATATGTCTACCATTCCATTTCCCGACTCCGAAGATGAACTGATCGCCACACGCCTGGAGAAACTCCGGCGACTGCGCGACGTTGGGCACGATCCCTTCCTGGTGGAGAAGTACGAACGAACGCTCTCCGCCCGGGAAGTCGTGACCCGATGTGATGAGTTGGAAGGCCGTCGCGCCCGCATCGCCGGCCGAGTGGTCTCCATCCGAGTGATGGGCAAAGCCCAGTTCATGCACCTGGAAGACGCTTCCGGCCGCGTTCAGATTTATCTGAAGAAGGATACCGTCGGCGCGGACGCCTACGCTTTGCTCGAACTGGTGGACCACGGCGACTTCCTGGGGGCCGAAGGC
>JAKQQT010000411.1 GCA_029564025.1 Armatimonadota bacterium | reverse complement strand
AGTTACCGTCGATTTTCATTATGAGTGGCGATACCTCCGCCTCAAAGCGCAGAAGCAATTCGCTACCAACGAAAGAACAAGGGACATTTTCGTTGAGTTCCATTTGCGGTTACGAAGTTTCTCCCGGTAAATCCCAAAGTTCGACGAATCGGCAGGAATCGTATCATATGGCTAAGACCCGTGCCGGGTTCGGAACTCCGTAATCGGGGGTCCTCTGGACCGTGGGGATTGAATCGCCCGGCCATGGTGACCATCTCAAGCGTCTGCCATCCGGGATGGCGACACAGTGTCATCCGTCTGTGGGGAAGCCGGGACCGTTGCGATGTGCTATGATGTCTATTATCCTTGCGTCTCCGGTTGTTAGAGATTCCGCGTGTCGCCGGTCACTGGACCCTCCGGCGGCAGGATGGATGGCGAAGCGAATCTTCGCGACCACGAAACGGGAGTAACCTCATCATGAAGTATTTCGATATCCTGTTCCGGCTGTTCGGCCTTGGGCTGTTTTCCCTCATCGCATTGCCGGGCGCAGGCGCACTTCCGGGTGAGCCCGGAGGCCCAAGGGACGTCCCACCAAGGCACGTAACCGTAATCCCGGCGATTCCCCAGACGCCCCTCTTCTTGACTCCAGGTTCCCCGCAGGCGATGCTTCCATCGGTAGCCACGGAAAAGGCGTCCAACAGCAAACTCAGTCCATACCTGCGTGGAAAGGTGAATCAACTGAGGCAATCGCTGGCCAAGGGCGAGCTGTCCGACGGACGCGCCTTTTCCGACAACATCGTGCGGATTCGTCGGGACGGGGCTGTTGAAGTTTACATCACGGTTTCCGCATTTGACGAGAACTCGTTGAACACTCTCCGCAACGCCGGGTTCGAGTACGTGATGTCCACCACAACACCCACCATCGTCCTGCAGGGCTGGCTTCCTTTGAGCAGTGTTGCGAGCGTTGAGGACCTGGAGTTTGTGCAGTGGATCACGCCTCCGGGGTACCCGGTCGTCCACTCCGGGAGTATCACAGCCCAGAGCGATACGATTCTGAAGACATCCAACGTCCGCAGTACTTTGGGAATTACCGGCGCCGGCGTACGCGTGGGTGTTATTTCGGACAGCGCGGACCAGCGCTCGGAAGCGCAGGCGACGGGTGATCTTCCCTCCGATGCCAGCATCTACCTGGGCAAGGTCAACACAGGCTCCGACGAAGGCACGGCGATGATGGAGATCGTGTACGACATGGCGCCCGGTGCGCTTCTCGGTTTCTACGGCCCCGACACAAGCATTGACATGGCCAACGGAATCACCGACCTTCGCACCAACGGATGCCAGGTCATCGTGGACGACCTGACTTACCTCGATCAACCGTGGTATGAAGAAGGCACCATCGAGGCGTCAATCACAAGCAACACGGCCGCGGGAGTCGTGTATGCAACGAGCGCCGGCAACATGGCGCGGAGTATGCACGTAACAGCCTTCAATCCGACAACAGCGTCCATCGGCGGCACAAGCATGACGGTGCACAACTTCGCCAGCCTGAATCCCATTGTTCAGCCGTATCTGCTCCCGGTCTTTCTGCCGGGCGGCGGGGCGCAGACGCGCTTGATCATGCAATTCGACAGCAAATGGGGCAATCCGACCGACAACTACGACCTGTACCTCTGTAATTCCACGGGCGCTACCGTCTACGGCGCCGCTGAGACAGTTCAGGGCACGGGCACGGGACAGAATCCTTATCCGGTTGAAGACCTGATCATGACCAATAGCGGGGGTGACGGTTGGGCTTACCTGGCTGTCGCCCGGAAGAGCGGAATCAACCGCAACTTCAAGATTCTCGTTCTCACGGGTTCTTTCGATGCCAACTATATCACCTCTGCAGGCACGATTATCGGCAACAACAAGGCGAAGGACGCTCTTACGGTCGGCGCGATCGATGCCGCCGATCCCGGGAACGACGATATTGAATTCTACAGCAGTTGCGGCCCATCGACCGTCACCTGGCCGTCATCTGAAACGTGGAACAAGCCGGATATCACCGGAATTGACGGTCTATATGTCAGCGGAGCAGACAACTTCGGTGAGAGAATCAAGGGCAAAAAGTACCGGTTGTTTTACGGAACTTCGGCCGCCGCGCCGACGATTGCCGCGATAGCCGCCCTCGTAAAGAGCGCGCAACCGTCGCTGACACCCGCGCAAATCAAGACGGCCATCACAACAACGGCGCTTGATCGGGGAGCAACGGGCTATGATAACACCTACGGCTACGGCCTCGCCGACGCCTTGGCCGCCGTGAACCTGGTGCTTACGCCAACGAGGCTTGGAATTGGCAATCAACCCCTCAACAGCACAGCAGGTGCTCCTCTGGCGCCTCAACCGACTGTCGCCGCCCAGTCTGCCATCGGATCTACGGTTACGACTTTCACCGGCCCGGTTACCATAGCCATCAAATCCGGAAGCGGAACGACCGGCGCCGTGCTTGGCGGAACAAAGACTGTCAATGCAGTCAACGGGGTGGCGGCTTTCACGAACCTCGGCATCGACAGGCAAGGGACCGGCTACGTTTTGCACGCAACCTCGGGTGCCTTGACACCGGCGGATACGGCTCCGTTCAACATTGCGTTTTCGGGTGCGCCGGGTCAGACTGTTACATCACCGTCCGCCTCATCGGATGGAACGGTGTACTTCGGCTCGACAGACGGTGTTCTGTACGGCGTTTCCGCCGCCACGGGCGCATCGGTCTTCAGCGTTGACACCAAGCCACTGGGTACTCCGAATCCCAATCGGACGCTGTTGGGCCGGCCGATCCGACGCTTGTGGCAGGGTGTGGAAAAGGTTTTCTGCGTCACCGATGACGGCTACCTGGGAAGCTTCGGTTTGGACAGTTCAACAACGTTCTTCGACCTGATTCCGCTCAGCCTCTCGTCTGTTACGGCCGTGCCGATGGTGCAGGACGACGTGTTGTGGGTAGCCGTGTGGGACGGGGTAAAGACCTGGCTTGTGAAGCGCGATACGACAGGGGTTATCACGACGATGGACCTCGGACCGACAACAGGCGAACCAGGCTCGCTGTCGGTGTTCGGGGGAAGTACCTTCCTGGGCACCACGAATGGTGCCTACCGTGTCTTTCCCAACGGAACCGTCGCTAATACGATTGCCTCATCGGCCTCCACGGGATCGCCGTTCGTGGCGTCCACGGGAACGACAGCGAATCCGAATCCCTTCCCGCGCGCTTACGTGGTGACCGACGACGGCCAGGTAATCTGCTGTAACGCCTCGAACGGCTCTATCGAAACCGGATTCGGCGTGAACGGAACGGTGGATCTCGGCATTGTTGTCGGTTCAGGGAAGAAGGTCGAGGGCAGTCTCTTCGCGTACAACAACCGAATCTACATCGGGGGTATGGATAACAAGGTCTACTGCCTGGATTCAAAAACCGGTGCCGGAGCGGGCCCGGGCGGCTCGATGGTGTTCTTCGATGCGGGTTCGGGCAACTCGATTGCCGGCAGTGTTGCCATTGATCCGGGCGGCAGAGGTTGTCTCGTCTTCGGAAGCACCAACGGCAATCTCTATCAGGTGAATCTCGCAAATCCGGCAGACCACCTGGCTATTGATTTCGGCATGCCCATTCGGACTACGCCGGCCGTGGACCGCGGCACGCAGACCGTTCACATCGGCGCGGACGACGGTTGTATTTACCAGGTACCATCCTACTGACAAGCCATCAACCGGCAACGTGGGGAGCCTGCCTTGGCTCCCCACACTCATTGTGACGCGTCCTTACTTCTACCGCCCGCTCCATCGGCTTCCGGTACGTGGTGGACGCGAAACCGGTTGGTTGAAACTGCCATTACGGTAATGTCGTCATCAGCTTTTCATCAGATATCATCACCGCGTAGTGGCAATATGACACTATGTCAAGAAGGATTCTGACACCCGGCCGCCTGTCAGGATTCCGTTATTGAGTGGTTCCCATGGATCCGACAGGGTTCATTTGAACTGCATCCGCGCTCTCACAACCG
Source organism: Armatimonadota bacterium (assembly GCA_029564025.1). GTDB lineage: Bacteria > Armatimonadota > DTGP01 > JAKQQT01 > JAKQQT01 > JAKQQT01. The sequence goes on along the minus strand of JAKQQT010000411.1, from coordinate 5,416 downwards.
GCTCCGGCCCGTCCGGACGCCACGGCAATGCTAAGGGACGCCGTAGGCGTTGGTCCGGGCCGGTGCGTTTCTCCGCGATTCTCCGACAGCGTCGATCTACTCGCCTTTAATTGGGTCTGCCGCTTGATTCCCGTCCGGTTTCGGCCTTTACCGCCAGCAGGATAGGGGTTGTGTTGGGAGTCCCGGTGTCACCGGTGCTCTTTCGTTTGTGGTTCCGTCGACCTGCACTGTCCAGATCATTTGCGGTCGGCCGTTCCCCGATGCTTCCGGGACACAAGGTGGCGGCAATCCACGTATCCTGGTTCGAACGCGGCAGAACGCGCACGCTCTGCCGTGCATACTGCACCACGACAGTCGTTCCGCACCGGCCGGTAGCTGTGTGCGGACTGGTGGCCGAATGAATCCAATTGTGGTATGATGTCTCTGACCGGGCGGGTTGCCCGTTTGGGCGGGAATCATACAGGACTTCACAGACGTCCTCCGCCGGCTATTTCTGGTGGGACGACCCGCGCCGGCCTTGTGCGGGCTTGCCAAGCCGTGCAGGAGGTCAGTATGCAATCCAGATACTCAGCATCACTGTTGCGTCACTCTCTTAACCTGTTGCTCGCCAACAATCGGTTCTTTCGGAAGGAGGCGGGCTATCTGCCTGGGACATTCATCCACAGGCGGTCTGCGATACCCCTTTTGTTGCGTTTATCCATCGCCGTCCTGGCGGCTGGAGTTCCTGGCATCGGCGGCGCCGTACCGTGCGATCCAGCGTGGACACAAGTCGCCTTCCACGGTCCGGCCGCGCGTGAGTTTCACGCCGCGGCACCGTTATCTTCATCAAGTTCCATTCTGCTTTTCGGCGGGAGGGACGGCATCGGGGCTCTGTCCGATACCTGGCTTCGGTCCGATGGCAGTTGGACCCGTTTGAGTCCCTCCGCATCTCCAAACGCACGCTGGGGACATGTGATGAGCCCCAAGACGAACAGCAAGGTTGCCGTTTTCGGTGGTCGGAATAATGACGGCTACTATTCGGACCTGTGGTACTGGGACGGAATCTGGAACGGGCCGTATACGCCGGGGCCTTCCGCCCGCGTCAATTCTGCTATGGCATACGATTCGGCGCGCGACAGATTGGTCCTTTTCGGCGGTTACGCCGAGGGTGGGGCGCTGTCTGATACGTGGGAATCACGTACCGCCAACTGGCTCATTTGGGACAAGAAGACGCCGACAACCAGCCCCCCCGCACGTTCATACCACGCGATGGCATACGATCCCACACGCGGAACAGTGCTTCTGTTCGGTGGCCTTACCGGTAGCAACCAGAAACTCGGCGACACTTGGGAGTGGAACGGCACCACTTGGACTCAGGTCGGCGTCACCGGCCCAACCCGGTACTGCCACGTGATGTGGTTTGACAGTACGCGGAACAGGATTCTGATTTTCGGCGGAATCGGTCCGACCGGAGCCCGGCTCTCGGACGTACAAGAATGGAACGGCACCTCGTGGATTCAAGTTTCAGCGCCTGCCGGTCCCTCCGCCCGATACGGAACCGCAGTTGCCTTCGACGCATCAACGAACCGCGCGGTGCTGGTCGGAGGACTCGACGGAACCGGAGTGCGAAGCGATACCTGGACCTTCGATGGAGCAAGCGCCCAGTGGTCAAGCCTTGGAGTTTCAAGTTGCGGGTCGCGTTACCAGACGTCAGCCGCCTATGACACCGTTCGCGACAGGGTTGTCGTTTATGGAGGTGTGGACGCGGAGAATGGAACTTTCTTGTGGGATACCTGGGAATGGAACGGGATTGATTGGGCACGTGCGGCCAAGGGTGGTCCGACGGCGTGTCACGGCACGGCGATGGCTTATGACAGTTTCCGGGGAGTCACCGTGTTGTATGGAGGAGCCTGGGGCTCATACCAGTATTCCGAGACTTGGGAATGGGACGGTTCAGCGTGGACCAAGCGAGCAGTTTCGGGACCGGGCAATCGGCGGAACCACGCATTGGTATACGACAGCCATCGGAAGGTTGCCGTCCTCTTCGGCGGTGATCCAAGCGCCAATTCCGGCGACACCTGGGAGTACAACGGCACGTCGTGGACGCAAAAGAGTGTCACGGGACCGGGAGGGCGGTTTTACCACGCGATGGCATACGACAGCGACCGGCACGTTGTGGTGCTGTTCGGGGGTTCATCGGTTTCGTTTACGCAGTACAAGAACGATACTTGGGAATGGGACGGTACGACCTGGACTCTGAGAGCCACAACCGGTCCGACTCCTCGCGTTTATGCACGAATGGTTTACGACACGGCTCGAAAACGGATGGTGCTCTATGGCGGCTCTGACGAGACCGCGAAGCGAACCGACAGTTGGGAATGGAACGGTTCGGTGTGGACTCAGGTGGGAAGCAACAATCCCGGGTATCGCTCGAGCGGAGCCGGTATGGTGTACGACACAGCCCGCAATCAGGTTGTTCTGGTCGGGGGGACGGTACAAACCGAATGGCGCAACGACACCTGGGTACGCAATTCCCCGGCTCTTATCTGGTTCTTCGGGCAACCTTTCAGCATCACCCGGAATGTTGGACAAGAGGCGACAATGGCAGTATCGGCGTTCGGCAGTGGAACGTTGCAGTATCGCTGGAGACGGAACGGAAGCGAACTCACCGATGGCGACGGCCTGACGGGGACCCGCTCGCCAACGTTGAGGATTGCTTCGGTCCGCACCACCGATGCAGGCACCTACGATGTACGCGTCTTCAATGAATGCGAATCCGTGTTCAGCAATAGCGCCACGCTGACTGTGCCCATCAATCGCGACGACTCGATTCGCGCACTCAGGATAGCCGGCGGTATGATTACGGCGACCGCTGATGACAGGACCCGGCTTGACGTTTTGAAAGGTGCATCCGCCGGGAAAATCGATATCGGCGACGCCGTGCAACTATTGAGGACAGCAGTCGGGCTTTGAGCAGGATATAGCAGATCTTATCGGCGACTGACTTTATCATTCCCGACGTGAGACGGGCCTCCCGGTTCCATTCCGGTAGCAGGACCGAACCGGTAGGCCCGTCTTTTGTGCGAGGTATAAAACGTCCCCGGTTATCCAGTCCATCGTCGCATCTCTGATACCGTCTTCGTACCGTCGATTTCTGCCGATATTCCTACCGCCCGGTTTCAGCCGTAATCGCCAGCAGGATCGGGGTGGCTTCGGGGTCGACGGCCGCGAAGTCCACGCTTCGGATTTCCTTGCCGGGATCGGGGTTCGTCCAGGTGAAGCGGCGCAGGGCGATCGGTTTACCTTTGGCTGTGCGTCCTCGCCACGCCACGGGATTCAAGATCGACGTGGAAAAGTCGTCCTCCCAGGTCTTGAAGTCCGTACCGTACTTCAGCGGCACTTCAGCCGACGTTCCGTCGGTGTAGTGAATCGTGTAACGCGCCACAACCTGCCCCGGGCCGGTCTCCCAGGCGGTTGCCTGCAGGAAGTGCAGAGCCGTTGCCTTGCGGCCGATCGGTATGCCCTGAACCGATGAGGCCAGGTTCTTCGTCGGGTGCCACCCGCGTAAAACCACGGCGCCGGGCGCTCCAGTGGCCGGGCCGACGCGGAAGGGCGTGCCGTTCAGGTCCCAAGATCCCTCGGGCAGGGCGGAGAGGTCCTCGCCCGGAACCCCGCCGATCCAGCCCATCGCCTTCCGGCTGTCTGTGCGGGTCGTGTTGAAGAAGCCGTCCAGCGGAACGGAGAAGAACCGTTTTCTGGCATCCATGCGGAACGACACGCCGAAGTCGCGCGCGAATACGAGTTCGGGATCATACGGCAAGCTGTCCGGCTTGCGGTTTCCGGGATTCCAGGCCCATTCGGCGCCGAGGATGTAGGCGTAAATCTGGTAGAATTCGGTGGTCAGCGCTTTGTCGGAGGGCAGGAAACCGGTCCAGGTGGTCTGGCACATCCCGTGAATATTCCGGCGTTCTCCCGCGGCACTCAGGTTCTTCAGGTTTTCCGGCCGATACCACGTGCACGCAACGATCGGGAATCCGGCCTTGCGGTAGAAATCCAGAGTCGGGAAGTCCTTCATCGGGCCATAGCGCCAGTCGAAGATGACGATGTCCTTCGGCAGGCGGTGGATCTGGTCGCGGTATCCCTCCAGTGGGAGGACATCGCCCCACATCATCACGCCGACGCCCTTCGCCTTGAGGTAGTCGTAGTAGCGCAGGGTGTCGTCGGCGTACAGTTTGTACTTGCCGATGCGGGCGCAATCCTCGTGGACCGGGAAGCGCCCAAAATGCGTCACCTCGTCGTGTCCGATGTGCATGTATTTCGGGTAGTCGAACAACTCAACCGCCTCGTCCATGATGTCGAACATAAACCGGTAGGCCTTCTCGTTCCTGGGACAGAATGCGTACGGCGTGCCGGAGTCCTCAAACAGGTCCAGGTTGCTGGCGTTGAAACTGGCCCATTCCATATGGCCGAGCGACTGGATCAGCGGTGTGACGGTGATGTGGTGGTCCTTGGCGATCTTGATGAGTTTGCGTACATCGTCCTTGGACATGCCGCGCGCCGGGTTGAACACCTCCGGGTGGCTGTCCCACCGGACGTTCTCCGCCTCCAGCACAATGTGGTTGACCTTGTAGCGCGAGAACACATCCTCGATGCACTTGCCGTGAAACTCCAGCCCGTCGGAGCACGTCAGCAGGTGAACGCCCCGGTACTCGAAACGCGGCCAGTCGCGGATTTGAGCGCACGCGACGTAACCCTTGTTCGGTCCGTCGGACCGCATCATCTGGCGAAATGTCTGCGCGCCCCAGAACGTGCCTTTGCTATCGCTTCCGGTGATAACCACCAGCGTCGGGGAGGCGTCCAGAATGTAGCCCTCCGCGCCGGGCGAATCTTTCGTCACCTTGCGCCGGTTGGCGGTGCACCAGCCCTTCACACGGTCGTTCAGCCACGGCTCGCCGATGAGGACGGCGGGGGTGCCCGGTTTCATCTCCGATGCCGTAACGAGAGGGAAGGTGAAGCCGAGTACCTTCAGGGCTTCCTGGTTGATCTCCTCGGCGGCGCGAAGGTCCATCCTCGCCGCGTTGTCACCGACCACCAGTTGCGTCTCCGGGGTGAGGGTGAAACGCCCCTCCAGGGCTTTCATCTGTCTCGGCGCCGGGATGATCGGTGTATCCGGTTGGGGTATCGGAGGCGTGTCGGACGGGAACCCGGTACCGACGGCATTGGACGGCACGGAAAGATCGCGCAGGGTACCGCGGCTTTGTGTGAACCGGTAACCCTTCGGATCCGGCAACAGCCTGCCGAACCGCCAGAAGTCGTGGAAACTGCTGTCTATTCGCGACCACGAACTGGTGGTGTCACCCGACGGGATTTCGTTTCGGCAAAACTGGATACGCCAGCAATCCACGCTGGTATCCAGCGGTTTCAGCGTGGAGAACGG
>JAKQQT010000376.1 GCA_029564025.1 Armatimonadota bacterium | reverse complement strand
CGATGCAGTGGTCGTCGGCGTGGTAGGTGCGCGGCAGCAGGGTCCAGGCGTTCGTCCTGCCGAGCCTGCGGATCTGGTCGAGGTAGGGCAGGGACGGGTCGGAAAGGCCGAGGGCCGCGATGCCGGCATAGAACGCGCCGTAGGTCCAGTCGCGCGGGTTATGCCCCTTCGGGTGGCCGGTCATCCAGTCGGCAACGAGCCGGGCGTTGGCGTTGATGGCGTCCAGTGTCCAGGCGTCCGGGACGGTCGGCCCGTTTTGGGCAGTGGCTGTTGCCGCCAACAGGACGGCGCACAGGGTGGAACGGGAAAGGGGCGGTCGCATGATCATATTCCTCGTGTAAAGCGTGTTCAGACGTGAACGGTCTTTTCTGAACAAGGCAAAACCAGTTTAAGGGTTCGCGGGTTTCTTGCAAGTGTAAACAGGGAAGATGAATCGGCGGGCGCGCATCCCTGTTTCATTGACCGACACCTTCAAGTCGGGATCAGGATTACGATTACGAGTACGATTAGGACGGAACGATCACCTTCATCATCGTAATCTTTATCTTAATCGGCCCCTCTGACGGATTTCCGCCCACCGGACCCAAGTCAGAGAAACGGATACGCCCGGTGTCAGGCGTTGACAAGCCCGGACACGGCTTGGTAACTTGACTTAAATTTAATGATTAATTCCAATCTCTAAACGGGAGGTGTTCATGACAATGGTCAATATCCACGAAACAAAAACCCGTCTGTCGGCACTCCTTATGGATGTGGCGAGGGGGCCTTCCTTGCTGCTTTTCGCAGCGGCGTTCGCGGGATGCGTTTCGGCACAGCGCCCGGGCGGCGGGTACAACGTAACGGATTACGGTGCGAAGGGCGACGGCGTCACCAAAGACACGGTCGCCATCCAGTCGGCAATCGATGCGGCAGCGGCGTCCGGCGGCGGAAGGGTGACGGTTCCGGCCGGGACTTTCAAGACCGGCACCCTCTACCTGAAAAGTCACATCGAACTCCATCTCGCGATGGGGGCGCGGTTGCTCG
>JAKQQT010000375.1 GCA_029564025.1 Armatimonadota bacterium | reverse complement strand
AATACGGCAGGACCAGTTTTGCTTCCGGGATGTCTTTCAACGTCAGATCCTGAGTAGCCATCGCCGGTTTCTCCCGAAGTCCTGATCAATTAGACAACAGGCCTCGGAAAAAGTTCCGTCCAGTTGAATTATAGCATACGCCCCCGCGTCGAAATGTGTTGACAACAAGTGTCCCAATCTATACCATCAAATTCAGATCGCTAGCTAAGTCATTGATATATGAGCTTTTCGCTTCATTATTATCGATGATATGTTGTTGTGCTCTCCCGTGCGGAGAGTGCGTGTTCAAGTCCCGCGCCGACTGACCAATCCAGCGTATTGAGAGCTTGTTCAGCTATCTTCATACAGGAGGCCTTATGAAACGGTGTCTCGCGTTTCTCCTGCCGGCCTCCATCGTCCTGCTGATGGGCTTCGGTCTGGCGGCTGATGCCGCCAAGCCGTCTCCCGCCGAGGAACTCCTCCCCGAATCGAGTCGCCAGTGCGCGGGTTGCCACGACGAGCTGTACAACCGCTTCGTGGCCGCCAATGCCCACGCCCGGCTGAAATCATTTGAGTGGGGAGCCGGCCTCGGCGGTTGCGAAGCCTGCCATGGGAACGCTCAGAAGCACCTCGATTCGGGAGAGAAGACCGACATCTTCTCCTTCGGGGATGCGGACGAGGCGAAAACGAACGGTGTGTGCATGACCTGCCATAAAACCGGTGAGTTTTCGCAGTGGGCCCACGGCGCGCATGCCCGCAACGGACTGGCGTGCACCGAGTGTCACACCATCCACAAGGGCAAAGGACGTACGGCCGGCAACCAGATGGTGTTGTGCGGCAGGTGCCACGCCGACATCAACGCCAAGATGAACTACCCCTCGCATCACCCGGTGCGCGAGGGCAAGATGGGTTGCACCAGCTGCCATACGCCGCATGCCGGCGCTGCGGTCGGTTCGCTGAAGACCGCCGAGCAGAAGAACGACCTGTGCCTCAAATGCCACAACCGCTACCAGGGACCGTTCGTCTTCGAACACGCACCGGTCGTGGAAGACTGCACCATCTGCCATGCCCCGCACGGTACGGCCGCCAACAACCTGTTGATGCAAAACGAACCGTTCCTCTGCCTGCAGTGCCACTCCGCCCATTTCCACATGGCCCGGATCGGCGATTCGACTCCGCACAGCGGGCCGTCGGGTGACGCCTCCAACCGCTGGGGCGCGTCGGGCTGGATCCGCGCCTACGGCACCAAGTGCACCCAGTGCCATTCCCAGGTCCACGGCTCGGACCTGCCGTCCCAGGGCGTCAGCAGCCATGGCGGCAACCTGAGCCGGTAGAGGAGGCCGCGCATGAAAACACATCTCACGATCATCGCGCTCGTTGTGGCGGCGCTGGCCGCCCCGCTTCTCGCCCAGGGTGGCGCCACGCGCACGGAAGGCAAGTTCGTCATCGGCATCACCGGTGACGATCTGGACCGGTACATCGGCCGGGCCGCCGAGTACGAAATCGCCGACCAGGGCGTCCGCCCCTGGGTCAAGGCATACCTGGAACTGCTGAAACGCGACCTGTATCTCGAGATGGTCGCGGCGCACAGTGGCAATCCCGACGACCAGTTTTACCGGGTCCACGTGAACGCCGCCCGGGTCTGGGACAGCCAGTTCACCTACCGCCGGTTTCTGCACCGCCTGGACCACGACCCGCTCGCCAACATCGACACCACCCAGGTGGCCGGTCACTTGTACACGTATGCCGACGACCTGGCCCCCGCCCACGATTACCGGATCACGTACAGCGAGATCGCGTTCCTGAACGAATTCAGGAGCCCGCAGGCGGAATGGCTCTCGCTCCGGTTCGATTACAACCGCCAGCAGCGCGAGGGCGCCCACCAGTCCACCCAGCTGAATCACTGTTCCTCCTGCCACGTCACGGGTCAGGTGCGGCCCGTGGATGAAGCCCAGGACGACTTTCAGTTCGGCATCGCCGTGGACACCGCCAAAGCCGGCGGATCCTACACGTTCCAGTACCGCCGCTTCAGCGACTCGGCGGGGTCCCTACCCTACCTGTTCGACGAAGCGGTCCACCCCGGCACCCGGCTGGATGTGTTCACCAACCGGATCCTCTACGACCGCACGGATGGAGAGATCCCCATCAGCCAAGTGCCCGACACCAACAAAATGCTCCATGCCCTGAAGGCCTACTTCAACATCGATGACCGCAACAAGGTCACCGGCGCCTTCCTCTATTCCGAAGTCGAGAACGAGAGCAGTGATCTCAAAATCTACTCCCGCAACTACACCGGACGCTACACCGGATCGCTCGGGCGCGGCGTGACCGTCAACGCCCGGTTCCGCTATTCGAACCTCGACAACGCCACGACCTACGTGGAGCTTCCGGACCAGGTGGCCAACGCGGGGCCGCAAGCCGGCCGGACATACGCGGAGGCCTATCCAACCTTCGGCGGGGCGTCGTTCACCCGCTACTCGGCCCTGTCGCGGGAAAACACCGAATTCGATGCCGACCTGAGCGTGCCCCTCCCCGGCCGGAACCGGTTCGTCGCGGAATACGATTTCGAGGACACTGCCCGGGACTACTTCGAGACCGGCTCCACCCGCGAGCATCAGCTGACCTTCACCTTCCGGACCGACCACCGCCGGGAGCTGTCGGGCTGGGCCCGCTACCAGGCGTCCTTTATCGACAACCCCTTTGCCAATCAGAAAGCCGCGGTGGAGGAAGTGCTCCAGCCGTATTCGACTCCGGGTGCCGTGCCGTTCCCGGGTGTCCAGTACTTCCAGTTGTACGCATCGCGGCAAGCCACGCTCACCAACCAGCCCACCATGGCCCACGACCTGAAACTCAGCGGAACCTGGAAGCCGATCCGGAACGGCGGCCTGAACGTGGCGTACAACCTCAAGCACTCGACCAACGACGAGTTGAATTTCTCGGACTGGTCCCAGACGGTCCACACCATCGGCGCGGACGCCTGGTATGCCCCGGACGAGAAGATCACACTCAACGCCGGGATCCACTACACCGATTACGAAACGGAGTCGCTGTTCGTGCAGCCCGTCTGGAATGGTTGAGCGGCCGGTGTCACGACGGGCCAGTTTGGCTCGTTATACGATCCGATGGACTACCGCGGCCACGACACCAACGCGTTTTTCACCGCCAATTTCATTCCCCGCGAGCGCCTGCGCATCTACGCGGAGTTCACCTTCAACCAGGTGGACGAGGGACTCGACGGGATCTCAATCAACCTGGCCCAGGTCCCCGGTGTGCCACCGGGAAACCTGTTTGATTACGCCATCGACGAAACCCTGGGCGCCTATTCCCATGTCGACGTCCGCCACATCATGGGCAAGTACGGATTCTCCTATGAGTTCGCCAACGGCATCACCCTGATGTCCTACCTCAAGCACGACGATTACAACGACAACACCCCGTACCTGTTCGACGCCACTGGAACCGTGATCAGCCTGGTCGCCGGGCTCGGCTACCGATTCTGATCTGCGCGGACATCACGCTCTGTCCGAACCGCCGGCGGGTCGCCGGCGGTTCTTTTTTTTCGCCGGTCCCTGCACCGCCGGGCTTTCCGGTTGCAACGAATCGCGTTTACTGATAAGATTTACAAACAGATCGTGAGCATCCACACCCCGTGCGGCATGCTGAAGATGCCCCCAGGCCGAGAGGCCGGCAGGGGCGTGATCTTTGAATCGTAAATTGTGTATTTCCGGAGCGGCGGCGGCAAACGCTCCCGCGCCTGACGCGGGAGAGGAAAGTCCGGACTCCACAGGGCGGTGCGCCTCCTAACGGGAGGGAGGGGCGACCCTACGGAAAGTGCAACAGAGAGCAGACCGCCGATG
>JAKQQT010000574.1 GCA_029564025.1 Armatimonadota bacterium | reverse complement strand
CGCTGGGATCGGCGGCGGCGCCCACGGCGGGCTTGCATTTCACTCCGCAACTGCTGGACAAGGTTCGTGACCTGGGCGCGGACGTACAGGAGATCACGTTGCACATCGGGCTGGACACGTTCCGGCCGATCAAGGTCGAGGACCCTTCCCAGCACGTGATGCACAGCGAGTGGTTCGAGATCAACCCTGAGGTGGCCGACCGGATCAACGAGGCACAGCGCGTGATCGCCGTGGGAACGACCAGTGTACGGGCCTTGGAGAGCGCGGCGGTGGACGGGAAGGTTCAGCCCGGCGCGCGTGAAACGCGGTTGTTCCTGCGGGAGGGCTCGCCGTTTCAGGTGGTCGATGCGATGGTCACCAATTTCCACCTGCCCCGATCCACGCTGTTGATGCTGGTTTCGGCGTTCGCGGGGCGGGAGTTCGTGCTGAACGCGTACAAGACGGCCGTAAAAGAGGGATATCGATTCTTTAGTTTCGGCGATGCCATGCTGATTCTGTGAGGTTTCTTTATCTACACTGAACTTAACGAACCACACCGAGGAGACACGCACCATGGCCCGGTTCCGGGGAAGCTTGAAAGATTGGCGACGCTACATTGATGAACGCACCCGGGCCGTTCAGGAGCAAGCCGATGAAACCTCGGACACCGACTCTCCCGCACTGAAACCCTCGACCGGTTACTCGCGCGCTCCGTCGGATTCGGTGGAAGCGATCCTCGAGAAACAACGCGCCATTCGCGACGAAATCGACTCGCCCTCCCCGGCGTTGCCGCCTCCGACCGTGGTGGAAGCCGCGGCGATGTTCCACCTCCTGCCGCGACACATCCAGTTGCTGGTGCGCCCGGTTCGCGAGGAGGTCGCACAGAACTCGTACAAGAGCAAGTTCTCGGAATCGCGCGATGACCTGATTCGGCGTATCCTCGACCCGCAACTGACGCTGGAAGAAACCGCGCGCATCCTGAATGTCTGCCCCACCACCGTGCGCCGGTACACCAACCGTGGCCTGCTGACGCAGGAGCGAACGGTCGGCAACCACCGGCGTTTCCGCCTGTCCAACGTGCTCGAATTCCTCGAACTGCACGGATGCCCTGACGAATAGCGCCTTGAACATCGGCATCTTCACGGAGAGTTACACACCCTATGTCAACGGGGTGACCGTGTCGGTGACGACGTTCGC
>JAKQQT010000563.1 GCA_029564025.1 Armatimonadota bacterium | reverse complement strand
AATATCCATAACGCCGCCGGAGTGAATATCGCCCATGACGGCAGATCGGGTGTCGAATCGATATTCTACATGGCCTCTCCCGGCGGGGGGAATTATTACCTCGATGTCTACCGCTGGACGGGATACGGCTCCTATGCGGTTATCGTTACCGACTCCTGGCGTGCCGATGTGCCGGTTGTGGAAACGCCGGACCCCGGTTCGGGTAACATCGCCGGAAGAATCTACAACGGATCGAACAATGCGAACATCAGCGGCGCCACGCTTTCACTGACACCGGGCGGTTATTCGACGACAACGGGGGCGAACGGAACATACAGCTTCACCGGACTGTCGCCGGAAACGCTTTATACCCTCGTGGCGAGCGCAACCGGATTCGAAACGAAGATAGTCCGCAATATCGAGGTCGTTGGCGGGCAGACAACCACGGCCGATTGCGCCATGACAAGCAAGGTTGCCGGACCGGTCGCCACCGATCTGATTGTAACGCCCTCCACCACCGCTGGCGCGGACATGATCGCGGTCGAAGCGTTGGTGAGTGTGAACGGGGTCGATAAAATCGCGCCTTTCGAAACGGTCGAAAAAGTCGTTCAGACAGTCGCCGCAGGCAAAACAGGAGCGGGCAAAACCGCACAGATCAGCGCATACGATGTCGGCAACTCGATCATTCGCGCCTCGGTCAACGATACGAGCGGCGAATTTTACATTACGACGGCTTCCGGCAAGTCGCTCCTTTATACATCCTTCTATTCCGGCAAGACCGTTGTGCGTATCGACGGCGTTTCCTATCGCCTCGGAACCGCCACCGGCTCATGGATAACCCCGCTGACGGCTTCGGGAACGACGGTTTCGGGAACATGGCGATCATCCGAGGTTCCCGATATAACGGTCACCATGAACCTCTCGATCGTGAAGAGCACGACCACGGGAGAATTCGATACGTTCAAGATTTCCTACGCACTGGCGAACACCGGTTCCACGAGCCACACGGTCGGTCTCTACAAGCTGCTCGATACGACCCTCAACGGCAACGACGAAGCCCCGGTGAGCGCGGGCGACGGTTACAACCTCAACGAACGCGCTTTTACCGGCTCTTCGATTCCGAATTTCTGGCAGGCCTATGAGGAAAGCCCGACGCAGGTTTCCACCAAGATGGTCGCTCAGGGCACGCTTTACGGCGGCGGCGCGGTCAAACCCGACCGGTTCGTCATCGCCGGATGGTCCCGTCTCGAAGACGCCGAGTGGGCCTATACGCCCACCGGAACCTACAACGACAGCGCAGTCGGCATGTGGTGGGACCCGGTCGCCATCGCGGGCGGCGGAAGCCGGACGGTGGTCACCTTGTACGGTCTCGGCGCGGTAGAAACGGTCACCGGCGATATCGCGCTGGCGGTCTCCTCGGAAAGCCAGCTTGCGGTGGAAAACAACCATCTCGTACCGAATCCGTTTCAGGTCAACGCCCTCGTGACGAACACCAGCGGTAAGGCGCTGTCGAATGTCACCCTGCTCATCGAATATCCCGGCGGGCTTGCCCTCGCCGCCGGCGAAACGGCCTCGAAGAACATCGGGTCGCTGGCGGACGGTGGTTCCGCACAGGTTCAGTGGC
>JAKQQT010000348.1 GCA_029564025.1 Armatimonadota bacterium | reverse complement strand
TGTGTCCGTCATTGAGAACGACTTCGATCTGTGAATTGGTCGGGTTGCGCCATTCAGTGCGATTGTTGCTGATGCGGCTGGCCATCGCGATCTGGTCGCCGTTCATGACATCGACCGCGGATGTGAATGCCGGAGAAACTGGTGCCGCGTTCAAATCCCATGCGGCGGCATTTCCGGCAAGTTCGAGAATGATCGGGAGCGGGTCAAACCCGTTGCCGTCATCGTTCCCGCTCATTTCGCCCTGAATCGAGTTGTAGGGGCGTGTCACGTTGTCGTTGTTGTTCTGATTGAAGATGGAGCCGACCGCGCCTTCCTCCGAACTGCTCGCGCCGCAAATGAGAACGCCGGAGCCGTCCATGCCGCTGCCCGGCAGCGCGACGAGGTCACCCATGGGGCAGAGCGAACGGACCGAATCCGTCACAACCTCCATCGCGTGAATGGTCGTCGTTCCGAACGTGAGCGGCTGTCCGAACATTTTCACAGCCGATGGAGAATTGGGAATGCGGACGCTCGCCATGAGCGGCTTTGCAAATTTGAGTTGCATCGTGAGCGGCAGGATCGACGCGAGGAATGTCCGAGCGCCGGACTCCACACCCGTGAACTTCCAGAAGCCTGGGATGGAGAAAAATACATTGTTGTCCTCGTTCGAGAACCAGAAAGCGTCCACGACAGCCCCGGACTCCGCGTCGAACTCCGCGATGACGACGTTGCCGGGAATACTGTCGTTCGAAACAATGCACGCGAAGAAGTAGCTGTCACCTGTTCCCGCAGCATTCGGCGCTATGCATCCGAGTGGAATCACGGCGATGAGTTCGCCGACGTTTGAGCGGAATGTAGACGTGAAGTGAAGATCGACACCTGTGTCTACGAACGACCCGGTCGCCGGATCGAAATGCAGAATTTTCGGTATAACGCTGTCCGGCGGTCCCTGCATGAACATTTCAAGCGGCAGTTCGTAAGCCGGTGCGATGAGAGTTTCTACGGCGGGGTCGTAATGCGCGAGAAGCGTCGGGATGACGAAAAGCGTCCCCGTCTTTCCGGTCGGGTTGAGCAGTTCATCCAGCCCCGATGTGTTCCGGTCGTACATCTTCGTGACGCGGAGCGGGCCTTCAACGTCGCCCGCGGGATCGCCCTGCGTGAGAACGAGAATGGCGGGCTGTTCGGGATTGACTGAAAGAGTGTCAACGCGCGGCCTGATCGTCGCGTTTGCGGGAACAGTTACCGTTCCACCTTCAAGAATGGTGTTTGTCTGGCCGACAACAGCCTCGATGCCGGAAAGCGTGACTTGCCTGCCGTTCACCGTTGCCGTGCCTGAAGCCACGGTGCGCTTGTCGTAAAACCGTGGCCTCGCGCCGAGGTCTTCAAGCGCTTTGTCGATGGTGCGCAGAGCGCGGTTCACGTCCGCGTCCCAGTTCTTGTCGCCCCTTGCGGGCATTGCCAGATGCAGAAGATCTGTGAATGTGAATGCCATGAATGTATGCCTCCTTTTTTTTGCTCAGTTTGTTTGTTCGAACACGAATACGCCGGGGCTCAGAACCACTCCGTCCATCGGCTCGAAGCCGACCTCGTCCGTTCCGCCGCCGGATTCGTCTTCGTTGGAACCCCAGGAATCGAGTCCCCACGGGGCAAGTCCCCATCCGATGTCGTCCATTGCTTTCACCTCCGATGTTTGTGGGCAAATAAAAAGCCCGGCAATTCAACGGAACCTCGTATGTTCCGTTCAATCACCGGGCTTGGATTCGATGCTACCGGGCTGGTTACCGGGCTCGAACGTCAATACTGCCGGACTTTTTTTATCTGCTTACAACTCTTCAATGCCTCCAAAAGAATCAATTGCCAGCACGCCGAGTTGCGGCACTTCATTCGCCGCGATTATGACATTGCTAACTCCGGCGGCATCGCGGGTAAGAAGCGTAAGATTCACATACCGCACACCCTCAATGGCGTCCACGGATGAAACAAGATCACTCATAAACACACATTGCCCGAAGTCCACGTTGGGGAAATTAAAGAAGTT
>JAKQQT010000332.1 GCA_029564025.1 Armatimonadota bacterium | reverse complement strand
GCGCGGTGTTGACACGTACGACGGGAAGGGCGCGGAAGCGCGCCGGGGCGAACGCGTAACCCGCCTCGGCGATCACGCCGTCCGGCTTCCAGCGCCTCACGTCGTCGCCGGCGTTGAGGTCGCAGTCGCCGCCGCTCGCCGTGCGCAGGTGCCACCGGTGGAGAAGGGCGAACCGTTCCACCGCCGCGGTCACGCCGCTTTTGACGTTGTTTCCGCAGATCATCAATACAGACAATCTTTTCCTGTTCGCCATTTTTCTTTTTCCTCGCGCGCATTGTAGGGGTACGATGGAATTCTATCATATTATTCTGCGGTGTATTGGGAAAGGTGTCCGACGGATGTAGGAATCCTAGTGGCCCACATCAATGACGGGAGTACTTCCGTTGGAAAAAACACACCTTACTAAATTGGAAAAAACGACGTATTTGTTTCTCGCCGTTCCACGGGATATATGGTAAGATCACAACAACGTTAAATAACGTGACAGCTCGTAAGAGTGACATCCGCAAGGAAAGGATCAGGCCCATGAGGAAGATGATCTGGATCTTGTCGTTGACCGTTCTCGCGTTCGCCGGAGCGGCGGTTTTCGCGGAAAGCGTGCCGTGGAGCGGCGACCGGATCGTCATCAATGAGGCGGGCACGTACACGCTCGATGAAACGAATACGGCGTCGGGCGTCTACTTCAACACACCGGCGACCCTCAACGGTGCGACGCTTACGCTCTCCGCGCCCGCGGTGGTGTACGGCACCGGTTCGCTGATGACACCGCTCGCCGGTTCGGACGGGTTATACGTCTCCAACCGCTGGGATTCCACAGACTCCGTGTTTCCACAGACCGGTTCAAATACGCTGCTGTTGGCGGGCGCATCCATCGCCCAGATGACGAACATCTGCGCCTCCATCGGAGGCTTTTATGCCACTGGCAGTTACACTGCACTCCTTGCGACGAAGACGGTCGCGTTCACAAAAAACGAAGCGGGCACCGAGGTGACGGCCCAGTTTCACGCCACCAACAGTAGCTGGGCCGTGGCGTTCAAGGTGAAGTTCACCCAGTCCGGAAGCGACATCTACGGTGAAGTCGTCTGGGCCAAGTATTGGTCGGACAAGACCAAGTCCGGGCAGGACTGGGACATTAATCCCCCTAATACCGGCACTTACGGCGACTACGCTGCCCCGTACGATAAATCGCGGATCTGCATAACCAAGTTCCTTGTGGCCTACGATCTTGATTTGCAGGGCACGTTCCCGGGCGGTACGGTCACACTCGACGCGGGAACGGTGACGGTACGTCCCGACGCCAACGTCACCATCACGGCGTGCGCGACCGGCAGGATGGACAAGCTGGCGTTCGCCGGATCGAAGACGTCGCTTTCGGACACTTCTTCCCCGAAGATCACCTTCAGCGGCACCGTGCGTAACACGTTTTCCTCCGGCGAGTTCGTGCTGGACGGCATCACCGTCGACGCGACCTGTCCGTACCTGCTGCCCACGGGAGCCAACCTCGTGCTCACCAACTACGCGAGCTACACGGCGGTCTACGAGTACATGAGCCCGCAGGCGTTTCCGGCCAACTGCACCGTCACCGTCAATGCGGGGTGCCGGGTGAGTGCCCAATCCGACTGGTCTGTCAACAATTCGGCCACGATCATTGTCAACGGCGGCGAGTTCAACATCAATACCGGCCAAGGAACATACTTGCAGCATCTCACGCTCAGGAACGGCGGCAAAGTAACCGGTCTCAGATACGTCGTCGGCTACACCACCACCGATAGCTACACGTATACCTACGGGACCGGGACGTGCATCATCGAGAGCGCTATCCGCGGCGCGAAAAATACTTCCCTCCCCTCTCTGAGCCATGTGTTCAAGACGGAGGCGGACCTGCGGCTCACGGCCGGCCTTGGCGACTACGGAGCCAATTCCGGTATCACCTGGGTCAAGCGCGGCGGCGCGACGCTCGCGATCGAAGGGAACGGCAACGTCTCCTCGGGCGGCAGCGCATGCGGGCCTTTCACGGTGGAAGAGGGTAAACTGTTCCTAGGCGCGAACAATGTGATCGCCCGGACGAACGCATTCACGCTCGCGGGCGGCGCACTGGACGGCGGGGCGTTCACGAACCGGCTCGGCACGCTCACGGTGACGACGAACGCCACCCTCGTCGCGGGAACGGGGGCGCTCACGTTCAGCGACGCGTCCGCCACGGCGTGGACCGCGGGCGCGCGGTTGTCGATCACCGGCGCGACGGAAACGCTGACAGCGGGGCACATCCGGTTCCTCGGAACAGGCCTCACGCCGTCTCAGCTCGACGCGATGCGCTATAACGGCACGTATCACCTCAAGATTGATGGCAACGGGTGGATTCGTTCCTACGTGCCGGGGCTAACGCTGCTCTTTCTTTGAAACACACAAAAACAAGGGGGACAAGACCATGGAACAGAACAGACGTGAATTTCTCGTGAACGCGGGATTTGTGGCGGTTGCGGCGATGGCCGGCCGTTGCGCGGCGGACACGAAGGTGACGGGCGGCGGGGCGATGAGCGGCTTTGCCGCGCCGAAGCTGCCGAAGGTCCGCGTGGGGGTGGTGGGCATCG
>JAKQQT010000326.1 GCA_029564025.1 Armatimonadota bacterium | reverse complement strand
AAGGAGGACGACAGCGACTTCCTTCTGTCGGACAAGAGGATGCTCTTCATCTACGAGAACCTGCCGAAGAGCCTGCCGTGGCCGAAGGTGACGCGGAAGTTCTGTTCCTTGGAGTTCTCGAACGGGAGCTACATGCGCGGGATTGCCCAGGGGCCGGACCAGCTGCGACAGTACACGGCGTCCGCGATTCTGTGCGACGAGATGGCGTTCTGGGACAAGGCGGAACAGACATGGGGCGCGTTGAAGCCGACGGTGCAGGGGGGCGGGCAGGTGACGATGATTTCGTCAGCCGGTCCTGGCTTCTTCCAGCGGCTTGTGGAGGGGAGGCTTACCGATGATAGGAGGTAGCGATCTTTTGCCCGACGTCGGGCACGTCCCCATCCCCGGCCTCAAGCAGTGGACGACGCCGGACGGGATTGTCGTGTTGCAAGTCCATTATTCCGCCGATCCGGACAAGGCCGCTCCGGAGTGGAAGGAGCGCGAGATGAAGGGCCTCTCTCCGCAGCAGTGGGAGCGGGAGTACGAGATCAACTTCAACGCTCCGGAGGGAAAGGCGTTCTTTCCGGAGTTCGATATGACGCGGCATGTGGCGTCCGGGGAGATGGAGCCGTTTGTCGGGAAGCCGGTTATTCGCGGATGGGACTTCGGCTTGTCGCCCGCGACGCTGTTCGCGCAGTGGGGGCCGACGGGGCAGCTCTGCATCTTCCACGAGATTCAGTCGTGGGACTGCGGTATCCGCGCGCACGGAGCCGTGGTGAAGGCGGATTCATTGTCGCTCTTTCCCGGCGGACGTTTCGTCGATTACGCCGATCCGGCGGGGATGCAGCGGGCGCAGACGGATGAGAAGACGTGTTTCCAACTGTTGCGGCTCGAATACGGATTCGTTCTCTTTCCTGGCCCGGTGTCGGCCGTGGCGAGGAGCGAGGGGATACGGAAGCTCATGACGACGACGACGCCGAACGGGAAGCCGATGCTGCTTGTCGATCCGCGATGCGCGTGGTTGATCGCGGCGCTGGCGGGAGGGTACCACCGGCGGGAGATCGGCGGTCGGTACACCGAAGACCCGGTGAAGGACGACTACAGCCATATCATCGACTGCCTCGGGTATGTCGCCGCAGGACAGGGGCGGAGCGACGCCCGCGACGAGCCTATCAAGTATCCGGATGCGGATGTGTTTTAGAGTTATAGGGCGTAAACCCCGGGCGCTTCAGCCCCGGGATATAAGCCCTTCACACGCTTCAGCGGCTTCAGACCGCCAGTAGTGCCTTGACACAGCATATCGATTGTGGTATTCTTTCACCATATACTGAATCGGAGGATAGACATGAGACTGGAACAAGCCGAGAAACCGTATCATACCGACCACAGCATCGTCTACTCGTGTCAATATCACGTCATCTTCTGTCCCAAGTACCGCCGAGCGGTACTCGAGGACGCAGTGGCGCGACGGCTGAAGGAGATGATACTCGAGAAACAGACGGAGTACGGTTACGCGGTCATGGGCATGGAGGTCATGCCCGAACATGTCCACCTGCTCCTGGACGTCGACCCGAGAGTCGGAATCAACGGCGTCGTCGCCAAGATAAAGGGCTATACGTCGCACGAACTGCGCGAGGAATACCCGTGGCTCAAAAAGCGGCTGCCGACGCTCTGGACGCGAAGCAAGTTCATCTCGACCGTGGGCGCCGTGACGCTGGACACGGTGCAGCGGTACATCGCCGACCAGAGAGGCGTCTGATGTTCCGGAAAGCGTTCCGCTACCGTCTGTATCCGAACAAGGAGCAACAGGCCGAGCTGGCCGTTCAGTTCGGCCACGCCCGGTTTGTATATAACTGGGCGCTGGCGACGCGGAACGCTCACTACAGGGAGCACGGCACGGGCCTCGGCTACTATCCT
>JAKQQT010000558.1 GCA_029564025.1 Armatimonadota bacterium | reverse complement strand
ACGGTAACTAACCAGGAGGATTAAGATAAATGTCTAGATTCAGTTCCACCATCGCCATTGGTGCGGTTTGTCTCGCTATGGTTGCTACTCCGCGCGCTTTCGCGAAGGACATAGTCGATACTGCCGCTTCGGCTGGCCAGTTCAAAACTCTCCTCGCCGCCGCGAAGGCCGCGGGCCTTGTCAATACTCTCAAGGGACCTGGTCCATTCACGGTCTTCGCCCCGACAGATGAGGCATTCGCCAAACTGCCCAAAGGCACCGTGGAAAACCTGCTGAAACCGGAGAACAAGGACAAACTGGTCGCCGTTCTTACCTATCACGTGGTCGGTTCGAAAGTTGTTTCCGCTGACGTCTTGAAGTTGAAAAACGGCACGAAAGTGTCCACCGTCAATGGCGCGAAAATCAAGGTTTACAACAAGGGCGGCGTTCGCATCAACAATTCGAAGGTAATCAAGGCCGATATCAAGGCCGACAACGGCGTAATCCACGTGATTGACCGTGTCTTGCTACCTCCCGCGACCAAGTAGCTCCGGGGAATTATCGGACCCGCGTGTCGATATATGGACAGGCAGTGACTCGCCACTTGGAGATTCACTGCCTGTCTTCTCTTCTCAAGGGAGATGCTCTGCGTTTGCAAGGCTGAACTGGCCTTTGATCCGGATCGCGAAACGTTGATTTTGCCGGCCCACCGAACCAATCCGAACCTCTCTGTGCGGAACCGGAGCCGTCCTTGCCGGGTGACATCAGCAGATACCTGCCGTGCTGATCCAACCGGTGCGCGTTGAGAGTACCAGCCTCAATCCAACCACCGGGAATGACTACGTTTATTCCTTCAGCCTGAGTCGATTGCGTATCCATTCGGCATAATCGGCTTCGTTCCATTCACCGGACGCCAGGCGCATCAACGCCTGATACTTCTCCGCTTGCGAGGTCTCCAACTCAGAGCCGTTCATCGTCGCGAACAGACGAGTCACAACCAGCGCAATCCGCTTGTTTCCGTCGAGAAAAGGGTGATTTTGACACAAGCCAAAGGCGTAGGCGGCGCACAAAGCCGCGACGTCCGGCGGTTGCGACGAGTATGCCAACAGGTTACGCGGCCGGGCGAGAGCCGACGAAAGAAGGGCAGAATCACGGAGCCCTTCCAGACCGCCGTGTTCAGCAATCAGACGCGCGTGAATTGCCAGAACCACGTCTTCCCTTATCCAGACCGGCTCCACGGCCCACATGCCCTACTCCGCCAATTTCCGCAAGGCGTCCCGATCCTCGCGCATTATCCGCTCCGCCGTGTCCATCTGGACTCCGAACTCCGGATCGTATGGCGAGAGTTCAATGCCGCGAGGAGTTTCAAGCACGAAAAGACTGTCACCCTTTTGAACGCGAAGCCTGTCCAGTATCTCCTTCGGAAGGATTACGCCCGTCGAGTTTCCGATTGTCGTGACCTTGATGGTTGTCATCTCAACCTCCTAGTTTAGTTATAACATATGTTATAACGCACGACAAGAGGCTGTGTTAGCGCACGAACCACGAATCCGTGCTTTGGTAATCCGGTTGCTTGGTCCATGAAGCCAGTTCAGCCGGCAGGTTTTGCGTCCACCACACATCGAAAGCCGATGGCGCCGGAGCGGTCCTTGCCGGGCGACATCAGCAGGTACTTGCCGTGCTGATCCAGACGGTGCGCCTGCGGGAAATACCAGCCGGAACCCTGCGGCCGGTAGTAACTTCCTCCGCGCAGGATTGCCGAACGCGTGTGGGCGTCGGTGTATTCGTCGGTCCACTGCCACACATTTCCCACCATGTCCAGCACGCCGAACGGGCTGGCGCCAGAGGGGTAGGCTGACACATCGGTCGGCGCCCGCATCGTCCGGCCCGTGTCTTTCGGCGGGATAGCGTTCGCGTCCGGTAGATTCCCCCAAGGGTAGAGACGACCATCGGTTCCTTGCGCGGCATACTGCCACTCCCATTCGCGAGGGAGGCGCTTGCCGGTCCAGCGGGCGTAAGCGCGCGCATCTTCCAGCGAGACCCACGTGACAGGCTTGTTCGCCCAACCGTCGGGGAACATTCCGTCCGACCAGTGTCGCAGGAAGTTGTGCTCATCACGCGGCTTGTATCGGGATGAGTCCAAAAACCTTTTGAACTCCGCGTTCGTGATCGGCGTGCGGTCGATGAAGAACGGCGGCATCTCGAGCGTCTGGTGATGGTCTCGGCGCGGCGCAAGCTCCCAAGGGTACTGGACGTCGATTCCGAACTCGTCCGAGCCCTCAATCTCAACGCCCGAAACGCGAAACTCGAAGGCTCCACCGGGAATAAGGATCATCCCTTCCGGCGCGGACGGGGCCGGTTTCGTTGGCTTGATGGGCGTACAGCGCTGAGGCAGGACCTTCCACTCCCCCGATTCGGGCGCTGTGGGCAGAGCGGCCATCTTGCGGAGGAATCGCTGAAGGGTTCCCGCTCTCCGTGACTCTGACCCGTGAACCGCCAGCACCGCCCCAAAGCCGTGCGCGGGGACGCCGAACTCCAGCGAAGCCTCGCCCTGGCTGATATCCGGCTTGATTTCGATGCCGTTCCAGAGGTCGAAGTACCGCACGCCTTCGATGTGCGTGATCCTCAGAGATGGACCGGTCGCGGCTTTATCCGACCGGTTCACGAGCGTCCACAATGTCCGGCCCTCGCCGGGGAAACGGCTCGCGAAAACGCCTGCCTGCCGGGTGACAGCATATGGTTCCCAGTCGGGGCTTGTCTGCAAATCGGCAAACTCGCGCCCGATTGCGGCAATACGGCGCAGATTCCCAGCGTCCTTCTCCGTGATACCGTTCCACAGGCCCCAGATGTTCTCCCAACTCTGGTATCCCGTACCGTTCAGAAAGGCTCGCTGGAGGTCACCGGTCCGGTTCTTTGCCCACCGCGACGTGACGTGGACCATGTGCCTCGGCTCCAGCCATTTGTACGCGCTGATGCCTGGCGCAAAAGGTTCGTCCCAGAACTGCCCCCAGGTCATCGTGTTCCAACCCGGCATTTCGTCGCTCCCCAGGTTGAGTTCGGGTTCGAGGACGAGGGGAATATCGGCGTCATCGGCGGCTGTCAGGAAGGCCCGGTCGATGCCGTTCAGCGTGTCGCCAAAGATGCCGTCAGCGCCGATTTGAGCCATATCGCGGGCCGTGGCTTGGGCGAGCGTAAGGTCTTCCACACGGGTGCCGCTGTCCCACGGCATAATCGGGAAGAACACGCGCACGCCGCGCTTGTGGAATTTCGCGACCATTTTTCGCAGGCCCGGAAGTCCGCCCGGCATATCGCGCAAGTGGTCGTGCTGGTTTCGGTCATCGATTCCGATGTTCGGGTACGTGTGCCAGATGATGACGCTGTCTACTCCGCCGTAACGCTTTGTCACATCATCGAGATATCGGTCGACGGTATACCGACCGGTTTTTGGGTCGAAGAGGGTCCGCTCCTGGACGATGACTAGCGCTTGCACGAAATTGCGCTGGGTCCAGGCCCGTCGTGGATCCTCGTAGAGGGCGCCATCGATTATTGCCGACGCGCGCCACTGCTTCAAGCCGGCCAGCCACGAGGGCTGTTGATCGGGAGAGGATGGAGCGGTTATCAACTGGCCACCGGCCGTTCGTACCGGCGTCGCATCACCAAAAGCCACCGCCGGGACGGCGATCAGTGCAATCAACAGGACCGTGAGGAAGGGAATGCTCATTTGTGACATTGTGGTGCGGGCCGAGAATCGAGGGACAAACGGGTGCGAATCTGGCAATCGATCTACTGCCAGTTTTCATTCTACCATCTAGAACGCACGTTCTCGATAACCTGGAATTCACCTGCGCGTCCAAAAGCCGGCTCCTAAAGCATTGAATCCTTCGCTATGTATCGCTAAAGAGGTCGGATCCAGAGACAAGATGCAACCGGTTTGCCTGATCCGCCGCAAGGGTCACTAGATCCGGTGTGAATCCGCCCAATGCAAACAGAATATAGGTAGGTCTATCACGCCATTTTGCCTCCGGTAATCCTGCGACCTTCGCCGCAAGATTCGCGTAGACGTTCGT
>JAKQQT010000313.1 GCA_029564025.1 Armatimonadota bacterium | reverse complement strand
CAAGCGGGTCTTCGGCGGTTACATCCCGAACAGCTATCTCGCTTACGCCGTGGACGGATTCTTCAAAAAGGTCAAAGGCCGCTGCTACGTGGTGCGGGTCGTGCATTACTCCGATATCACGGACGCGACGACCGCGACATGCGCAACTAGCGCGACCACGCTCAACGACCGCGCCGCGACACCCGTCCCGACGCTCGGCGTGAAAGCGATCTCCCCCGGCAAGTGGGGCGACGACATTTCCATCAAGATCATTCCCGCGACGACGGACCCGGCAAATCATTTCCGGCTGAAAGTCTATTTCAAGAACGTCTTCATGGAGCCGCACGATGATCTGTCCATGAACCCGGCGTCCGAGAATTACGCGCCCGACCGCATCAACGGGAAATCGGAATATATCGTCGTGGAAGACCTCGGCAGCGCGTCCGTCGCGCCGGACAACAGGCCCGCGGAAGGAACGTATCCAATCACGGGCGGCGAAGACGGCCTTACCGGCATCGGCGATGTGGATTACGCCGGAAGCCAGGCGGCGCGCACCGGCGTGTTCGCGTTCGATCCCGTGGACGAGATCAACATCCTGTCCTGTCCCGGCATAACCACGCAGACCGTCCAGAACGCGCTCTGCACCTATTCGGAGATGCGACAGGACTTGTTCGTCATTCTCGATTCCCCGTTCGGCATGAACGTAACGGAGATAAAGGAATACGTTCAGGACACAGCGGCGTTCAACTGCAAATATGCCGCGCTGTATTACCCGAACATCAAAATCCTCGATCCGAATTCCCGCAAGGAAAGGATTATCCCGCCCTCCGGCCAACTCTCCGGCATCTACGCCAAGACGGACGTCGTGCATGGCGTTCACAAAGCCCCTGCGGGAATCGAGGACGGAGCGTTCGTTGATGTCCTCGGCTTGGAATACCCGCTCGACAAGGGACAGCGCGACACGCTTTATCCGGCCCGCATCAACCCGATCATAAAAAAGCGCGGCGTCGGTATCGTGGCGTGGGGCAACCGCACACTTTCCGCTCTCTCCGACTGGCGCTCGATCAATGTGCGGCGATTGTTCCTGAACGTGGTGGAATCCATCGCGGAAGGAACCGAGTGGGCCGTGTTCAAACCGAACAACATTGATCTGTGGAAAGACCTCACAACCACGATCACTCTGTTCCTGAAGGACTACTGGCGCGAGGGCGCGTTTTTCGACGGCGGCACGGGCAACTGGCGCGATGCCTTCTATGTGAAGTGCGACGGCGAACTGAACACGCAGGCGATCATCGACCAGTACAAGGTCGTGACCGAGATCGGCATCGCCCCGACCAAGGCCGCTGAATTCGTGAT
>JAKQQT010000535.1 GCA_029564025.1 Armatimonadota bacterium | reverse complement strand
GCGAACGTTGTGCGGAAGTGGTCATTGTATTAAGGATTCGGGATTCAGGATTCGGGATTCAGGTAGGGGTTCCTGAAACCTGTCTGAATCCTAAATCCTGAATCCTATATCCTGAATCCTCTTCATTCCGCCGCCGACATACCTTCTGTCAGCATCATCAGGGGATCGAGGGTGTCGGTTTCGATTTTGCGGCGCGATACATCGGTCACGTAAAAAACAATTCGCGCGGTTCCGGCGCGGGTTGTGATGCGGGCGTTGTGGATATCCCACCCGAACGAGGTCAGCGCCGTGGCGAGCCGGCACACCAACCCCTTCTCGTCCGGCATTTCGATCTCGACAACCGTGAATGACTCGCTCAGGTCGTTGTGCAGGCGCACGGAGCGGACCGGCGTGCAGGAATCCAGCCGTCGGCCGTATTCCGCCATGACATCAGCGGCGGAAACCTCGCCGGCCAGCACCCTTCGGAGGTCGCGCTCCACCGCCACCTGAACATCGAAGGTCAGCGGTTTGTTGTGCGCTTCCACCACCAGTTCGTCCAGCGCAATCGGGCGTTCGCCCTCGCGGGTGAAAACGCGCGCCGAGTGCACGTTCACGTCGTGGGCGAACAGAACACCGGCAATCTTCGAAAGAAGCCCGGGCGCGTCCAGGGCAATCACCGTCATCACGGTCCACAGACGCCTGCGATCCTCGCGGAAGTCCACGACTGGCTCGTTTTCGAGTCGGTCGACCGCCATGATGTGCGCGGCGATGCGGTCCACATCGGTGTTCAGCAGATAGCCCGCGGGCATGGCGGCAATGAACGAGCGCACGGCTGTTTCGGGCAGGTGTCGGACCGAAAGGGATTCCTCCAGCGCCCGAACGCCTTCCTGAATCCCTTCGCTTTCCGTCTGGTCGGATTCTCCCGGCGGCGTGGCTGTTATGGTTCGGTAGAGTTGAACAAGGTTCTCGATTTGAACGTGAACCCCGGTGTCGTTGCCCATTGTGCGAACGTCTGCGCAGGCAAGAAGGAACAGCATGGCAAGGCGTTCCGGCGTCTTCGTCACTTCGGTGATTTCGGCTGTGGCGCCCGGTTGGTCCGGTTGTCGCAACCGCGTGAAATCGGCCAGCAGATCGTGGTTCTTTACGAGAAAAGCCAGATGCTGAATGGATTCTTCTTCAAGGCCCAACTGGAAAGCGACGGATCTGGCGATTTCGGCCCCGACTTCCGCGTGGTGTTCCGAACGGCGTATCTTCCCGACATCGTGCAACAGCGCCGCCAGCATCAGCACTTCGGGACTGTTCACGTGGTTCCACGCCTGCCGGAAGATTGAACCGGTTGTCTCCGATTCTGCTCTGGACTGCTCCAGCGCTTCCACAACCCGCAAACTGTGCTCGCCGACCGTGAACTGATGAACAGCCTCGGTGGGTAGAAGCCGCAACAAAGCCTGGTACGCCGGAATCACGCGCGGCAACACTTCCAGGTCTGCCATGCGCTTCAATGTGGCGTACACGCGATGCGGGTGCCGGAGGATCTGCAGGAAAATGCGCCTCGACTCGATGTCGTCGAGGGCGCCCTCGGCTCCGGAAGCGAAGTCGGAGATCATCACTTCCACTTCCGGCGACAGCGGGAAGTCGTAGCACTGCGTGTGATACAGTACCCTCAGCGCGGCGGAGGGTTCGCGCTCCAGCAGGGTCACATCGGTCGGGGTAACCTGCCCGGCCTTGATCACGAAACCCGTATCCAGGCGGAGGCTTTGTTTCATGCACTTGGCGGCCGCCTTGCGAGAAATCCGGCGGATGGAAGCCGCGTGCCGGTAGTATTCCTCCATCATCTGGTCCACCGGCGTTCGTTTTCCGTCCCCCGCAAATCCAAGTTGGGCGGCAATTTCGGCCTGGCGGTCGCGCAGAACAATGTCCAGCGCCTCGTCGGTCATCCAGTGCAATCCATTCCGCAAACGCAACAGGTAATCGCGCCCGGCTGTGACAGACTGGAACTCCTCTTCGCTGATATAGCCGCCGATCCTCAACCTTCCCCACGGGTCCTGCAGGCCGACACCCATTGTCACCTTGGCAAGCCACTCCGCCGTGTGCAGGTCGCGCAATCCCCCCGCGCCCATTTTCACGTTCGGTTCAAGGTAATACAGCGAGTCGCCCGACTCGTGCAGGGCTTCTTCGCGTTCGTGAATTTTGGTCCACGCGAAAACGGCGGGTTGAATGGACCTCAGCAGTTCCTCGCGGAACCGGTAGAACAGGGCTCGGTCTCCGCAAACAAGGCGGGCGTCCAGAAGGGCGGTCTGCGAGGCGATGTCCAGATCCTCGATTTCACCGAGGGGACGGTAGGCGTAACCGATGCGCAGTCCGACGCCTTCCGTGAGGACATCCGTGATGAGAAAGAACATTTCGCGCGCGATGCCGTCCAGAACCGGATCGTCCTCGTGCGCGACGATGAAGGTCATGTCGATGTCGCTGAAGGGAGCAAGGCGTCGCCTGCCGTAACCGCCCGCGGCCACCAGGCAGATGCTGGGTTCGGCGACAGCGCCGGGCACACGCTCCACGGCAAGGTTGAACATCGACACGACAAGGCGGTCCACCAGGTCGGACAACCGGCGCGTCACCTCGATTCCGCTCGCGCCGTCCATATGGCGCCGGCGCACGGCGTCGCGCTCACGCTTGAGCGTGGAAACCAGTTCGGCCACGGGATGGGTGTCTTCAGGTTCGGTTTCGTCAGGCATGTGAGGAATTCCAGCGTTCGAATGGGTTATTGTAAATTGTAGAACAAACACCGGGCAGGATTTAGGATTCGGGATTCAGGATTCAGACCGGAATCGCGATACCACCTCCCTGAATCCCAAATCCTGGATCCTGAATCCTGTATCTCACATGTCCATCCTCGAATCAACAGCCGATCTGGAGCATATACCGATAGAAGACAACGGGGAACCGTTGATCGACTT
>JAKQQT010000248.1 GCA_029564025.1 Armatimonadota bacterium | reverse complement strand
CCGACTGCTTGTCAGGCGCGGACTTGGCAGTCTACTTCTGCTTGTTGTCCTGATGGTTCGTGCGGTCTCGGTCCCGGTCGCGAATCTGGACCGCGTCGCGCACGGCGTCCGGATTGTTCTGGATACTGCCGCCGGACGTGTTCTTGGGGGTGCCCTTTTTGGCCCGGTTGCAGATGCCGTCGTTGCAGTTGATTACGGCGCCCATCTCTTCCAGAAGATCCAGGTTCGCCAGAATCAACGCGCGCAGTTCCTCGCGCACAGCCACCAGTTCGGCCACCTTTGCGGTGATCACGTCAGGCGGGGCGCCCGCCTTGCGCAGGGCCGCCAGTTCGACGTTCAGGTCGTGGATCAGCGCATGCAGGTCGCCGATTTCTTCCAGAAGAGCCGCTTGTTCCGGGGTGGTCGCCACGACCGTGGTCCACCATCCCGCGGCCTGTCCGGTTCCGGTTCCCGGTCCGGCGCCGGTACCGTCGCAGGTCCCGTCTCCCGGGCCCTTGGGTCCCTGGGCGATAGCGGCTCCCATCACCAGAAGCCCGGTCAACAGGGTCAGCGTCAGGAATCTACCCAACTTCATAGGAACACCTTCCTTTTTGAGCCTCGCCGGCTCCATTTGGATTTCAGACACGCTCAGGACGCCGACTCTCGCCCCTGGTTCCCGGAGGAGCATAAAAAAGGGGGCGCCGTGTTGACGCCCCCGTACTTACTGGCGGAGTGGCCGGGATTTGAACCCGGGGTAGAAGCTTAAACCCCTACAATCGCTTAGCAGGCGATCGCCTTAAGCCGCTCGGCCACCACTCCGTGCAACATAAGTTTACCACACCCCGCCAACGGAGTCAAAGCCTTCGCCACCCTCCGTCGATGGTTGGCTCCGTACGCGTCTTGCCTTGTATCCTTAACTCGGGAGCGCCTAATGATTCGCGACGCCGTCAGCAAGTATTCCTTCCTGTTTTTCCTCGCCACGGCCGTGTTCGCCGTCTTCTACTTCAGCCGGCCTCTGCCGCCGTCCGGCAAGACGGTCGTCCGCTTCCTCACCTATGAAATCGGCCAGGAACAGATGAACCTGGTGAAGAAGATCGAAGCCGAATTCGAGCGTCTCAATCCCGATATCGAGGTTCAGGTGGAGTTCAACAGCCGCGCCCAGAACCAGATTTACGTGGAATTTGCGTCCGGAACCGGGCCCGATACGTTCTATGCCGTCGGCACGGACATCCCGCGTCTGGCCTCCAAGAACGCCATCGAACCGCTGACGAAATGGTTCGCCTTGGACCCCGACGCCGATCCGACCATCTTCTTTGAACAGGCCGTGGACGTATTGCGGTATCCGCCGCCCGGACCCGCACATCCGCGCGAACAAACCGAGATATTCAGTTATCCCGTTCACTTCAGCACGGACGTGCTGTTCTACAACGAAGACCTGTTCCGGAAGGCCGGTCTGCCCTTTCCCAATGACAGCTGGACCTGGGATCAGTTCACCGACGCCGCGCGGCGCCTGACGAACACCCGCGGCAAGCAGAAGGTGTTCGGAATGTTCCTGCCCGATCCCACGATGACCATCTGGTCCAACGGCGGTTCCACGTTCAACGCCGATTACACGCGCAGTGTCGTTTACAGCCCGGAAGCCATCGAGGCCATCGAGGAATTGCGTCGCTTGCGGTGGATCGAAAAGGTTGCCCCGTCTCCCGCGCAGGTCCAGGAATCCAGCAGTATGCAGATGTTCAAACTGGGCCAACTGGCGATGCTTCCGGGCCGGACATATATGGTGGTGGACTTCAACAAGGTGGAGGACTTCCGGTACAACGTCTGCATGATGCCGGGGATGAAGAAGAAGGCGTCGAGGCTGGCGGTCGGCGGCATCTGCATGTCCACCCAGAGCAAAAACAAGGAAGCGTCTTGGCGCTGGATGAAGTTCTACTGCTCGCCGGACGGCGGCGGCAAAATCCTGGGCGAACTGAAGAACTGCGTCACCGCCATCCGCGAATATGCCTACAGCCCGGAATACTTCCTGAAACCGCCGCCAAAGGACAACCGGCCGATGGTCGACAGCCTCTTCTATTCCCTGCCGGTACTGCCGCCCATCGTGGGCGCGCCGGAGTACTCACTGCGAATCTCTGTTCCGATGTTCGACGAGATGCTGAGGCTCGAGAAGGCGGACGTGCCGGCCATGTTGAAACAGATGCAGGACGAAACGAACCTTCTGCTGGAAATGGAACCATGCTTGCCCTCGAAACAGGCGTTGTGATGGACGCGTCAGTGCCGTTACAGGAAGAGCTGGTCGAGGCATCCTGAGCGGAGTCCGCAGGGACGTAGTCGAAGGACGCCGGCGCACTTCGACTGCATTCCGTCACTTCGTTCCGGAATTCCGCTCAGCGTGCCTCACGCCTGTGTTTACTGCGTGAT
>JAKQQT010000242.1 GCA_029564025.1 Armatimonadota bacterium | reverse complement strand
CGTTAGGTGTAATCGGGGTCGGATGATCAACTTGGTGGCTCCATTCTATCCCTTCCATCGGCTGTAATTGGTCCAAGTTTTAGGGTGCATCTTTGACGCGCGAAACATCAACCGGAAGGATATCAAAACATAATCCGGACGCGCGGCGCCTTGCGCCGCGCGGGGTAGCGAAGCGCCCATGGTGCGTATGTCGCGTGTCGCGCTGGAGTAGGATTAGAACAAAGAGACCGCGCGCGGGCGAAGCCTATTCCTATCATCCCTGATTCCGGTTTGCATTCCCTTCACGGAATACCCCCAATTGGTAGGGGCACGGCATGCCGTGACCCTACTAGATTCTTACGTCTATCCCTGGGAACGCCGATCTCCTGATTGGCGACAGATGCCGGCCGGGAGACCGGCGCTACTGGAAAACCGCTTGTTACGGATTCGGATCGGTCGCGTTGGCCTTGCGCGCCAGGCGCACCACGTCCAACAGGGTGATGCCCGTGTCCGGAACCACGTTCAGGTACGTTGCTTCCGAGGCGGAAAGGTTTATGAGACCGGCCGATGCGCGGAAGGCCTTCAGCACATCATACCATCGGTAGCCGACGGCGCCGGCGAACTCATAAGCGCCCATATCCACATGCGTTCCCTGGATGCGCGGTTGGCCCGTCACGTCCAGCCAGTCAGGCCAAACGGCCGTATCAAGCCCCGCATCCCGGCAGGGCGATGCAATCTGCAACGTAAAGTTGTTGCCCACGGCGTCGGTGAACATCGGATCCACGGAGATATTGCCTCTGGCCGTTCCGGGATCGGCCACTCCCTGGTAGTTCGTCACGTTGCCGAACACGTCGTTGTTGTACACGGATGCGGAGTTTCCATCACCGAAGATACCGATGGACGGCCCGTTCACGATGATGTTGTTAGTGATGTCGGCCCATGCGCCCATCAGGTCAATCTGGCCGCGCCACGCGTTGTCGACGAACGTGTTGTTGGTGATGGTTGCCGTGCCGCTCCAACCACCCACACCGGCCACCCAACCTGCGCGGTTGTGGGTGATCAGGTTGTTTGCGATGACGTGTGTGCCGCCGTTCCACACCACCGCTCCGCCGGCGTTACCGGTGGTGTTGTTGCTGATGCGGTTGCCGTACACCCACGTCTTTGTACTGCTGTTGCTCCTAATGGCCGCGCCGATGCTGCCGCTTGAGTTGTTGGTGATTGTACAGCCCTGAATCGTCGGCCAGCCGTCCGAATACACGGCTCCGCCTTCGCTTGTTGCCTGATTGGCCGTTATCACGCTGTTGCGGATGCTCGGCCCGCCGTTCGAGAGGATGCCGCCGCCGCTGGCCGCTTTGCCGTTCGTAACGGTGAACGTGTCGAGCGCGCCGTAGGGTCCCACAAACCATGGGGCGGTGACGACGGTTCCTCCGAGTTCGCCGTCCAGAACGGTGGCGGGAGTCGCCGGCACGCGGTCTGTAATCTGCGCCTCCGTTCCGGCGAATCCGCCGAACGCCTGAACGCCGGGGCGCAAGGTGATTTTCTCTTTGTACGTGCCGCCCGTGACCCACAACTGCCCGCCAAGCACCGACGCTGTATCGAGGCCGGCCTGCACGGTCTTCTTCGCTGTTGCCCACGAAGTCCCGGTGTTGGCGTCATCGCCGGCCGCGCCGTTCACGTAACTCACGGCCCAGACGGGGGTTGAACCGTTGCTTTCGTCCGCCCCGATGTCCACATACGAACCCTGGATGCGGGCCTGACCCTCCACGTCGGCATACGCCGGGACAACGTAGGCATTACTGCCGGCATCCCGGGAAGGCGACTTCGGATCCACCAGAAGGTATCCTTCCGCCGAATTGACCAGCATCGGATCAGCCGAGAAGTTGCCGTTTACGCCGATTACGCTCGGCATGTTGACGAAATCTTCGTAGTTGCGGTAGAAGAGGTTGTTGTGTGCGGTCAACGGGGTTCCGTAAACCATATAGATACCGTTGCCGTTTCCTGCGATGATGTTGTTCGCCATGGTGGACGAACCGCTCATCAGGTCCACCGCGCCTCGCCCGATGTTGTCCACGATGGTGTTGTTTACGATGTTGGACGCGCCGTTCCAACCGCCCACTCCACTGGAGTAGGAGGCGTGGTTGTGAGCGATCACGTTGTTGGCGATGAGGTGCGTTCCACCGCTCCAGATGATTGCGCCGCCAGGTCCCGAAGCCGTGTTGCCGACGATGCGATTGCCGGAGGCAATGAGGTTGCCGTTGTTGATGCGAAGCGCCGCGCCGGTTGATCCGCTGGTGTTGCCGTAGACCAGGCAGTCTCGAACGATAGGCCAGTTCGCGTTGAAGTAGGCCGCGCCGCCTTCGCCGGTCGCCCGGTTGTTGTAGAGCGTACAAAATCGAATCAGCGGCGATCCGTCCGCATAGATTCCCGCGCCATTGTCCTTCAAGCCGTTCCGAATGGTCAACCCGTCCAGCCAGGTAAACCGGCCGACGTACCACGGGATGTTCACCACCCGGTCGGTCTGCGCGGAATCGAGGATTGTGGCGTTGAGCGCAAAGTTGCGCTGGTCGCGAGCCGTCTCGACGCCGGTGAATCCTCCGTAGACGTGGATGCCCTGTTTCACGGTCACGGGTCCCGGGTAGATTGCCGCGGTCACCCACACTTCGCCGCCCAACTGCGAACCGAGGTCCATGCCTGCTTGCAACGTCTTTTTCGCGTTGGCCCAGGAAAGCCCGTTCTTCGCATCGTCGCCGGTCGCTCCGTTGACATAAATCACGTTCCAGGCCGGCAACTCGCCGTCGCTTTCATCGGCGCCGATGTCCACGATTCCGCCCAATACGCGCCCGGCGCCTTTGATGTCGCCGTATGTCAATATGGCGTCTGCCGTGTTGCCGGCGTTGATGCAGGCGGAACCGGGCGTCAGCCTGAGCGCACCGTTTGCGTCGTTGACCAGGTTGGGATCGGCGGAGATGTTGCCGTTCACGCCGATGACGCTTGGCCAATTGGCGAAGTCCGCGAAGTTGTCGTAAAAGCAGTTGTTGCGAAACGTTGCGGTAACGGCGCCGGGATCGGCAAAGATGCCGTAGGTTCCACCCGTGATGATGTTATTCGCGACGGTGGACGCGCCGCCCATCAGGTCGATACTGCCGCGTCCCAGGTTGTCGGTGATTGTGTTGTTGATGATGGTGGACGTACCGCCCCAACCGCCCACGCCGCCGACCCATCCGGCGTGGTTGTGCGCGATAACGTTGTTGGCAATCAGCATGTCAACGTAATGCCAGATCACTCCGCCGCCCGCCTGACCGGAAGAGTTACCGGTAATGCGGTTGTTGAGCAGGATTCCAAGGTGGCTGGAACTGCCGGCGGAGTAACTGACACCGCCGCCGTGACTGGCGCTGGTGTTGTTCACAATCGTGTTGCCGATGAGCATCGGCCACCCGTTACTGGTAAACACGCCGCCGCCCTCGCTGGTGGCCGTGTTGCCGGAGATGGTGCAGTACCGGATCTGCGGGCCGCCGGATGAACAGATGACGCCGCCGCCGTTGGCCGCCTTGCCGTTGCGGATAGTGAAGCCGTCGAGTACCGTAAACCACCCGACCGGGTAATTGCCCTTCACGACGCTGTCCGCCTGACCTCCGTCGAGGATGCAAGGATTGGCGGTGATGTTGCGCTGATTCCGAGCGGTTTCGGTTCCCGCGAATCCGCCGTACACCTGAGCGCCTTTTTCCAGGGTCAGCGGCGCGGCATACGTGCCCGCCTTAACCCAAACCTCTCCGCCTTGCCTGGAGACCAGCGCCATCCCCGCCGGGATGGTCTTCTTGGCGGTTGCCCAGGATGTTCCGTCGCCGCTGTCATCGACGGCGGAGCCGTCCACGTAGACAACCTTCCACGCCGGCGTTGAGCCGTCGCTTTCGTCGGCGCCGATATCCACCGCACCGTTCTGGATGCGGGCCTGGCCCTGAATGTCGGGATATCCGCCGACAACATCGGCGTTGTTACCGGCGTCGCGACAGGGAGAATCCGGCGCAAGCAGGAGTTCCGCGTAGGCCGTGTTGGTCAGCAGAGGATCAGCCTGGATGTTGCCGTTCGAACCGATCGGACTCGGCAGGGAAGCGCCGGAGGCATTGCAATAGTCCGTCTTGTTGCCGTAAAAGCAGTTGTTGCGTAAGGTGACCGTCGCGTTCTCATTGGATACGCCGTAGGTGTTGCCGGCGATGATGTTGTTGGCCAGCGTGATGGTGCCGCTCATCATGTCCACAGCGCCGCGGCCCGAATTGTCCACGATGGTGTTGTTGGTAACGGTAAGCGTGCCGTACCGGGTGCCCAGCGCCGCCACATAACCGGCATTGTTGTGCGCGATGACGTTGTTCGCGAGCAGGTGAACGCCGCTGTAACTCGTGAAAGCGCCTCCCTCGCCGTTACAGGTGTTGCCAACAAATCTGTTGTTCACGATGGTCGCGTTTGTAAAGTCCGCATAGATACCGCCTCCCCTTGACACGGCGGTGTTTCCCGTGATGAGGCAGTTGGCGACCGTGGACGAACCACAATTGCTCAGCAAAATACCGGCTCCGGTTTCCGCAGACCCGTTACGGATGGTGAAACCGTCGATTGTGACCCCAAACAACAGTCGATCTGCCTTGATCACATTACCCGCCGCGCCGCCGTCGATGATGGTCGGATTGGCCGACGGATTGCGTTCGCCGCGCGTCGCTTCCGTGCCGTTAAAGCCGCCATAAAGTGCCAATCCCGAGCCAAGCGTGAGGCGTTCGGAATAGGTACCGGCCGCCACCCACACTTCGTTTGACGTGTAGACGCCTGCCTGTATGGTGCGAAACGCCCGGTCCCAGGAAGAGCCGTCGATGGGGGTTCCGGTGGCGTCGGCTTTCACATAGGTGACACCCACGGCGGGCGAGATGAGGGAAGCAACCAGGGTCAAAGCAAGCACGAATCGAGTGGAGTGCAACGGAACGTTCATACGCGTCTCCCAACCGATATGGCCCGTACAGGCCGGTCAGGCTCAGGACCCGGAACCGCGATACTCTGCCAGGCCGTAGCCCAAAGCGCGGGAGAGGCTTGATTGCCTCACCCTGTGGAGGAAAATGCCGTGATATCTCGCGGACGGAAAAGGTATCACGTTTTTTCCATAGTAAGCGAACCGAAACGCTATGTCAATGCGGTTATGTTAGTGGCCCGTACGGGCCCACGAGCCAAAGGGGTTGGCCACAGTGGGCCGCCCTGGAAGCGGCAATCTCCCCGGGACCGCCAATCTCCCGATTGGCGTCGGATGCCGGCCGGGAGGCCGGCGCTACCGGATGGTCTTGCCCGTTTCTATGCAGTATCATTTTTCCATAGCCATTCCACCGGGCGACTGGAGACCACTATGAAATGCACCGATCGTCTGCTCACCGCAATCGCCGTATCAGCGCTTTTCGCCGCCTTCGCATCCGCCGTCCCGACCACCACGCGCATCTCGGTGGCGGCGGACGGAACCGAGGGCAACAACTACAGCGGCTACTACGGAATCGCCCTCAGCGACAACGGCCAGTATGCCGCCTTCGGTTCGGACGCCAGTAACCTCGTGCCTGGCGATACCAACGGCAAGACGGACATCTTCCGCCGCAACAACCAGACCGGCGAAATTGCGCTCATCTCGGTCGGCTATGACGGTTCGCCCGCGAACGACAGAACCACCAATCCCTGCATCAGCGCGGACGGGCGCTGGGTGGCGTTCGCCTCCCGGGCAACGAACCTTGTCGAGAATGACACCAACGGCAAGTCCGACGTTTTCGTACGGGATATGCTGTACGGTGTCACCACGCGCATCTCCGTATCGCCCACCGGTATTCAGGGAGACAGGGACTCCACTTCCCAGTCCATCAGCGCCGATGGACGTTGGGTGGCGTTCCTTTCCGGCGCTACCAACCTGGTGCCGGGCGATGTGAATGGAATGGCCGACATTTTCCTGCGCGATATGTATACGGACACCACAACACTCATATCGCTCTCTTCCACGGGAATTCAGACCAATTCCACGTCCAACGCGCCGGCTATCAGCGCGGACGGCCGTTACGTGGCGTTCGCCTCCCTCGCGTCGAACCTGTCCGAAGCCGACAAGAACACCCACTGGGATATCTTCCTGCGCGACACCCACACTGGAACTACCACGATGGTGTCGGTCCGCTCCGATGGCACACAGGGGGCTGTCAGCAACTCCTATTCACCCTCCGTGGACCGCCTCGGCCGATATGTCGTCTTCGAGTCCTACGTGCCGGACCTCGTACCGAACGACACGAACTCGGACCGGGACATCTTCGCGCACGACAGCCTGTCGGGATTCACCACGGCGGTTTCGGTGGGGATGGATACGGCGGTCGGGAACAAGCAGTCGAACGCGGCAGGAATCGACAGCGCCGGCCGATACGTGGTGTTCTTCTCCGACTCCACCAATCTCGTGCCCGATGACACCAACGGACAAGGCGACATCTTCGTGCGCGACCTTCAAAACTCGGTGACTTCACTGGTCTCGGTCGCGTGGAACGGTTCACAGGGCAACAGCGCCAGTTACTCGCCGGCCATCAGCCGCGACGGCCTTTATGTGGCCTACGCCTCCGACGCGACGAACCTCGTTCAGAACGATACGAACGGAATGACCGATATCTTCCTGTACGGCCCGCTGTTCGAGGCCAGCGTGCCGTTCGATATGGCCGACGCGGAAAAGGCTTTGCGCATCGCCGGGGGACTATACAATCCGACGGAAGCCGAGTACGTGCGTTGTAACGTGGACCCCGACACCGGAGTAACCTTCGCCGACGCCGTGAACATCGCCCGCAAGGTGGCCGGCGTGGACCCCAATCCGTAGGGCCGCGTATCAGGTGCCGGTAGGGGCGATTCGTGAATCGCCCCTGTCGCCCTGACAACGGGTACCCGAACCGACGGCCATTTCGACTACG
Organism: Armatimonadota bacterium; assembly: GCA_029564025.1. GTDB lineage: Bacteria > Armatimonadota > DTGP01 > JAKQQT01 > JAKQQT01 > JAKQQT01. The sequence continues at coordinate 111 of JAKQQT010000242.1, read as the reverse complement.
TTCGTTCCTCGCTCCGCTCAATGTGCCTCAGGCTGTGTTCCGACACCCGAATCCTGGCACCTGACACCTGATACATGAATCCTATCCTTTGAGCACGCGCTCCACGGCGGC